>JBAQYY010000075.1:0-14060 GCA_049790415.1 Candidatus Dormiibacterota bacterium | reverse complement strand
GCGCACTTTGACCGATCTTGAATCGGAGCTCGAGATGACCCGTTTTGGGGTGATGAAGCACCTCCGTCTTTTGGAGGCGGCCGGGCTGGTGGTGACGCGGCGGTCGGGGAGACAAAAGTTGCACTTCCTGAACCCGGTGCCCATCCGGCTCCTCCATGACCGCTGGATCGACAAGTACACCGAGCGCCAGGTGTCGGCTCTCGCCGACCTGAAGAATCAACTGGAGGAGACGGCATGACGGTCAGCGACACGACTCAGGTTTATCGGGTGTACATCAAAGCCACCGCCCAGGCGATTTGGGACGCCATCCCAAGGCCGGAATGGACGGACAGATTCGGGTACGGTGGCCGCGCTGAGTACGACCTGCGGCCGGGTGGGGCTTACCTCGGCAAGAGCAGCGAAACCATGCGTGCCATGGGGGCACCTGAGCTGGCTGTGGACGGCGAGGTGATCGCGGTTGATCCGCCCCGAAAGTTAGTGCAAACCTGGCGCATGCTGATGGACGAGGCAATGAAGGCACAGGGCTTCACCCGCCTCACCTATGAGATTCAGGAAGGCAAAGTAGGAGTCAGTCGACTGACTGTCACCCATGAACTGGCCGGCGCGCCGTTGCTCGTCAAGCTCCTCTCCGGCGGCATGGAGGACGAGAATGCTGGCGGGGGGTGGAACTGGGTTCTCAGTGGCCTGAAGACGGTCTTGGAAACAGATACCGAGCTGGGTCAGTGGTGAGAGTGGTGAGATAGACGCTCATGCCTTGGCGATGTCGCCGTGGCCCTTGAGGCCAGCCGCCCACTTCTCTTCGACGTGGCCGAAGTGCCAGATCAAGACGGCAGCGGACCAGGTCACAACGAACAGGGCGACGATCACGAAGCCCGCGGCGTTGATGTTGAACCCCGCCATGAAATGCCAGAAGGGCCCCTTCAGGTGCAGCTCCTGAGGAAGCAGACCCAGCACCTCGATGGTGCCGATCAGAAAGCAGATCGCCACCGAGAGACCGGTGATGGCGAGGTTGTAGTAGACCTTGCGGATCGGGTTGAAGAAAGCCCAGCCGTAGGCGACATTCATGAAACAACCGTCGAAGGTGTCCATCAGCGCCATACCGGCCATGAACAAGATGGGTAGGCACATGATCGCGTACCAGGGCAGCGCCTCCGATGCCAGCACTGCAGTGGTGGCCAGCAGCAAAACTTCGGTAGCGGTGTCGAAGCCGAGACCGAAGACCACGCCCACCGGGTACATCTGCCAGGGCTTGGTAATGGCCTTCATCCAGCGGCCGAAGAAGCGGAACATCAAACCGCGGTTGTTGAGCTGGGTCTCCAGCTCCGCTTCGTCGTAGTGGCCCTGCCGCATCTTTCGGAAAACGGCGACGATCCCCGCCAGAATGACGATGTTGAGGGCCGCGATCAGGTAGAGGAAGCAGGCCGACACCACGGTCCCGAAAATCCCCCCGAACTGCTCCAATCCGGAATGCTGATGGGAGATGGCGGAATAGACCGTCTTCTCGGCGATCACGATTCCGGCGCCGATGGCGACCACGATGGTGGAGTGCCCCAATGAGAAGAAGTAGCCCACGCTGAGGGGACGCTGGCCCTCGCTCATCAGCTTCCTGGTGGTGTTGTCAATCGCCGAGATATGGTCGGCATCGAAGGCGTGGCGTAGCCCCAAGGTGTAGGCCAGCACACTGACTCCGATTCCCAGGCCCTTGTAGTGGTACGGCACGACGAAGAAGAGGAAGACTCCGAACCCGACCACGTGGAGCAGGATGATGGTGCCAAACATGAACTGGGCACGGCGCCACTCGGCAGGGGTGAGGGCCTGGCGAAACCGTTCCAGGCGCCCGACCGGTCCGGTCAATCCGACCGTAGCCATGCTCCACTCCTTCGCTGCTGGGTCCCCACCTGGCAACAGCGCCACCGTAGCACAGTTGCATCCAGATCGCAAATAGATTTGTCTGGCAATTGATCCTTTGTCACACCCTGGTAAGTCAGCCACTAGAGATGCCCCAGAGAAGTGCTGGGAAGGCCGACTCGGAGGGGTCCCGACGTCCCGGCCAGAGGAAGCCGGGCAAGGCCCAGATCGGCAGCCGGCGGTACAGCCGACTAGGAGTGCTTGGCCTCCACTGCCGGCTAGCTCGCGCCGCCGGGGCGGTGCGAGAGTTGAGACGGCCACCAGTTCCACCGTCCCAGCAAGACAGCGGCGGAGGGCACCAGCAGGGTGCGAATGACAAAGGTGTCCATGAAGACGCCGGCCGCGACCCCGAATCCAATCTGCTGAATCTCCGAGCCTCCCGACGAACCGCCGCCGGCCAGTCCGAGCACTGCGAAGGTGCCGCCCAAGACCAGCCCGGCGGTGCTGATGGTGGCGCCGGTCATGCCCACGGCACGGCGGATTGCCTGATGCAACGGCATCAACTGGACCTCCTCGCGGATGCGCGTCATCATCAGGATGTTGTAGTCCGAACCCAAGGCCATGAGGAACACGAACATGAGGAAAGGCAACAGGAAGTTGACGCCGTCCTGACCCAGGATGTGCACGAAGATCAGCGAAACCAGGCCCAAAGCGGCCAGATACGAGAGAACCACGCTGACCACCAGGTACACCGGCGCCACCAGGCTGCGCAGCACCAAGGCCAAAAGCAGGGCGATCAGAATGGTGACCACCGGAATGATGTGGACTAGGTCGCTGCTGGAGTAGTTCTGCACGTCGTAGGCGAAGGCCAACACACCGAGAATGCCGCTCTCTCTGGCTCCGATTTGGGTCGCCACGTGGGCCACGGCCGACCGAGCCGTTGGTACCGCAGCCAGGGCCCGGGCGGAGTTGTCGTTATTGCGCAGGAGCAGGGTCGAGTACTGGACGGTGTGGCCGTCGGGACTTATGAATTGGGCGAGTTCTCGGTAGGCGTTGTAGAGCGCGGGCGAGGTCGTCGCCGTGACCGGCTCGGTGGGAGAGAGCAGACTGGGCTGGCCCAGCCGGGCGTGCAGACTGGTGACCTGGGCCGGTGTCAGTCGGGACGTCTCCAAGGCACCGACGACGCGGCGGAACTGGTGGGTCGCCACTAAGTCGGATTGCGCGGCGGCGAGAACGGCGGGGTCGCTCCACACCGACTCCGGCAACCGGAAAAGGACTGCCGAGGCTTGCACGTTGGAGGCAGGAAAGTCACGGGCCAGAACCGCCGCCCCTGCAGCGGAGTTGGTGCCGCTGGGCGCCGAGGTATTGCCAAATCCGGCGGTGGTGCTGGTCAACGCAGCCGTAGCCATTCCCCCGAAGACGACCACTCCGACCACCAGGATCATCAGGGGACGCGCCACCACCCGTTCCCCAAACCAGGCGTAGATTCCACCCCGGGGGCGCTCCTCCAAACGAGCTCGGGTGGGCCAAAAGACGGCACGTCCGAAGATGGCGAGCAAGGCGGGAAGCAGGGTCAGGCCGGCCAGCAGCATGAGACCGATCCCAATCGCCAGAGCCGGACCCAGACTCTGATAGAGACCGAACTGAGCCAGCACCAAACTGAGCAGCGCCACAATCACAGTCATGGCCGAGAAGGTGATCGACTCCCCGACGGTGCTGACCGCCTTGACCACCGCCGCGTGGGGGTCGAGTCCGCGGCGAAGTTCTTCCCGGACGCGAAAGACCAGGAAGAGACCGTAGTCGGTGCCGGCCCCCAAGAGCAGCACGATCAGCAGAACTTGGGTTATCACCGACACCTGAACTCCGAGGTGGGTCGCCTCGGCGACGACCGGACCGGCCAGCGCCAGCACCAGGGCGGCCGGTAACAGGGTGATCAGAGGAGCGAGCAGCGCCCGGAAGGCAATCAAGAGGAGGGCGACGATGAAGACCAGGGAGAAGAGCTGGGTCAGGTTCTGCGAGTGCTTGGACGACTGCTGGCTGTCGATGATGGAAGGCAGGTCACCGGTCAGGTAGTAAGTCAGTCCGGGCGCGCTGGCGGCATGGAATCCGGCCCGGATTGAGTGCACCACTTGCGCGCCATCGCCACCCCCGAAGGCGGGCACTGAGAGCTCGATCAGGGCCTGGCGAGACTGTCCGTTGGGGGAAGTGCCCAAGTCCCGCACCAGGCTCACTTTGGGCATGGTCCGCAGCTTGGCCTCGAAAGCTGTGATGGCCTGGTTATCGACCGCAGTCAGGGGTTTGCTGCTGGCGACGACCAGGGTGGCCGCCGCCAGTTTGGAGTTCTGGAAGGGTCCGGCCAGCGCCTCGGCCTTAGAACTCGGTGCGCTCGCCGGCAGAAAGGCCGAGTTGGTGTCCTTGCTCACCGAGGCCAGGGTGGGGAGGAAGTGGACGCAGACGACGGCGACCACGATCCAGCCGATCACGACGAGGACGCGAAAGCGCACCACGAAGGGGCCCAGGCCGCTGAAGAAACGACTCATCGGAGGAGGCTGCCTGCCGGAACCGTAGATCCACGGCGCGCGCTCCAGCCGGCTGTCCTAGCTAACCGAGTCGCTGTGGTCTCGCTCAGGCCTCAAGCTCCGCTGGTTGCGTGGTCACCAGTTGCGGCGCATGTACCGTCTTGCGCAAGGGGACCTCTTTCAGCAACCAGGTGATGGCAAAGGCGAGAACAGCAAAGGGCACTGCCCAGAGAAACACCGGGTGCAAGGAGGCGTTGACCGCCTGGATGTAAGCGGCGTGGACCGCGTGAGGTAGCTTGGCCAGGACGGCCGGGCTGGCTCCCGCGGTACCACTGAAGCCGGTTGGCAAGTGTCGACCGGCCAGGTAGTGGGTCAGGTTTCCGGTGAGCACGTTGGCGAAGATTGCGCCAAAGATCGCCGTTCCGAAGGAACCTCCGATGGAGCGGAAGAAGGTTGCCCCGGAGGTGGCCACCCCCAGTTCGCTGTGCGGCACCGCGTTTTGCACGGCGATCACCAGAACCTGCATCACACTGCCCAGTCCCAAGCCGAGAACGACCAAGAACAGAGAGATCGTCAACATGCTGGTGGTCAGGTCGAGCAGGGACAGGAGGTAGAGGCCGACCGCCATCACCGCCGTGCCCACGATGGGAAAGATCTTGTAGCGGCCCCACTTGCTGATCAGCAGTCCTGATCCAATGGACGTGACCAGCAGCCCCGCCATCAGGGGCAGGAGGTCAAGTCCTGATCCGGTGGGACTGGCGCCGCGCACAATCTGCAGATATGTGGGCAGGTAGGTAATCGCGCCGAACATGGCGAAACCGACGATGAAGCCGATCAGGCTGGAAGCCGAAAAGACCCGATTGCGAAACAGGTTCAAGGGCAGGATGGGCTCAACCGCCCGCCGTTCCACCAAGACGAAGATGCTCAGCAGGATCACCCCCAGCACCGCCAGGGTCGCGATCGGCGCTGATCCCCAGGGGAAGGTCGTACCGCCTAGGGTGGTGAGCAGAACCAGGCAGGTGACGCCGCCCGCCAAAAGCACCGCACCGATGTAATCAATCACGTGCTGGACCCGCTTCAAAGCGCTGGGGAGGGCACCGGTGGTGACCGCGAGGGCGATCGCACCGATCGGCAGGTTGATGTAGAAGATCCAATGCCAGGAGAGGTTCTGGACGAAGAAGCCGCCCAGCAAGGGGCCGGCGACGCTGGAGAGACCGAAGACGGCGCCGAAGATTCCTTGGTACTTGCCCCGGTCGCGAGGGGGCACCACGTCGCCGATGATGGCCTGCGCACCGACCATCAAGCCGCCGGCGCCAAGTCCCTGCAAGGCTCGGAAGCCGATCAGCTCGATCATCGACGAGCTCAACCCGGACAGGGCGGAGCCGATCAAAAAGATCACGATGGCGGCCTGGAAGAAGATCTTGCGGCCGTACATGTCGCCCAACTTGCCCCAGAGCGGTGTCGACACCGTGGCTGCCAGCAGATACCCGGTCACCACCCAGGAGAGGTGGGAGAGTCCGTGGAGATCCCCGGCGATGGTGGGCAGGGCCGTGGCCACGATGGTTTGATCCAGGGCCGCCAGGAGCATGCCCAGCATCAGAGCCCCGATCACCAGCAGCACCCGCCGCTGGCTCAAGACAGCGGCAATTCCGGGATCGGGCTGCTCGTTCATCTACCCACTCCGGCAGCAGCCTTGGACCGTGGCACTGGTGCTCCGCTGTTGCCGAGCGAGCCATCGATCCCCGCCGGCCCTGGAGCTCGACGGGGCGCTGAGCTGACCGGCGCTGGCTCGGGCAGCCCGGCAGCGAACTGGGCGAAGGCCGACTCGACCAGACGAGCCAATGACCGCTTGCCTTCCCAGTGGCGCCAGTGCGTCATCGCCACCCGGAAGGCGGCCATCGAGGCAGCGGCCACCAGGGCCGGATAGAGATCGCGGTCGGGGTCGGTCCCGGTTCGCTCCGCCAGGGCCTCGATCAGATTGCGCTCATGGGCCGCGAATGACGCCAGCAGGCTGGGAAGAAGACTGGGCTCCTGCCTGACAACACGCATGTGGAGCAGCCAATCTTCCTGGCGCTCGGCCAAGGGAGCGGCTAAGTCCACCAAGACATGCCTGACCGCGATCAGAGGTGGCTCCTCAGCCGGACGGGCGAGCAGGGCTTGGCGTAATTCAGCAGCTTGCTCGGGGTCATGCCCGACGATCGCCTCCTCCTTCGAGGAGAAGTAGTTGAAGAAGGTGCGGGCCGAGACATCTGCCGCCTCGGCAATCTCCTCCACCGTTACGTGCTTGAGGCCCCGCTCGGCGACAAGTCTGACGGCAGCTGATCGGAGCGACCGTCTCGACGCGATCTTCTTGCGATCTCGCCTGCCCAGGTGCTCTTCCACCCGGGCAACCTAGCAGGCTACTTGCACGTCGTGCAAATCTTTAGTTCGTGCAGCAATCCGAAGCCGGGAAGACCCTCGCCACACCGGGGCATTGCCAACCGGCTTGACACATCGCTTCGCTATGCCTATAATCGCTAGGTATGAAGACGGACACCGTCAAAGGACAGCTGGACTCGCTGATCCTGGCCACCATAGCTGACGGCCCGGCGCACGGGTACGCCGTCGTGCAACGTCTGAAGGAACGCAGCGGGGGCGTCTTCGACATGGCCGAAGGAACTATCTATCCCGCGCTGCATCGCCTCGAACGCGAAGGACTGCTGAGCAGCTCCTGGGCAGTTGCAGCGGGAAGACGCCGCCGTGTCTACCACTTGACTGGCTCGGGACGGTCAAGGTTTCAGGTGCGCCGTCAGGAGTGGACTCAGTTCGTCCGAGCGGTTGAAGCTGTGTTCGGATGAGCTGGATCACGGAACTAGATCGAGAACTGAGCGCCCGCGGAGTCTCCTCGCGCCAGCGCCACCTCATCCTCCTCGAGTTCGAAGACCACATCGCCTGCGAGCCCGGTTGCGAGGGTCGGCTTGGTGACCCACACCAACTCGCTGCTCGGTTTGCCGAGGAGCTGGCGTCGGAGGGTGCTCGCCGTTCGGCACTCATCGCCATCGGGGCACTAGCGGTGACGGCGCTGGCCCTGGGAATCTCCCAGTTCCCGGCGAGTGACTCGGCGCAGTCCGGCTTTGACAATGGACGCTCCCTGGCCCTCTTTGTACCCGCGGCGCTGGGGATCCTGATCGCACCGCAAGTCGCATTGGTGGCAGGAGTTCTGGCTGGACTCAGGGCTGTGGTACGTCGGCGCACAGCTGTCATGCCCGCCGCGGAGATCGGTCTTCTTCGGCGCCGGGTGTGGATCGCGCTCTTCGCTGGGATGGCTACGGCCGTGGGCATTGTTCTCTTTATCGTCAACTTCTCGGCCAGCTTGCCCGCGCGGTGGATGGCGTTGGTGGGCGGACTGGCCGGCTTGGCGCTGCTGGCGCTGCTGGCGACTGCGGCCTGGCTGGTGCGCAGCGGTGCCGTCGCAACTGAGGCAAGTGGACCGGCCGGCGATGTCGCCGACGATTTGCGGTACTTTGGCTGCGCTCGACTGGCGCGGCGACCCTGGCTGCTCGGCGCTGTGGTAATCGTGGTCGTCGCTGTGGCCATGACAATGTTCGAATGGCGCGCCGAACAGTCCTTGACTGAGGGGCTGCAACGCGGATTGTTCGAGGGACTGGTGGCGACACTCGGATTCGTCCTACTCGGCCCGGCATTGGGCCTGATCGGGACCAGCAAACGAGAGGCGACTACGTCCCCAGAAACGTCCTGAGTCTCATCCCACCAGCCTGAGCGAGACCCAGAGGGCTCCGGTCGCGACCAGCAGCACCGGTGGAACGGTAAGGGCGCCCAGGCGTACGAACTCCCAGCTGAGGAAAACCTCTCCATGCTGGCGGACGACCCTCCGCCAGAGCAAGTTGGCGAGCGAACCGACATAGGTGAGGTTAGGCCCGGCATTGCAACCGATCAGCACCGCCAGAACTGGTCCAACACCGATCGCTGCCGCGGCGGGGAGAAGCAGGAGCACCGCCGCCAGGTTGTTGATGAGATTGGCAAGCACGGCCGCGACAACCGCAATCAAGAGCAGCGATCCGAAAGAGGTGCCGGCAGGCATCACATGGACGACTAGTGAGCCCAAACCGTGTACGGAAAGCGCCTTCACGATTAGCCCGAGGGCCAATACGAAGACGAGGAAGGGAACTTGGAGTGCTCGCCCGACTTCACCAGCCGCGACTCGACCTTTGATCAAGGCCGGGATGGCAAGGATGAGGGCACCACTGAGGGCCGCGAATGCGGGAGCGACATGAAAAAGTGAACTGACGAAGAACGCCACCAGCGTGAGTGCAACCACGACGCCGGCGAAGATAGGAATGGGGTGGGGGATCGGGACCGCAGCTTCCCCTTCGCTGACCAGGTCAGCGGCGAAGAATCGTCTCAGCACCAGCCACTCGACGCCGATCGCCGCCAACCAGGGCAGGGCCATCGTCTCTCCGAAGCGAAAGAAGGACAAGCCGCTAGCACTGAATGCCAAGAGGTTGGTCAGGTTGGAGACGGGCAGGAGCAGGGAGCCCGAGTTGGCCAGATGGGCACAGGCATAGACGTGAGGCTTGGCTCGCACGCGCACCTGCGCGACCGTGGCAAAGACAACAGGGGTCAGTAGCACCACCGTGGCGTCGAGGCTTAGCACCGCGGTTACCGTGCTCGCGGCGGCGAAGACCAGCGCGAGCAGTTGCAGCGGTTTGCCTTGAGAGCCAGACGCCATCCAAGCGCCGGCGGCTTTGAACAGACCGTAGCGATCACACATATTGGCGAGCAGGAAGACGGCCGCCAGGAATCCGAGAGTGGGCGCTAGGCTCCTGACCTCAGCGCCGGCCTGGCTCACCGAAAGGACGCCGAGCAACAGCAGGAGGGCGGCGGCGGGTAGAGCCACCAGGGCCTCCGACCAGCCTCGCGGGCCAAGCACAGCCCCGATCAAGGTTGCGAGCAGAAGCAGGCTGGCGAGCGCTTCCGACAGAGGACTCAGCACTGCGGAAGTCTAGGAGAGCCGCGCCGAGGGTTCGTAACGGAGGAGGCGGTTGCGTCGCCGACCGGAGTCTCGCTCGGCTCGAGGCAGCCTCTTTGCGCTCCAGACGTGTCAGTGGCCGGTCTTGGGCGGTCCTTGAACCAGCGGGAGAAATATCTCATCAACCACCTTCGCCAGGAAAGCATCCGGCACTGGCTTGCGCGAGAAGAGCGCTTGGTGGCGGATCAGAACCGCCGGTAACGTCGCTACCAGATCTGGGACTTCGGGTGAGGCTATCTCCCCGCGTCGAGCTGCCCGGCTGAGGATCGTCCTCATCATGCCGGGAATGACCTCGAAGACCTCGGGAGGCAGGTCCTCTACGTCGGCCAGCAAGCCGTAGGTGAGCTCAGACCCCACTTCCTGAGCTCGGCTACGGGCCGCCTCCAGGACCCGGAGGACATCCGCGCGAAGGTCGCCGGTATCAGGGATCTGAGTCGCTAGCGGAGTCACATTCCGACGCAAGGCTGCCAGAGCCAGCTGGGCACGGTTGGGCCAGCGCCGATAGAGAACCGCCTTGCTAGTCCCGGCGCGCGCTGCCGCGGCCTCCATCCTGAAACTGCCATATCCGACACTCGACAACTCCTCCCAGGCGGCCTTCAGCAGTGCCTCTTCGAGTGCCGCTCCCCGACGTCTGCCCACCGGAGCCGCCGGGCGGACGGGCCTGTTCTTCTTGGGCTTGCGATCGAGTTTGGCCATCTAGATACGCTCCGTATCTTACTATGGTAGCCTCCCCATAAGGAACGGTACGGTTCTAATACGGGTACGGTATGAGTGGCCTCCCAACTGGCGAAGGCAAGGTCGACCCCGCCCTGCGCAGGTTGGGTTGGGTCCTCGTCCTGGGCGGCATTGCTCCTGCCCTCGACACCACCATCGTGAACGTGGCCTTGCAGACCCTGGGCCGGGCCATGCACGCATCAGTTACCACGACCCAGTGGACGCTCACCGGCTACCTCCTGGCCATGGGAATAGCCATGCCCGTCAGCACCTGGGCGACAAGGCAGTTCGGTGGCAAGCGCCTCTGGCTCTTCTCCCTAGCGCTGTTCGTTGCCAGCTCCGCTCTCTCCGGCGCGGCCTGGAACATGACCAGCCTGATCTGCTTCCGGGTGCTCCAAGGCGTCGCCGCCGGGCTGCTCATGCCTCTGATCATCACCCTGCTCGTCCAAGCCGCCGGCCCGCAGCGGCTGGGCCGTCTGATGGCGATCGTGTCATTGCCGATAGTTGTCGTCCCCATCCTGGGCCCGGTGATTGGCGGCTTGGTGGTCAACGATTTGGGATGGCGTTGGATCTTTTACGTCAACGTCCCGATCTGCTTGGCCGCAATTGTGCTGGCCTGGCGGCTGGTTCCGCCGAGCGTTCCCCGGCAGCAGAGCAACTACTTCGACTTGGTGGGGCTGCTCTTGCTCTCGCCCGGACTGGCGCTGGTCATCGATGGCTTCTCCCAGGCCACTGGCCGGCACGGCCTGCTTACCACAGCCACGCTGATACCACTTCTCATCGGCGCGGCGCTGGTTGGGGGGTTTGCGTGGCACGGAACCCACACCCAGAAGACTCCGCTGGTCAACTTGCGGGTATTTCGCACCCGTTCCTTTTCTGCGTCGGCCTGCGTGTTTCTCCTAGCTGGACTCTCGCTATACGGTCCCATGCTTTTGCTCGCGCTCTACTACCAACAGGTGCAAGGCAAGAGTGTGCTCTTCACCGGATTACTGCTAGCACCTCAAGGAATTGGCTCGCTGGTACCGCGCACGATTGCCGGCAAGTTGACGGATCGGATCGGTGCCCGACCCGTGGTCGTCGTCGGCTTGCTCCTCACCGCAGTCGGAACACTGGCCTTCGCCCTTGCCGGTCGCAACCCCGACGACTGGTGGCTAGCTGCTTCGCTCCTCGTCCGCGGGGCGGGCCTGGCCAGCGCCACGATCGCGGTGATGGCGGGGGCGTTCCGAGATGTGCCCAAGGACCAGGTGCCCGACGCCAGCACCACCATGCGGATAGTGCAGCAAGTGGGGGGATCACTGGGGGCGACTGTCCTGGCCGTGATTCTGGCCGGGCAGCTCGCCAGCGCGGCGACGACGCGTGTTACGGCGTTCGACGTCGCCTTCTGGTGGGCCATCGGCTTCAGCCTGCTCGCCCTCCTCCCCGCCCTGTTCCTGCCCACTCTTGTGCGCCGCCGGCGTGCGGTCTGACCCACCGGCTCTGGCCGGGAGACCTCGGCATCGGTGTCTGGCAAGCCTTGCGCTCTGTCCACACGTCGTGGGTCGCGGGGTAGCGCGAAGCTCCCGCCGGATCGGGCTCTCGAGAGAGGTTATTGACTGACTCAATCAAATAAGCTAGACTGCCCGCATGGCGCCCAGCAAGGCTGATGTGCAGTCGATGGTGGCTGCGCTCTTCACCGTGAACGCGGGCCTCGAGCGCGCTCGCCGTCAGCGCAAGGGCGCGTCCACCCTCAGCCTCCTCCAGCTCATCGCAAACGGCGAGCCGGTACGGCCCTCGGAGATTGCCGATCTCCAAGTGGTTCATCCATCGCTCATCACCCGTCGAGTTCGCGAGCTGGAGGATGCGGGATACGTAGGGGTCAGCACCAACCCCAAAGACGCGCGGTCACTCCTGGTACGGATCACCCCAGCTGGCATCGACGAGCTCGACCGTCTTACCCGAGTCGGTCTCGACCGGTTCGGGGGGTTCGTCGCCGGATGGGATCCCGGTGAGGTGAGGATGCTCGGGTCCCTGCTTACCAGGCTCCACGCGGACATGGCGGCTGCCAATGAACGCGACAAACTAGCTGGGGGGAGTCACCGCCCCTTACGAACTCGTGATCGTCCCAGCACCGCCGACCGCGTCCGGTGAACAGGCGTTTCCGCCACCTCTGGTAGCCCGCCCGTCAGGGAGACTCTGGCCTCCCCCACCTCACAGATGATCTGGGGGATGGTCGGAGTCGCCGCTCAGACCGCATTCACGGTCGGTTGGGTAATCACCGAGACCTGGCAAGGTCACAACTACAATCCCATCAACGACACCATCAGCGACATGCAGGCTGCCAACGCACCGCACGTCTGGTTTCCCATCGTCTGCTTCGCACTTGGCAGTACCGGCACCTTCACCTTTGTCGTCTTCGGCCTGCGGCCCGCGCTCTCCAAGGCTGGCAAAGTTGCCGCCTTCGCCCCATGGACGCTGGCCATCGCCGGGCTTGCCATCGGCAACTCCTTTCCGTTGATCCCGTGTCAGATTGCTCCCAGTTGTAGCGCCAGTCACCAGTTGAACAGTCCTGGCGGAATCACCGACGCTGTGGTCGCGACGATCGCATTTCTCGTGCTGGCCCTCACCCCGGTCCCTCTCTGGCGGCGGCTCAGGGTACTCCCCGAATGGCGCCACCTCAAGCCAGTCATGCTGGCCGCCAGCGTTCTCGGACCGGTGAGCTTTGTCCTTCTCGGAGTGGCCTCGAGCACCAACGTGGCGGAGGGTCTGGCAGAGCGGACACTCACCACGGTTTGTGTGCTTTGGATCGCGGCCCTGGCGCTGACACTGGTGTCTAACGCCCGTCGTGCTCGATCACCGAGTCGGGCGCCCTAGCAGTCGGTCGGGGGCTCCGCTTGCCCGGCGTACTCTTCGTTATCGGGTTCCTTATGAGGGGAGCATGCGACCGGAACTCCCGCTTGGGGGAAACCAGCGAGGAGCCAACCGCAGCAGTCGGACGCAGTGAGTTTGCCTGAGAAAAAGCGCGAATGAAGGAGCGAACCATGACCGAGAACTCAGGGGCCGACATCGAAGGTGCGTTGCACTCGAAGGACGGCAAGGGGATTGTCCGCATGAAGGCCCGGTACCAGACCGACATCGAGGACCTCTGGTCGGCGGTCACCGATCCCCGGCGCCTGGCCAGCTGGTATGGGAAGGTGGAGGGTGACCTCCGCGTCGGGGGCGAGTTCACGGTCTTCGTCGCAGGGAGCGGATGGGAAGGTCGGGGCCACGTCGACAAGTGCGTTCCTCCGCAGCAGTTGCAGGTGACCAAGTGGGAGGAAGAAGGCGTGGAGGAGGTGGTCTCGGCGGAGCTGGTCGCCGATGGCGACCACACGATTCTCGTAATTGAGGTCGCTGGGCTACCCCTGGACAAGCTCTACGCTTACGGAGCTGGCTGGCAGGCGCAGGTGGAGGACCTTGCGGCTCACCTGGCCGGACAGGAAGGCGCGGACTGGCTGATCAGGTGGGGCGAGCTTGCTCCGTCTTACCGCGAGATGAAAGTCGTACCGCTGGAGCACTGAGGCCGCTCCGATCAGAAGGCAGATGACTAACGTCAATTAGCCATCTCCGAGTTGCTCTCACTTCCATCAGACTGCTATCGGAGCGACGCTTCATCGCTGCTGTGCGAGCTCGCAACCGCCTTGGTTGAAGGGACGAGCAGGAGCAGTCGGTCCCCGGCGCGAATCACGATGTCGCCCCTGATCGCCGTCATGGCGTGATCAGCCGAGATGGCCACCGGGATCCAGTCGGGTGGCCATACGACGCCGTCGATGCGGCCATCTCGTCCAGTCGACCCTTCACCGACCAAGACTTCGACAAGTTGGTAATCCTCCAGAGGAGCCGGGGGGACCCGGACCTGGAGCGCCGGGTCAGCCGTCGCCCACCCGGCGGCCAGGCTTCCGGCGAGCACTTCCTGGGCAACTCTGTCGACGCGG
>JBAQYY010000074.1:0-26849 GCA_049790415.1 Candidatus Dormiibacterota bacterium | reverse complement strand
ATGAGGCGACCAGTGCCCTGGACAGCCACAGCGAACGCGCGATTCAGGACGCCATCGGGCAGCTCATGGAGGGTCGGACCACCATTGCCATCGCCCACCGTCTCTCGACCATCCTGGCCGCCGACCTGATCCTCATGCTGGAGCACGGTCAGATCGTCGAGCGTGGCTCCCACAGCGAACTGCTGGCCCAGGGCGGCGCCTACTCACGTCTCTACCTGGAGCAGTTCGCCCGCCAGCCGCTCGAGGTTGCCGGCTAGGAGTTGTAACCAGCGCGCGGGAACGGCCACGGTAGGCAGCCCCAGATCAGCCAGACGCCAGGATCGAGACGACGATTGCCAGCAGCGCGTAGCCAAGCCCGAGCACGAGACTCGCGACCAGGACCCGCCTCGACCAGCGCCGGTCGGGACGGCCCTGTCGACCGTCGGCGCAGGCAGGGATTGTCCGAAATGCCAGCAACGCCACCAACAGCAGGGGCAAACCGATGAGACTGACCAGCCCCAGTACCCCCAGGATCGTCGACCATACTGCCAGGACGACGGTGGCGCCGGCCAACCGCTTGGGCGATCCTCCCCGAAGGGCCGCGGCCATCAGCAAGGCAGGAATCAGCGCCATGCTGATGAAGACCCCTCCACCCCACCAGGGGTAGACCTCGCCGGCGAGCGAGATGATCAGATAGGCGCCGGCCCAGATCACCATGGCAGCCGCCATCAACCACAACCAGAGCCTGGTCCGGGGAGCGAGGTTGAGGACCGGATCTGACATCAAGCGGGGTCAGCATAACGGCGCTCTTCACCGCGCCTCGCTACGGGGAAATCGAACCGGAACCCTTGGCAGGACTAGGATTTCGGCAGTGAGTTCACGCTTTTACTCGGTCGTGATCGACTGCCATGGTCCGTCCGCCCTGGCGCGGTTCTGGGCTGAGGTGCTGTCGTACAAAGTCGTCTACGAGGAGCCCCACGAAGTGGTTGTGGCTCGGGACGATGACACTTATCCAGCCCTGATATTTGTCCCTGTCCCTGAGAGCAAGTCGATCAAGAACCGACTCCATATCGATCTCGCTCCGGACGATCAGGTGGCAGAGGTGACGCGGCTATTAGCCCTGGGCGCCACCCCAGCCGATGTCGGCCAGGGTCCCGACGTCAGCTGGGTGGTTCTGGCCGACCCCGAGGGCAACGAGTTCTGCGTTCTCAGCAGCCGCGAGGGCGGAGTCTAGCCGCACCCACAGCTACCCCTCCAGCTTGAGCCGCTCGGCGCAGACGGCTGCCAGTTGGTCGAGCGAAACCCGCACCTGCTCCATGGTGTCCCGGTCGCGAATGGTCGCGGCCTGGTCCTCGAGGCTCTGGAAGTCGATGGTGATCGCAAGCGGCGTACCAATCTCGTCCTGGCGCCGGTAGCGGCGGCCCAGCGATTGGGTGTCGTCGTAATCGGTCGAGAAGAGCCGGCGCAGTTCGTGCTCGATGCGTCGAGCCAGCTCGACCAGCTCGGGCTTTCGTTGCAGCGGTAGAACCGCCACCTGAAAGGGCGCCATGCTGGACTTGAGATGTAGCACCACCCGGGTCTCCCCGCGGACTTCCTCCTCCGCGTAGGCATCGAGCAGCAGGGCCAGGAAAGTCCGGTCCACCCCCAGCGCTGGCTCGACTACATAGGGGAGATAGCGCTCATTGGTCTGGGGGTCGGTGTACTGGAGGTCCCGACCACTCACCTCCTGGTGGCGTCGGAGGTCGTAGTCGCCGCGCCTGGCGATGCCCTCGAGCTCGGCCCAGCCCCACGGATACAGGTATTCGATATCACTCGATGCCAGCGCGTAGTGGGCTTTCTCGTGCTCGCCATGAGGACGCAGGCGAAGATGGTCGGGGTGCAACCCCAGGGATTCGTGCCAGGCCATCCGCTGCTCGCACCAGTACTCGAACCAATGAGCGTCCTGGCCCGGCTGGCAGAACCACTCCATCTCCATCATCTCCAGCTCACGGAGCCGAAAGATGAAGTTGCCAGTCGATATCTCATTGCGAAAGCTACGCCCGATCTGGGCCATGCCGAAGGGCACCCGCTGCCGCGAACTGTTGACCACGTTCTTGAAGTTGACGAACATGCCCTGGGCGGTCTCGGGCCGGAGGTAGACGACAGAGCTATCGTCCTCCACCGGCCCGACAAAGGTTTTGAACATCAGGTTGAACTGGCGGGGCTGGCTGAGCGGGCCGCCGCAGTTAGGGCAGGTGGTGCCCTCCAACTGATCCGCTCGCCAGCGCTGGTGGCACTTGCCCAGGCAATCCACCAGGGGATCGCTGAAGTTGGTCAGATGTCCCGACGCCTCCCAGACGGTGGGATTCATCAGGATGGCGGCCTCGACTCCCTCGACGTCGTCACGCAGGTCGACCATCTGGCGCCACCAGGCGTTGCGGATGCGCCGGCGCAGGCGGACCCCGAGCGGCCCAAAGTCGTAGACCGCGTTGATGCCGCCGTAGATCTCGCTGCTCTGAAATACGAAACCGCGTCGCTTACAGAGGGAGACTAGGGTCTCCAGGGGATTGGCGGCGGATTCCGTCATCAAGACCTCCAGCGGTCCCGGCAGGGTGCGCCGGAGAGCGACCTGGGCTCAGCCAGTGGCCGTCATTCTACTGGCGGAGATGGTCTCTCCTCCCCGATCGGGAACTCGCCCTCCGTGCTCACCACCAGCGCTCGGCCCGGCCCCCGGGCGCTCCAACTCCGTCCATCCCAACAAGCCCCGGTGGACTCGTCGATAGCTATCACTTCGCCGACTTCGGCCAAGCGCTGGGCGATCTCTCGCCAGCGTCGATTAGCTCCCCGCCAATGGGGCACGACAGCGGCGGCAAAGAGACCCAAGCCAGGACGCGTGCTGAAATCCCGACCGGGAACCAGGCAGACCGCGCTCAGCACCATGGCGCCAGCGCTGGACCCGGCCAGCGGAACCCCGCCCCGATAGGCGCCGAGCAAGGCAGAGGCGGCGGGGGTATCCCAGAGCGCCGCCTGCGCAGCGCCCGGGTCGCCCCCGCACAGGTAGATGGCGGCGGCCCCAGCCAGCTGTTCAAGCAGAAGCGGATCTGCGGCATCCCGGCGCGATTGAATTTGGCATGCTTCCACGGTCGCCCCCAGCTCCCGGAAGTGGTCGGTGGCCCAGACCACCTGGGTGTCGGGTATGTCCTGGGCCGCCGACGTGATCACCGTGACGACCGCCCGGGATGCCCGGGAGAGCCACCAGCTGTCCGCTTCCGTCGACGGCTTCTTCCACTCATTGCCGCCCAGCAACATGAGCGTCCGCCGGGCCGGCATGTCGAGTTCAACAACTGGGGTCACCACCAGCCCATTGTCGGCGCCGGCACTCCCGGTCAGGTCTCTTCCATGCCACTGCTAGCATCGAGATGTGCTCCGGCTCCACGACACCCTGACCAGACAGGTCCGCGAGCTGCAGCCGCGCGAGCCGGAGCGCCTACGGATGTACAGCTGCGGCCCCACCGTCTACCGCTCGGTGCACATCGGCAACCTGCGCACCTACCTGCTGGCGGACTGGATCAAGCGGGTCGCCCGCAGCCAGGGCTGGCAGATCATGCACGTCAAGAACATCACCGATGTTGGGCACATGCGCCAGGAGATGGCGGAGCGAGGTGGTGACAAGGTGATCGCCGCTGCCCTCGCCGCCGGCAAGAGTCCGGCCGAGATTGCCCAGGAATTCGAAGAGGAGTTCCACCGCGCCGAGGCGATGCTGGGCATCGAGCCGGCGGATATCTTTCCTCGAGCCACCGATCACGTGCCGCAGATGGTGGCTCTGGTCGAACGGCTTCTCGATCGCGGACTGGCCTACACGGTGGAGGGAACGGTTTACTTCGACACCGCAGCCCAGCCCGGGTACGGGGTCCTCTCGGGCAACTCCCTAGATCAGTTGCAGCGCGCGGCCGGAGCGGAGCCCGATCCCGCCAAGCGTCACGCCGCCGACTTCACTCTCTGGCGTCAGGCCGAGCCGGGCCGGCAACTGATGGTCTGGGACAGTCCTTTCGGCAGGGGCTACCCCGGCTGGCACATTGAGTGTTCGGCCATGTCGATGGCTTACCTGGGGGAAGAGGTCGACCTCCACACCGGCGGCGTCGACAACATCTTCCCCCACCATGAGGACGAGCTGGCCCAGAGCGAGGGTGCGACCGGGGCGACTTTCGTGCGCCACTGGGTGCATGGCCAACACCTGCTCGCGGATGGGGTGAAGATGGCCAAGTCCCAGGGCAATGTCTACACCATCCAGGACCTGGTCGACCGTGGTTTCGACCCCCTGGCTTTCCGCTACCTGTGCGCCACTGTGCGCTACGGTACCCGTCTCAACTTCACTCTGGCCTCGCTGGCAGCGGCACAACGGGGACTGCAGCGCTTGCGTCAGCTGGCGGCAAAGGACGGGGGTGCACTTGATCAGGCCCGGGTCAGCGCCCTAGCCGACGGCGTTCGCAGCGCGCTCGAGGACAACCTCAATCTGCCCCTGGCCCTCTCTCGAGTCTGGGAGTTCGCCCGAGCCAGGGACCTCTCCTCCGCGACCAGGCGAGCCGGGCTCCTCAAAGCCGACACTTGGCTCGGTCTCGGCATCGAGCACCCCTTCCAAACGCTTCCCGAGCCTGGGTTCTGGCGGGAGGTGGCCGAGGCCCGCACCCGGCAACGCAGCGAGGAGGACTTTTCCCAAGCGGATGCTGCCCGAGTCTCCCTTCTCGGTCTTGGGGTGGTGCCCGAGGACGGTCGCCAGGCGACCAGCTATCGTGTCGCGTCCGCTCTGGATCGCAGGCTGGGACTGATCTCCTCCCCCCTCGAGGTTGCCGACCAACGCGCCGAGGCCGACCTGCTGGAGGTCTCGGTGAGCATCGTCAGCAACGGCTACCCCGAGGACCTGGCCCGCTGCGTGGCCAGCATCCAGCGCTCTCGGGGCGAGCACTCGGTGGAGATCCTGGTCGTGGACAACGATGCCCAGAGTGTGGGTCCTATGCTCGAGCAGCTGGGTCGGGAGGATGGTTCGATTCACGCCTTCCACGCCGACCACCAACTGGGCGAAGGCGCCGCCCGCAACGCCACCCTACGGGCCGCCCGGGGTAGCGTGATCTTGATCCTGGACACCGGAGTAGAGCTGACCGGCGACTGCTTCACCCCTCTCCTAATGGCGCTTAACGATCCCCAGATCGGGGCGGTGGGCCGCTGGGGGGCCGTCAGCCGCGACATGCGTGAGTTCAGCGACGCCGACTCCATTGAGGTGGATGCCATCGACGGCTACTGCCTGGCCTTCAGGCGAGGACGGCTGCAGGAGACCGGGCTCTTCGATGAGCGCTACCGCTTCTATCGCCTACTTGACTTCAACTACTCGCTGACCCTCCGTTCCCTCGGGCTGCAGCAACAGCGCATTCCCGACCTCCCGGTGGTGATGCACCAACATCGCGGCTGGGAGGACACCGACCCGGACGAGCGAGAGCGGCTCAGTCGGCTCAACTTCAGGCGCTTCTTCGAGCGCTGGCATCACCGACCGGACCTTCTCCTCGCGGCCGATCCAGCGGCCGCCGTGCACACCTGAGGGCGCGCCTGGTCAGACGCGGGGGGTAGCTAGGCCGCGCAGATCGGCCAGAATCCTGGCCGCCTTCAGGGGCCGGTCCAGGTGGTGCTCCAGATGGGCCAGCAGGATCGACTCGACCTCATCTCGCAGTGACTCGGGCCAGCGCAGGCGCCGCAGCAGGGGAACGTCTCCCGACTCCATGCGACGGAGAATCCGCAGGGTGGCAGCGGCACAGGGCATGACCCCGGGCTGAGCAGTCCAGCAGCCTCCCTGAACAATGCCCCCCAGGGCCGGGAGGAATCCTCCGTCACGGTCCTCGAGCGCTTCGCCGCAGGCAGGGCAGCGGTGCAGATCGGGCAGATAGCCACCCCCAGCGGCGAGCTGGAAAGAGGCCAGCGCCAGCTCCAAACGAGCGTCCTCGGCGGGGTTCGCCATGCGCTCCCGGGCAGCGCTCACGAGTTGGTACAGAGCGGGGTCGGGGTGACCTTCCTCCACCGTCGCGTCGACCAGCTCCGCCAGGACCGCGCCGCAGGCGGTGCGCACGATATCTGCGCCTGGCCAGGGCAGTCCCACGGCGCGGGCCTGCGCCAGCACTGACATGGTCCTGCCCGGCACCAAGAGAAGCTCCGAGCGAGTCAGCAGGTCGAGGCCGGCCGCATTGCGGGCCTTGGCGCGACGCGCCCCCCGGGCCAGGACGCTGATCTTGCCCTGGTCACGCGTGAAGAAGACGAGGATCCGGTCGGCTTCGGCGAAGGCTCGGCGGCGAAGAACTATCCCCTCATCTGTGACGAGGTCGGCCACCTAGGGGGACTCGGGGGCAGACGAGCTCGTCGCCGGCGTGGCATCCTGGCCCTCGCCCTCCGCCGGGAAGGGTCGCGACGAAGTGAGACGTACGGTGCGGATGGCGCGACGATCTATCGCCTCCACCGTGATGGTGATGCCGTCCCCGGCGTCGACCGTGTCGCCGACGGAGGGAATCCGGCCCAGGTGGGCGTACACCAATCCCCCGACCGAGTCGAAGTCCTCCCCTTCCAAGTGCAGTCGGAGCAGCTCGTTGACGTCGTCGAGGCTGACCGAGGCACTGACCAGGGCCTCGTTGGGGCCAACCAACTGGACCTCCTCCTGCTCGGCCACGTCGTACTCGTCGCGGATCGGGCCGACGATCTCCTCAAGCACATCCTCGATGGTCACCAAGCCGGCCGTGCCCCCGTACTCGTCGACGACCACAGCCAGGTGGATCTTGGCCAGTTGCATCTCCTGGAGCAGCTCGCCCAAGCGCTTCGCCTCGGGGACGAACGTGGGAGGTCGAGCCAGGGCTCCCACCCGCGTCCCCTGGGCATCACCCTGGCCCCGGGTGGCGAGCAGGTCCTTGGCGTAGATGACGCCTGTGATGTTGTCCACCGTCTCCTCGTAGACAGGGATGCGGCTGTGGCCATGCTCCCGTATCTCCCGGATCACCTCAGCAACGGTGGAGTCGGAGGGCAGAGCGACCATCTGAACCCGGGGCACCATCACCTCGCGGACGGGCTTGTCGGTCATCTCCAGCACGCCATGGATCATCTCTCGCTCCTCTTCCTCGACCACTCCCTCCTGCTCGCTGGCGAGGACCAACTCTTTCAACTCCTCCTCGGAGAGGAAGGGATTGCGCCGGCCTCCCTCGCCGGGCAGGACTCGGAAGATCGACGAGGAGATGGCGGTGAGAACCGCCACTAGCGGACTCAGGAGACGAGTCGCCAGGGCCACCGGGCGGACCACCCGGCGCGACATCGATTCGCTGTGTTGCAGGGCGTAGGTCTTGGGGCCAAGCTCGCAGAAGAGGAGCACCAGGATGGCCAAGGCTACCGCCGACCAGAGTGCCGCCCCGGCGCCCAGGTGCTGCTCCGCGAGGAGAGTTGCCGACGACGAGGCGAGCATCAGGGCCAGGGTGTTGGTGACCAGGATCGTGCCCAAATAGCCCCCGGGATTGCGGTGCAACTTCTCCACCAACGCGGCTCGCGGGTCTCCCTCGGCGCGGCGGCCGCGGAGCCAGATTCGGCTCACCGCGGTCAGGGAGGTCTCCGCGGTCGCGGAGAGGCCGGCCAGAACTAGGGCCACGACCAGGACGGCGACCAACCATCCACTCATGCGCTGGTCCGCGTTGACGTGAGCCCGGTCTCTTTCAGGGTCACCGGGACCCGGCTGGGACGGTCCCAGCTGGTGGCTCTCCCACCCTCCCCCGGGGGGGCCGGATCAGCGGCCCGTTTGGTATGGCGTCGGGTGAGCCAGGGCTCATCTTCCGACCGAGTCTAGCAGGCGAATCTGATCATCGAAACAGGGCCGAGACGCTGCGTCCCTCATGCACCCGGACGATCGCCTCGGCGATCAAGGGAGCCACCGAAACCTGGGTCACCTTGCCACTGTCCATCAGCTCCTTCGACAGGGGGATGCTGTCGGTGACCACCACCTCGTCGACCGGGGCCTCTTCCAGCTTGACCAGAGCGCCTTCACTGAGAACGCCGTGGGTGGCCAGTACATCGACCGAGGTCGCTCCTTTGCTGATCAGAGCGTTGGCCGCCCCAGCCAAGGTCGAAGCGGTGGAGATCAGGTCGTCTACCAGGACGCAACGACTCCCTTCGACTTCACCGATGACATTGAGAATCTCGATGTCATCGTCGCGAGGTCGGCGCTTGTCGATGATCGCCAGGGGGGAGTCCAGTCGGCGCGCGATGGCCCGCGCCCGGGCGGTGCCGCCGACGTCTGGAGAGACGACGACGAGGGGCTGGCGGCCATGCCGGGCCCGGAGGTGGGCAGCCAGGATCTTGCTGGCGGTGAGAGCATCCACGGGGATGTCGAAGAAGCCCTGAATCGCCTCGGCGTGAAGGTCGAGGACGATCATTCGCTCGGCACCGGCGACCTGCAGGAAGTTGGCCATCAGCTTGGCTGAGATGGGATCGCGGGCCTGGGTCTTCTTCTCCTTGCGGGCGTAGCCGTAGTAGGGCATCACCGCGTTGATCCGGGCGGCGCTGGCCCGACGCAGGGCGTCGAGGATGACGAAGAGCTCCATGTAGTTGTCGTTCACCGGCGGGCAGGTGGACTGGATCAAAAAGACGTCGTGACCCCGCACCGACTCGCCGATCTTGACGTCGAACTCGCCGTCAGCGAAGCGGGTCACCTCCATCGGGGCCAGGGGTACCCCGACCTCCTCAGAGATGCGCCGGCCCAGGTCGGGGTTGGAGGTGCCACAGAGCAGCATGAGCGGGCCCTCGGATCCGTTCATGACGTCTCCTCCGCTACCGAGTTGGCCTGGCCCCGGCGCCGGGCCACCCAACCGAGAACGTTCCGTTGCCGGGTCCGGGCTACCGCCAGAGATCCCGCCGGCACATCGCCGGTGATCACCGAGCCGGCCGCGCTGTACGCTCCTGCCCCCACTTCCACAGGGGCGACCATGATCGTCCCGCTGCCCAGCCGGGCACCATCTCCAATCACCGTCCGGTGCTTCACCTGGCCATCCCAGTTGGCCGTGATGCTACCGGCGCCGTAATTGACATCCTGACCCACCTCGGCATCTCCGACGTAGCTGAGGTGAGGTATCTGGCTGCCCTCGCCAACCCGGCTCCGAACCACCTCGGTGAAGGTGCCCAGGTGGGACTTGGGCCCCAGGACCGACTCAGGGCGAACGCGGTTGAAGGGGCCGACATCCACACCGTCGGCCAGCTTACAGCCGCTGAGGTGCGACCGGCCGACCCGGCATCCGTCCCCCACCTCGACATCTTCCATCTCAGCAAAGGGCCCGATCAGACACTCTGAGCCGATTTTGGTCCGGCCCCGGATCACCGTGCCCGGGGCGATCACCGTGTCCTGGCCGACCTCGACGTCGCAGTCGATCCAGGTCGATCGGGGGTCGGTGATGGTGACCCCAGCTAACATCAGCCTCCTCTGCGTTCGGTGCTGCAGGGCCGCCTCCGCCTGGGCCAACTGGACACGATCATTGACCTGAATCGCCTCGTCGGAGTCGACCACGGTGACCGTGGCAACGCCGCCTGGGACCCGCTCCGGCAGCCAGCTCAGATAGAGCTCACCCTGGGCGTTGTCGGCGGTAAGTTGATCCAGAGCCTCCCAGAGACCGGGCAGGGCGAAGGCGTATGCGCCCAGGTTGACCTCCGCGGGCCTCCCATCCCAGGGCTCATCGGCATCCTCGACAATCCGCTCCAGACGGCCATCCGCTGTTCGGACTATCCGGCCATAGCCGCTGGCGTTGGTCACCTGTGCAGTTAGGACCGCCGCGCCCACCCCCTGCTCTTCGAGGGCCCGACCCAGGCTCTCGAGTGAAGCTGCGCTGAGCAAGGGCATGTCGCTGGGAATTACCAACACCGTTTTCTCTCCGGTCAGCACCGTGCGGGCCTCGGCAAGGGCGGCGGCAGTGCCTCGAGGATCGGCCTGGCGGACTAGGTCGGCCCGCTCCCCAAGTTCGGCCAGGGCTTGCCCATCGAGGTCAGCCATGACCAGGATCGGGCGGCCGGTGCTGGCGGACTCAGCGCTCCGGAGCGAGTGTTCCAGCAGCGACACGCCCCCAGTCAGGTGCCAAATCTTGGCTACCCGGGAGCGCATCCGTGTCCCCCTGCCGGCGGCAAGCACCACCACTCGCGCAGCCGAGCGTTCCTTCAATTTCCACCCCGCTGCCAGCCTGGTCAGTGAACTCGCCAGGGGCCTTCGAGTATAGCAATGGGCACTGCGCCGGAATCACCGAGAGAAGCCCCCGGTATGCTCCCGTGGTGACTTCCACAGCTGGGGATTCTGGGCCCCCACTCGTCCTCAGCTCGCGACCGGGGCCGGGTGTCCTCCACCTCTCGCTCAATCAACCTGAGCGGCGCAATGCCCTTACTGAACAGCTGGCTCAGGCGCTCCGCCACCAGCTGTCCTTGGTGACCAACGACAGCTCGGTCCGGGTCTTGATCCTGACCGGCTCGGGAACCGCCTTCTGCGCCGGAGCCGACCTAGGCGCACTAGGTGCAGAGGCGGCCGACCTCGCGGCTCGCCGCCGGGTCCTCAGGGACTACTACCGCGCCTTCCTAGATCTCAGAGATCTCGCCATCCCCACTATCGCTGCGATTAATGGGCCAGCCATTGGAGCCGGACTGAACCTGGCCCTCTGCTGCGACCTCCGGATCGTGTCGGAGGATGCCCGCCTGGCGGCTCCCTTCGTTCGGCTGGGGATACATCCCGGAGGCGGCGCGACCTGGTTGCTGACCCACCTAGTCGGGCCCGGCGCAGCTCGCGAGATCCTTCTCCTGGGGCAACCGCTGGACGCGCAGCGAGCCTTGCAATTGGGGCTGGCGAGTCGGCTGGTAGCGGGCGACCAACTGCAAGAAGCAGCCCTGCAATGGGCGCTTTCGCTGGCTGCTCTGCCCGCTCCTGTCCTCCGCAACCTCAAGCACACCCTGGCCCTAGCTGAGGCTGGCGCCAGCTTCTCCGAAGTTCTTGACTTTGAGACAGGGGCGCAGGCCGAAGCGCTGGCTAGCGAGGACGCCCGCGAGGGGTGGAGCGCGGTCCAGGAGCACCGCGAGCCGCACTTCCACGACCGCTAGCCACCTTCTTGGTCCGGGGCCTGGCCCGCAACAGTGAGGAGGGACACCAGGCTTCAAGCAAGCACACCTCACAGCGGGGCCGGCGGGCCAGACAGACCTCCCGACCGTGGAGGATCAGGCGCAGGCTGAGCCCCGTCCATTCCGCCGGGGGGACCATCCGGCAGACCTCCCGCTCGATCTTGACCGGGTCCTGGACGCGGACGATCCCGAGCCGGTTGGTGAGCCGGCCGACATGGGTATCGACCGGGAATCCCGGCTTGCCGAAGGCCACCCCCAAGATCACGTTGGCTGTCTTCCGGCCCACCCCGGGCAGCCTGGTCAGGCCCTCCATCGTGTCTGGCACCTGGCCCTCGAACTCTGCACAGAGGACCGTGCCCATGCCGATCAGAGCCCGCGACTTGGCCCGAAAGAAACCGGTGGCGTGAATCAGTACTTCCAGCTCCGCGGGATCCGCTCCGGCATAGCTGGCCGCGTCGGGATATCGGGCGAAGAGGTCCGGAGTCACCTGGTTGACCTTCTGGTCAGTGGTCTGGGCCGAGAGGATGGTGGCCACGAGAAGCTCCAGGGGGGTGGAGTGGACCAAGGCGCAGGCTGCTGGGTACTCTGCGGCCAGCGCAACCACCGCGGCGTGCGCCCGCTGCCGGGGAGTGTGAGGAAGATCGCCAGCCGTGGCCGTGGCTACCGCGTCGCTCATGAGGTCCTCCCGGGTTGGCCTAGAGCGGCTATCCTAAATCCATGCTGGCGGGCCAATTGCACGGTACGGCTGCGCGACTTCGGAGTCGCAGTGCCGGTGCCATGGTCGCCGCCCTGGTCTTGGGTTCGCTCTTGGCCGGCTGTAGCTTTTTCGGCGACGCCGGCACCCCCAGCGGAGCTCACAATCCGGCGCAGCCGGGTAACCAAGTCACTCAATCCAACTCCAATCTCAAGATCAAGGCCATCGCGGTACCCCCCAAGAACCCCGAGTATCGGGTGATCATCTATCACAACGTCAACACGGTCGGTTCTTTCGTGCCCGACCAGATGACGGTTCCGGTGGGTGCGATCGTGGAGTGGATCTGGACAGATCAGTACGACCAGCACAACGTCTGGTGGATTGACCAGGAGTTGATCAATTCGCCGACTAAAGGTGCAGGCTACCGATGGGCGGTCCAGTTCCTGACTCCGGGCACCTACGACTACTACTGCACCCTCCACCCGGGCATGCAAGGCACGGTGATTGTCAAGGGTTAGCGGTCGACGGCTGAGGCGGGCTTGGGCTTTGGGACCGGCCTTGGCGCTGGGCGGGATGTTCCTCGCCGGCTGTGTCGGGCCCGGCCCCGAGGCAGATGCCGCCCTGCACAACTGGCTCGCCGACGTGAGTGCCCACTCGGTCGCCTACGCCTACACCATGCTCAGTCGGAGCGCCACGTTGCGCACCCAATATGACCCCTTCTTCAACGGCGTCAACTCCAGCCGGGCCACCTTCAGAGTGGTCTCACTGAAGGTGGTCTCAGCCGATGATGTGGTCGCCACCGTGCGCGTGTCCAACCCTGGATCCCAGCCGCATTTGGTCAAGGTCCAAGTCGTGGAGGAAGGTAACGGCGGCGACTGGCTGGTGGGTGCTCCCTTCTCGACCGAGGGCGCCCGCGCCATCCGCGAGTTCCAGTAGCCAGATAGCTCAGGGGGCGGGCGGCGGCCCCATCGAAGCACGACGGCTAGCGTTGACCCCGGGGGGCAGATCACTGCCTTTCTGGAGCATGGGCAAGAGTTGATCTGAGACCCCCTGACGGCGCAGGGTCTGCCAGCCCTCCTCCACCGAAAGGGCGGTCGTCACCACCACGTCGTCCCCCACTATCTGCACCTGCCAGCCCAGCACCTCCAGCCGACGCAACAAGTCTGACATCAAGGTGAGTCGGGATTTGACCTCGTTCCCAACCGCTGCCAGACGAACCGAAACCGGCAGGCGGTCGACGGTGGGGCGGTCGGCAAAGGCGAAGCTGCGCACCTCGAAATAGGTGAGCAAGGACGTGGGGATGGGCTCCTCAGTCACCTCCGCATACTCCGTCGCGGCGGGCTTGATGGGCCGAATCACCAGCCTCACGGTTGGGGGTCCCAGGGCATGATGATGCCGACGCCCGCGGGCCCGTTCATGGCCGGCCCGGAGGACTTCGGTGAATTGAAGTTCTGCTGCTGATTGATCAGCACTTTGTCAGTGATTAGGAAAGGCGCACGACTGTGCTCGCGGATGTAGCCCATCAACGCCATCATCAGGCTCACCGCCACCGCCACGGTGATCAGCGCCGCCGCCTGGCCGCGGCCCGCATCACCCCAGCGCATATGGCCCTTGCTGACGTGCTTGAGGTAGACGGTTACGGCGACGATAGCCACTCCGGTGAAGGTGATCAGGGCCACCAATTTGAAGGGGATCATCTGTCCCCAGGGAATCATCAGGCCGCCCTGCCAGATGGGCACGTTGGCGTTGGCCGCGACCACGTCCTCATAGCTCCAAGCCAGCGATGAGGGGGTGGCAATTAGCAGCCAGGACGCGAAGGACAAAGCGGTGCAGACGGCTAGCGTGGGCGCGCGGAAGCCGCTGGTTTTGATCCGACGCCATAAGTAAAAGATGCCCACCGTGAAGATGGCGCCGAGCAGAAACACCTGGAACAGGAAGGCCACACTGAGGCCGCCCAACATCATGCTGTACCAAGACGCGTAGGCGTGCAGCTGAATCTCCTTGGCGTACTCCCATCCAATCAAAGGCTGGGCGATGGTGAACCCAATCGCGTAGATCAGACCGTAGTGACCGATCCAGTCGCCGTAGGCCCTCCCCTCGCGAGTCTTGGCGAGGAGGATGCGGATGCCTCCAACCAAAGCGATCATTGCCCCGGCAAAGGCGATGTTGCCGACTAAGCGGTGCAATTCCAGGGGAATCTCGGTGGGATTGAGCACGTTCAACGCCAAGCTGTTGGAAGGCCGGGGGGTGAGCATGTAGGAGGCCACAACGTTGATCGCCAGCATCTGGATCGAGGCATTGACGAAGAGGAGCAGCTCCAACCCCACCCGGAGCGGGCGGACCCGGGTCAGCTTGTCCCACTGGGAATAAAGGGTGTAGAGACAGATGATCTCGCCAATGAAGGCGACGCCTTCAACCACCAGCGGCCAGAACATAATGCGCACCAACTCGACGAAAAACTGGCTCCAGAGTCCCAGGAAGAGGATCAGCACGGCGAAGATGGCGAGTGCCGAACCGAAGGAAAAGGTGACCCCCAGAGCGGTTACCAAGCCCTTGGAAAAGCGGTCCTTGCGGGCGTCCTTGCCCTTCCAGCCTATGAAATCGGTGACCGCCAAAATGATGTAACCACCCTGCTGGAAGGCGGCGAACTGGATGTGAGTCAGCATCAGCAAGGCGACCAGGGCGGTCGCCAGGCCGGTGGAGACGGGAACCGCGACCAGGTGCGGCGAGGTGGCGCCGACCACGGTGGGGAAGCTCACAGGTTGAAGAGCCGGTTCACGGCAAGCAGGGCCTCGAATATGAGAAACAGGACGGCGAAGAGAGCTGGCACCATCACCTCCGGCCGGCGCCAGGGCTCACGCTCAGGTGAGCGATCCAGGAACGGTACCAGCATGAGCAGGGTGGTCCCGATGCCCGGTAGGACGAAGACTCCGACCGGGATCATCCAAGCTTGGGGGAACTGCACCAGCAGTTGGTCCAGAGGCAAGAAGAACCACTCCGGAGTGGGCACGTAGTTGAGGGCAGCTGGATTCGCGGCCCGCTCCAAAGGCGCCCCCACCACCACCGCCATGACGAAGATGATCACCACCAGGGCAAAGCTGACGATGGCGTCCTTGAAGACCTGGGAGGGGAAGAAGTCGTCGATGTCCATGGGTACGGCATAACCCGGATCGCTGGGAACTGCCGGATAGGGGTACTCGGCCGCCGCCATCCGAGCCGCTCTCTCCGCCTCCGTTTCGGTGTCGATGCCTTCGTAGTTAACCCAGGAGCCATGCTCGCCGTGGCGGCGGAGCAAGATCAAATGAAGGCCGACCAGGGGAACCAGCAGAGCGGGTAACAACCAGATGTGGATAGCGAAGAACCGGGTCAGGGTCTCCGGCCCCATCTGGGGGCCGCCGCGGAGCACCTCCTGGATCCAGTTGCCGAAGAAGGGGATGTAGTCGACCACGTGGGTGACCACGGTGGCGGTCCAGTAGGCGGCCTGGTCCCAGGGCAGCATGGCGCCGGTGATGCCCAAACCCAAGACCAGCAGGAAGAGGATCACTCCCACGATCCAATTGAGTTCGCGAGGCTTCTTGTAGGAGCCGCTGACGAAGGTTCGGATCATGTGCAGACCAATAATCAAGAGCAGCACATAGGCACCCCAGAGGTGCATGCCCCGCACGATGGCGGCGAATTCATCGTGGTGCTCAATGAAGTTGAGGCTCTCCCAGGCCTCGGTGGTCGAGGGCACGTAGGTCCAGAGGAGGAACATGCCGGTGACAATCTGGAGCACGATGATGATCAAGGTCGCGCTGCCCAGGGAGTAGGTCCAGGCTCCTCGCCGGGGAACCGCCTCGTAGAGCAGCTGGTGGGTCAGATCGGAGATACCCAGGCGCTCGTCGACCCAGCGGTAGGTACCTGCCAGGGGACGCGCAACCGGGCGCATCAGCTTGGCCACCAACTCGCTCCGGGGAGGCTGGCTGGAGCTCGACACTGGACCTAGGCGCCCGTCAAAACATTGCGGATGTAGAGGTTGTTCCCCATCAGCTTGTGCTCATAGCGAAAAAGCGGCCAGGGCGGCGGCCCGCCGATGTTGGTGCCGGTGATGCTGTAGAGACCGCCATGGCAGGGACAGAGGAATTGCTTGAGGTTGATGTCCCAGTGCACGTCGCACTGCATGTGGGTGCAGACGTTGGAGAGGGTCAGCATTTGCACGCTGCCGTTGAGGTTGAGCTTGACCACATACACGGTCCGCGGCACCGGTGGCACCGCCCAGCCCTCGTCGACGGGTAAGTTGACGACGTAGGCGGTCGGCACTCCGACTGGGACCTGGCCGACATCCGCCACCAGCATCCAGGGCGTCTTGCGCTTGGCGAATATCGGGCTCAGCACCGAGCCCACGATGGGGGCGGCAATCAGGAGCCCGGTGCCAGCCCCGACTCCATTGATGGTGAGAATCATGAAACGGCGCCGGGAGATTCGCTTTCTGGCCAGCTCCGGGGCGTTGTCAGCCACCGGCCAAAACCACAATGCCGACCAGCAAGGCTAGACAGATCCCGAGCAGAAAGAGAAACGTGAAGACGCTGGCGCTAATCGCCATCCAGGCCAGCAGTGGACCCTCTTCGGTGGCCAGTTGCCGGACATGGCGGAGCACCATGAAGAAGCCGGTCAGCATGAGGCAGAAGAACGACGTGACGAGCAAGCCGAGGTACCAGGCGGACTCGAAATCCTGGTAGTTCACGGCTGATAGCCCTTGGGCACGGTGAAGTTTTGAGCTGACTGGGGCAGGCTGAGGAGACAAGAGTCCTGGCCGGTATTGGCGTCGATGCCGCAGGGCAGCTTGGCGTTCTCCTTGATCACACCCATGTAGAGGGTCAAGACCAGCGCGCAGACCCCGACCACACCGATCACCCGCGCCGCCATCGGGTTGATCCGCTCGACCAGCGCCCCACTACGCAGGGAGCGCAGGTAACCAACCAGATTGACGGCCGTCGCCAGGAAGGCGATCAGCAAGGCAACGTAGCGCAGCGCCACCAGATTGGCGGGAAGAACAGCTGCCGGCAGGGCCGTACCGGCCATCCCCAGGAGTGCCACCACTGTCAATGGACCGGCCCCTCCCCCGCCCAGGGCACTGGTCTCCTTGTGGCGCCAGAAGACCAGGTTGGCGCCGACCACCAGGACGGCCAGCAGGGCCACCTGACCAATGAACAACGAGGCGGAGTTCAGCACGAAGAGGTTGTCGAAGGCTGGCAAAGAGGAGGTCTTGACCGTCTCCGCCAAAAGGAAGCCGGTGATCGGCTGAGCCAGCAGGAAGATCGAGCCAATCGCGAAGCTGATCCGGGCGGCCCAGCGCTGGTAGGTGATCTCAGCTGCCGACTTGGCCCGCCGACCGCGCCACACCGCGATCCCCGCCAGGAGCAAGGGCGCCCAGGAGAGGTTGGCGCCGGCGTAGTGGAGCAAGAGCCAGGGATAGCTGGGCGAGAAGGCGGCCCCCACCGCGCTGACAGCGGTGCCTGGGGTGAGTACGTAGCTGTCCAGTTCCACGATCGTGAAGAGGAAGACGTACTGGACCGCCGCGAAGGCAAAGCCGATGGTCAGATGGATCCGGGGCGAGACCCGATCCCAACAGTAGACGTAGAGGAGAAGGAGCGGGATGCCGACGAAGAAGCTGGCGAAGGCAATGGTCAGAGGCAGGAGCAGTTCGTTGAGCAAGGTACCGATCAGCCGGCCGTAAAGGCCGGCCAGAAGGAAGACCGCCAGCACCGCCCAGGTCGCCCCCAGGCTGTAGAGATAGAGGATCGCCTTGGAGAGCCCCTTGGCGTAGCGCAGGCACATCTCGTCTTGGCGGCGCCGGCCAGCCAGTTCCATGAAGGGGGCGATGCCGGTCGCGGCCAGGATGAAACCCACCAGCGCGATGTGGATTAGGAAGAGGCCACCGATCGCAAACTGAGCTCCCAGGGTGCCGAATGGCAGCCTCGGGAGCGGAGTGGCGAGCGAGGACAGCAGCACTTCGCCCCAATGCTGACGGGAGGACCCACCGCAAGGCAACTCCCAACCGGGATCGCCTTGGGCTCGGAGGCAACGCCCCGGATAATCCGGAGGTGGTCGAACCGCTAGTACTGCTGCACGGCGACGATCCCTACTCGGTGACGGCCGCCGCTCAGCGCCTGCGCGCCCAACTCTGCTCCGACATCGTGACCGATCTGGGCCTGGAGGAGTTCCGCTCCTCCCGCGATATCGATGCCATCGCTCGCAGCGTGGCCACCCCTCCCTTTCTCGCCCTCCGCCGCGTGGTGCTGATCTGGGATCCACCCCAGGTCGCCCCGGGCAAGAAGAGCGTCCAAGAGGTCGAGCTGCTGGCAGCCGCCCTAGCCGGGCGGCTCGACTCAACCGCTCTGCTGGTCATCTGCCGGACCACCCTGACCCCAAGCTCTTCCCTGCTGCAAGCGGTTCGTGCTCAAGGCGGCGAGGTTCGACTCCTGCGGCGGCCCCGCGGTCTGGAATTGCGCCGTTACGTGGATGAGCAGATCCAGGCACGCAAGCTGCGGTTGGGTCGACCCACGGTGAGCCGACTGGTCGACGTCGCCGGCCACGATCTGGGCCGCTTCCATCAGGAGCTGGAGAAACTGGAGATCTTCGCCGCCGGCCAAGCGCAGGTGTCGGACGCCGACGCCCTCCTGCTGATCCCGCCTGCTCCCCCAACGGAGCTCTACCGCCTGAGCGATGCCCTCTTCGAGGCACCGGGTCAGGTCGGTGAACGGCTGGCCGAGCTGAGCGGACGATCCGACCTGCCCCCGCCGGTCTTGGTGGGCGCCTTAGCCCGGGCCTTTCGAGATCTCATCTCCTTCGCCGAGCAACCGGGCGCCAACCTGCCTCCTTGGAAGGCGGACCGGCTGCGTAGCCACCTGAAGCGGGCCGGCGAGCCCCGCTTACGACGTTGGCTGATTGAGCTAGCGGATCTGGACTGGGCTACCCGAACTGGGGCCGTCGACGGCCAGGAGGGCTTGGAGTTACTGCTCGCCGGGATGGCGACCGAACTGAGTAGCCAGCGCCCCGCCTGATCCACTCCCCGCCCGGGGATCAGCTGGCCTTGGGCTCCTTGCTGGCGGTACCGGCGGCCCGTCGCTGCGAGCTCGAGGTACGCTCAGTCTTGGTGGCCGGGCGGCGCGTCCGAGGTGCAGCCGCGGCCTTGCGAGTGCTGGGGCCGGCCTTGGCAGCCTTGGGCTTGGTGCCCTGTGCCGCGGCCCGCTTTCCGGCTGGCTTGGCCGCCTTCACCTGACCCTCTGGGGCGGTCTCCGCCTTGGCAGCAGAGCGCATCAGGCGCGACTTGCGCCGGCTCACGTTGCGCTTGTGCAGGACGCCGTGCTCCGACGCCTTGTCGAGCGCCGAGGTGGCCCACCTAAGCAGTTCCTCGGCGCTGCCTTCTTCAGAGCCCTCGATGACTCGCCGCGCTCTGGTGACCGCGGTGCGCACCGACGAACGGACCCGGCGGTTGCGCTCGTGCTTGCGAGCCGCCGACCGAATGCGCTTACGGGCTGAACTGGTGTTGGCCATGCTCTCTCAGCTGGGGTGGAGGCCAGGGAAGATCCGGGCCGGGGTGGCGCCGACGGAGCGGTCGGGCCAGCGCCGCAGTATAGCAATCGGCCCGATCGGCGCCTCTGACCCGACGCTAGAGTGAGCGCGGTGTTGCGCTTAGGTCGGGCTCCCGCCAAGTTGAACCTGGCCTTGGAGCTGACCGGCCGCCGGGCGGACGGCTACCACGAGCTCTCCGCCGTCTCCCAGACGGTTGACTGGAGCGACGTGGTCGCGCTGGAGGGAGATGAGCAGGGCAAGGGCCTGTCTCCCGGTGAGCCCCAACTTCAGGTCTGGGGCCCCGAGGCGCATCGGGTCCCGGCCGGAGCCGACAACCTGGCTGTCCGAGCAGCTCTGCTCATGCGCCAGCACGGGCTCCAGCCTCCGATTAGCCGCATCGCTTTGGAGAAGCGCATCCCACCCCAGAGTGGCCTCGGCGGCGGTTCGTCGGACGCCGCCGCCGTCCTCCGCTTGGCCGGAGCCGGGCTCCCCAGCGCCAAGTTGGTCGAGGTCGCCCTGGCCTGCGGGGCCGACGTCCCCTTCTCAATCCGCGGGGGCACGGGGTGGCTGAAGGGTGTCGGCGATGTCATGTCGCCCCTCCCCTCCTTGCAGCGAGGCGCGTTTCTGATCGTGGTCCTGGGTGCGGTGTCCACCGCCGCCGCCTACGCGGCTACGGCTTCGGAGGACTTCAGCGACGGCAGTCGCATCGAGCGGCTCGCGGACGCCATCTGCGCCGGCCACGAGCTAACCAACGACTTCTTTGGCAGTTCCCTGCAGCCGGCCGCCTTTCGGGCCGTTCCCGAACTTGCCAGCAGGCTGGCCCACTTGCAGGAGGCGACCCCTGGGGAGGCTTGGGCCATGACTGGCAGCGGCGGGGCCTTTTTCAGCTACCAGGAGGACGGAGCCGCCGCTGCCAGCCTGGCCCGGAAGGTTGCTCCCGCCTGCCCGGAGTGCACGATTCGAGTGGCTCTGCCGACCGGCCCTGACGCCAACTGACTAAGCCACCCGCCTGAGCCAGTTCGTCGGAGCGCCTAGGCCAGACTTAGAGCGCGCCTAAGCCGGTCGGGGTGGGCAGAGGACCAGCCACGATGTCGCTGGGCTTGCGCAGGTCGAAGTTCTTGCCGTAGTTGCCGAAATCGGCGGTCATGCTCGTCGTCATCGGTGCCGTCCCCGAGGGCAAGCCAGACTGACCGGGGTCCAAGGTTGAGAGCTGGGAGAGGTTGAGGGTCAGGCCGGAGGTCACCACGGTGCGGTCCAGATCCCCGTTTGAGGTGAGTACGTAGCTGTCTGCCTTGACCTGACTGAACTGCAGCAGCCCTTCGATCGCCGGCAGTTCGGACTGGACCGACGCCCCCTCTGACCCGAGACTGCCCACGGCTTGGCCGAGAATGCCGCGAATGCCCTGGTTGAGATCACTACCACTGAGGGTGGTCTGCAGATGTTCCACCGGCTGACCGGCGATGCTGGTGTTGGCCAGCTTGATGACCGTGGCGTCCTTCTGCAGTTCCAACCCCCAGCTCTTGAAATCCGCCTTGAGCTGGCCCGGGTCTCCGCTGTTCGTCTTACTCGACCCGCTAGGCGCGGTGACACGGTGCCACTGGCTGCCGTTTTCGGAGATGTACTCGCTTCCGTTCAAGTCGAGCACGTGCCAACTTTGGCTGATCAGAGGGCTCAAGTTGAAGGTCAGGGAGACATCTTTCGGGCTCTGCACCAGGGCCACTCCGGTCAACTCGGCCGAGTTGATGGCTGCCTGGATAAGGCCCATCTCCCCTGCCGTCACCCCGGCGGGCGGGGTGACGGCGCTGAGATCGACCTGGAGGTGGCCACTGAAGTTCACCTGAAATGACCCGTCAAGGGCCCTCTGGTTGGCCGCCTGCAGGACCGCACCGGCGGGTCGGTCGGTGTTGACCCCATTGCTGGCACAGCCAACCAAGGTCAGCGCGCCGGCGAGCGCCGTGGTGCTGATCACACGGTGAAGGGAAGTCTTCACGGACTGATCGTAACTCGGCCACGGTGAATTGCAGCCCGCTCACGATTCTGCGAGCGGTTCGTAACCGGCCTTCGATGAGCAGCGACGCGGTGTTAGCGTAACCGCCGTGACTGAGGTGAAAGCTAGGCGTTCGGCAGTTCAGGGCGCCCACCATAAACCGTCGCCGCGCTCGGCCAAGATTGTCGACCTCCCCGTGCCCGGTCGGCCCCAGCAGCGCGACGGCCTGGGCGATCCCAACAACTACATCAACCGGGAGTTGAGCTGGCTCGACTTCGACGCCCGGGTTCTGGCCGAAGCTCAGGACCCCCGGGTTCCGCTCCTGGAGCGGCTCCGCTTCCTGGCCATCACCTCCAGCAACCTGGACGAGTTCTACATGATTCGGGTCGCCTCTCTGAAGCGGCAGCTGGCCGAGCGGGTGCAGAGCACGCATGCGGATGCGATGACCCCGACCGAGCAGCTTCGGGCGGTCCAAAAGCGCACCCGCGAGGTGGTCGCGGCCGAAGGGCGTTGCCTACGCGAGGACCTGGCTCCCCTACTGGAGCAGCAAGGGATACGGCTTCTCCTTCAAGGGGAGCCCCTGAGCCGATCCGAGCGGCGCGAGTGCGACTCCTATTTCGAATCCCAGCTCTACCCCCTCTTGACTCCCCTGGCCATCGACCCGGCCCACCCCTTCCCCTACCTGAGCAATCTCTCCCTGTCCATCGCCGTGATGCTCGGTGAGCCCGGGGAGCGAGCCCCTCGGGTGGCTCGGGTCAAGGTTCCGTCCTCGGCCCCGCGCTTCTTCCGCGTCGGCCGTCGTGGCCCCTTCCTGCCCATCGAGCGGATCATCGCCGAGCGCCTCGATCGCCTCTTCCCGGGCATGGAAGTGATGTCCCATGGCCTCTTCCGGGTCACCAGAGACGCCGACTTTGACGTCGACGAGGACGAACCCAACCTGCTCTCCGCTATCGAGGAGGAGCTTCGGGAAAGACGCTTCGGAGCGGTAGTACGGGTCGAGACGGCTCCCGGCCTCTCCCGGGAGATCGTCACCATGCTCGAGACCGAGTTGAGCGTGGTCCGCGACGAGGTCCAAGAGGTGGATGGACTGCTCGACCTGACCGGCCTGGTCAGCGTCGCGGACGCCATCGAGCGTCCCGACCTCTCCTACCCTCAGTTCACCGGCACCACCCCGCCTCGACTGCTGACCATGCAGGACCAGGACCCCGACTTCTTCGCCGTCCTCCGCCGTGGCGACGTGCTGGTCCAGCACCCCTATGACTCCTTTGCCGCCACCACCGAGCGCTTCATCGAGCAGGCGGCCCGCGATCCCAAGGTGGTGGCGATCAAGCAGACCCTCTACCGGACCAGTGGCGACACCCCGATCATCGACGCCCTGACCAGGGCCGCCGAGGACGGCAAGCAGGTGGTCGTCCTGGTCGAGATCAAGGCCCGCTTCGACGAGCAGAACAACATTCGCTGGGCCCGCCAGCTGGAGCAGGTGGGAGCCCACGTCGCCTACGGGGTGCCCGGCCTGAAGACCCACGCCAAACTGGTCCTGGTAGTGCGCCAGGAGGAGGGCGGAATCCGCTACTACGCCCACGTGGGGACCGGCAACTACAACGCCGTCACCGCGCGCCTCTACACCGACTTCGGATTGCTCACCGCCAAGCCGGAGATCACCGAGGCGGTCGCCGACCTCTTCAACTATCTGACCGGTTACTCGCGCAAGCGGGACTATCGCGACCTCTGGGTGGCCCCCATCAACGCCATCCAGAGTTTCGAGGAACTGGTCGAGCGCGAGTCCGAGCATCACCGCCACGGTCGTGCCGCCGGTCTCCTCATCAAGGTCAACGGCCTCACCGATGAGCGGGCCATCCAGGCCCTCTACCGAGCCTCCCAGCAGGGTCTCCCGATTCGTCTGCTGGTCCGGGGAATTTGCGCCCTGCGACCGGGAGTCGAGGGGCTCAGCTCGACCATCCAGGTGCACAGCGTGGTGGGCAGGTTCCTAGAGCATGGCCGCGCCTTCATCGCGGAGAACGGGGGCCAGCCTGAGGTCCACATCGGCTCCTCGGACCTGATGGGCCGCAACCTCTACCGCCGGGTGGAGTGCGTGGTCCCCGTGGTCGACCCCCAGGCTCGCGACGAGGTGCGCCAGGTCCTCGAGCTGACCTGGGCCGATCGCCGTCAGAGCTGGAAGCTTCAGTCCGACGGACGCTGGGTCCGGGTCGACCCCGGGTCCACCGAGGAAGGAATCCAGGAAGACCTGATCAAGCGGGCCCGAGCCCGGCCACTGCGCTGGGAAGGGCAAGGGAGGAGGGTTGCCAGCCATGGACGTCGAAGCGGCTAGGAAGTTTGTCCGCGAAAATCACCGCGCCGTTCTCTGCACCCGCCGTCGCGACGGCACGCCCCAGATGTCGCCGGTGGTGGTCGCGGTCGACTCGGAGGGCCGGCTGGCGATCAGCACCCGAGAGACGGCGGTCAAGGTGCGCAACCTGCGCCGTGACCCAGCCTACGATCTGCTCGTCCTGACCGACAACTTCTTCGGACCGTGGGCGGCGCTCCGGGGGACGGTCGAGGTGGTCGCCTTGCCCGAAGCGCTGCCGCTCTTGGTGCAGTACTACCGGGACGTCTCCGGCGAGCACCCCAACTGGGACGAGTACCGGGCCGCGATGGTCTCGGAGCGGCGCGTGCTCCTGCAACTCGACGTCGTCGAGGTTGGTCCCCAGGTGCTCGGCTAGCGTGGAGCCCGCGCCAGACCAATTTGCGCGGGGGGCCCGGGCGGTCGCCGAGCAGGCGGCCCAACTGATGGAGCCCGGGATGCGGCTCGGGCTGGGCAGCGGCCGCATGGCCCTAGCCTTCGTCGAGGCTCTCCGACCACAGCTGGAGCGAGGCCTGAAGGTCTGCGCGATCTGCACGTCCCGAGCCACCGAGGCGCTGGCCCGGTCGCTCGGCATCGAGCTCCTCGACAACAGCGCGGGCGGGCTCGATGTCGACCTCGACGGGGCGGACGAGTTCGACTCTCAGCTCAACCTCTTGAAGGGCGGCGGGGGAGCCTTATTGCGCGAGAAGGTGGTGGCCCAGGGCAGCCGCCGGTTCTGGATCCTGGCCGACTCCGCCAAGCAGGTGGGCCAGCTGGCCTCCTCGCATCCCTTACCAGTTGAGGTTCTCTGCTTCGACTGGGAGGCCAGCGCTGCCCTTTGCCAAGCCCGCCTCTCCTGCCGAGCTGAGTTGCGCGGCGGCCCGGAGAGCCCCTTCGTCACCGACAACGGCAATTACCTGCTCGACCTGCACTTCGCGGCTGGGCTGAACGATGCTGGGGAAGCGGCCCGACAGTTGGATCAGATGGCCGGGATTTTGGGCCACGGGCTCTTCCTGGGCATGGCCACCGCGGCGATCATCTTCGATGCCGGTCAGCTTCGCATCCTGGGCGACCTGAAGCGAGAGCGGGACCTCTGAGCGGGATCCAGTTAGTCCCGCTTGTCGGTGGTGGCTCGGCGTTTACGGTTGAGCCCCAGGCTCAGGCCGAGGGGAATGATCACCCCCAGGAAGCCGGTGATGACCGCAATGCCATTGGGAAGGCGGCGCGGATTGGCCATGCCGACGAAGGAGAAGACCGAGGAAAGGAAGGCGGTGATGAGGATCACGGTGATCGCCCCGATGAGCACCCAGTTGCCATTCTCGGGACGACTGATCACGAAGTTAGGCCAGCGATTGCGGACATATCGGTAGACGTTGACCGCGGTCAGGCTGTTCAGGATCAAGGCGCTGATGAAGGCGCTCACCGCCACCCCCCAGCGGAAGGCCCCCAGTTGCGAGATCACCCAGGCGGAGAAATTGACCACCAGCAGGCCCACCGGGGTGGCCAGTCCGATCACCGGCAGAATGCAGGTTCGCCAGTCCTCGGGCAGGGGAATGAAGAGACCGCTCTGCACCGGTCCGCGACTGCGCCGCATCCGGCTCACGTGGCCGGAGCCGTTCCGTTCTGTGCTCACCACTACTCCGATTGGCTGGTCGGATGAACCGGGAAGATTTCGGAAACTCGCACGACGCCGCTTGGGTCCGAGCCTCGATGATGGCGGAGCCTAAATGGATCTAATCGACATCCTCATCATCGTCGCCTTGCTCTACGCAGCAGTCAGAGGCTACCGGAGAGGGCTCACCTACTCCCTCTTCTCACTACTCGGATTGCTGGTGGGCCTGGGCCTAGGTGCCTGGCTGGCAACATCCGTCCCGCCTCTGCTCCACAACTTCTCGGTGGCCGTCCGCTCAGGCATCGCCATCGGGCTGCTGGTCGCCCTGGCCTTGCTTGGCGATGGGATTGGTACCTGGGTGGGGCTCCGCTTCCGACTGACTGCCATCCGCAGCCATTGGCGGCTCGTCGACTCGGCGGCCGGCGTCGCCTGGGGAATCGTGGTGGTGCTCCTGGCCAGCTGGTACCTCGGGCTCACCTTCGCCGCCGGTCCCTGGCCTCCCCTCTCTGCCCAGATCCAGAAGTCGGCCATCCTCCACGATCTGGCCCGCCAGTTCCCCCAGGATCCCACCTGGCTGGGCGGGCTCCAGCATCTCTTCAGCGCGGTCCCCTTTCCTGAGGTCTTCGCCAACCTGGTACCTCCCCTGCCGGCCCCGGTGCAGATTCCCGCCAGCCTGGCCAACGATCCCGCCGTCAGCGCGGCTGCCGCCGAGACCGTCAAGGTAGTCAGCGTCGGCTGCGGCGGTCTTTTGGAAGGCAGCGGCTTCCCTGTTGCTCCGGGGATGATCCTGACCAACGCCCACGTGGTCGCCGGCGCCCACGACTCCCAGGTAACCGTGCCCGGCCGAGCCGGCTCGCTGGCCGCCGAGGTGGTCTTCTTCGACTCCCAGCGGGACCTCGCCCTGCTCCGGGTCCCCGGGCTCAACCTGGCCCCCCTCGTCATCAGCAGCTCAGGGACCAGGGGAACGGAGGGAGCGGTGATTGGCTACCCCGATGGAGGTGTCGAGCAGGTAGCCCCGGGTGCGATCCGGGGGGAGATGGACGCCGTGGGCCGGGACATCTACTCGAATCAGATCGTCAGCCGCGAGATCTTCGTACTCCAGGCAACCGTGATTCCGGGCAACTCGGGAGGCCCCTTTGTGGACCTCCAGGGCCAGGTGCTGGGAGTGGTCTTCGCCAAATCACTGGACACCAGCGGCGAGGGCTACGCGCTCACCGCCGGGGAAGTAACCCCGGACATCGCCCAAGGCAGAGCCGCCACCAAGGCGGTCTCCACCCAGAGTTGCGTCGACTAGGTTTCGCAGCCACGCCACCCCCGCCGAAAATACGCTTAGGAGTCGGCGCAGCGGCGGCGGGCACCGCTTAGCGCCCTGCTACTCGGTGGAGGTGTCTTCTGCCTCGGGAACTAGCGCCGCTCCAACCGCGTGATATCCACCATCCACGTGAACGATCTCCCCGGTAGTCGCCGGGAAGTAGTCGGAGAGGAGCGCCACGGTGGCTTTGCCGACCGGGTCGGAGTCGCGGGCATCCCAGCCCAGCGGCGCCTGCCGGTC
>JBAQYY010000073.1:0-5815 GCA_049790415.1 Candidatus Dormiibacterota bacterium | reverse complement strand
TGCGGAACAAGATCGACGCTCTGCTGGGCTCCGGGGCCTGAAGCGGGAGCGGGGCTCCCCTCTACTCGGAGGCTGAGGTTGGGGCCCTGCCCTCGGGCCAGTACTGCTCTTCCAGAATGTCCTCGTCCCGGAGGCCGGCCCGGAGCATCATCGATCGTCCGGCGGAGATCATGCCGGGATGGCCGCAGAGATAGACCATGCCCTGGCCCGGCCTGATCCCGGTCCGGTCGGCGTGTTTGCGGAGGACGTCCTCGGCACGGCCGACCTCGCCTTCCCAGCCGGAGTCGCCCCACGGTCGGCTCACGGTGGGGACGTATTCAAAATCGGGGAACTCCTCGCTCAGCTGGGCCATCTCGGGGGCATAGCCGAACTCGTGGGAGAAGCTGGCCCCCTGGACCATGACGATCTTGGGCGGCACCGCCCGATGTTCCGCCTGCTGCAGCCGGAGCTGACGCAGGATGCTGGCGAAGGGAGCGATTCCGGTGACGGTGGCCAGGAACAGATGGGTGCGGTCGGCCGCCAGTCCGCCCTTGAGGAAGATCCCCTTGGGGCGCTTGCGCATGAGCATATGGTCGCCCACCCCGAGGGGATAGAGGTAGGGGGTGAGCGCCCCATCGGGGATCAGCTCGACGAAGAACTCCATCTCCTTCTCCTCGGGAGCGGAGACGATCGAGTAGGGACGCTCCAGCGGCTTGCCGTCGACCTCGACCCCCAGGGTGGCGTACTGCCCGGGTCGGAAGTCGAAGGGTTCGGGATGACTGACCCGGATCGACCAGAGGTCGGGGCCGTAATCGCGGCGTTCGACGATCTCAACCGATTGGTACTTGTCAGACAGGTCGGTGGCCAAGGCAGTGGGTCTCCCGATCAGGGGGCTGGCTCGGCCAAGTGTAGCCAGCGCCCGACACCCCTCCCAGGTGTGGAAGTGGGAGTGGACGGGGAAGCTGTTGCTAGAATTCCGGCTCGCCCCAACCGCCCACCCGAGGAAATGTCCCAGCTGATGCCCGCATCGAACCTGATCATCGTCGAGTCGCCGAGCAAGGCCCGCACGCTCAGCAAGTTCCTCGGCAGCGACTATGACGTCCGGGCATCGATGGGGCATGTGGTGGATCTGCCCCATTCCAAGCTGGGTATCGACATCGAGCACGACTTCGAGCCCGACTACACGGTGATCAAGGGCAAGGAGGGCCAGCTGCGTGACCTCAAGTCGGCGGCCCGCAAGTCGAAGCGGGTCCTGCTCGCCGCCGACCCGGATCGTGAGGGCGAGGCCATCGCCTGGCACGTCGCTCACCAGCTGGGGCTGATCGACCCCGAGCGGATCGTCTTTCGGGAGGTCACCAAGCAGGCGGTGGAGACGGCGCTCAGCCAGCCCCGGCCGATCGACCAGCGTTTGGTGGACGCCCAGCAGGCGAGACGGGTGATCGACCGGCTCCTCGGCTACAAGCTGAGCCCTCTCCTCTGGCGCAAGATCCGCAAGGGACTCTCCGCCGGCCGGGTCCAGTCGGTGGCGCTGCGCCTGGTCTGCGACCGTGAGCAGGAGATCGAGGCCTTCAAGTCGGTCGAGAGCTGGAGCCTGGATGCCGTTCTGCTCACCGACAAGCGGGAGCAGTTCAAGGCCCGCTACCAGGGTTTGGGTCTGGAAGCCAAAGCCAAGCGAGGCAAGGCCAAGGACGAGGAAGGCGAGTCCCCGGGACTGGCCAACGAGGCCAGCGCCCGCCGGGTCATGGATGAAGTCGAAAAGGCGGAGTTCCGGATCGCCTCGGTGGAGCGGCGCCGGATCCGGCGCAACCCGCCCCAGCCCTACATCACTAGCACCCTGCAGCAGGACGCCTCCTCGCAGCTCCATTTCAGTCCCACCAAGACCATGCGCGTGGCCCAGCAGCTCTATGAAGGTGTGGAGCTGGGCAGCGCCGGGCCCACCGGCCTGATCACCTACATGAGGACGGACTCGGTCCGACTCAGCGATTACGCCGTGGCCGGGGCCAAGTCCTACCTGGAGACGACCTTCGGCAGCCAGTACCTGGGCCAGGCCGGGGCCCAGCGCCGCGGTCCCAAGGCGGCCGTGGCCAGCCAGGACGCCCACGAGGCGGTCCGGCCCACCATGGTGGAGCGCGACCCCGAGGAGATCCACGAGTACCTGACCGCCGACCAGGCCAAGCTCTATCGACTCATCTGGCGGCGCTTCCTGGCCAGCCAGATGAGTCCGGCCGAGTTCGACTCGACCCGGGCCGAGGTGATGGCTGGCGAGCACCGCTTCCGGGCCACCGGCAGCCAGCTGGTCTTCGACGGCTTCCTGCGGGTCGCGGCCGCGGAGAACCGCGAGGACGAGCTCCTGCCAGACCTCCAACCGGAGCAGGTGGTGACCTTGGCCGAGCTCATCCCCGAGCAGCACTTCAGCCAGCCGCCGCCTCGCTACAGCGAGGCCAGCTTGGTCAAGGAACTGGAGGAGAGGGGGATCGGCAGACCCAGCACCTACGCCTCCATGACCGAGCTGATCCAGACCCGGCGCTATGTGGTGCAGCAGGAACGGCGGCTCCACCCCACGCCCCTGGGGTTGGCCGTCAACGAGGCGCTCACCACCCAGTTTCCTTCGGTGGTCGACCTCGGCTTCACCGCCGCCCTGGAGCTCCAGCTCGACTCCATCGAGACTGGGGAGAACACCTGGGTCCCGGTGGTCAGTTCCTGGTACGGGCCCTTCTCAAAGGTCCTCGACGCCGCCCAGGAGAGCATGCCCCGGGTCAAGATCAAGGCCCAGCCCACGGGCGGCGCCTGTCCCAAGTGCGGGGCGGAGCTGGTCATGCGCAGCGGCCGCTTCGGCGACTTCGTCGGTTGCAGCCGCTACCCCGAATGCGACTACATCGAGGGTAAGGAGGAGAGGACTCCGGCCGAAGAGATCGGCGAAGCCTGTCCTCTCTGCTCCAAGCCGCTGGTCAAAAGGACCGGTCGCCGGGGTCCCTTCGTAGGCTGCTCCGGCTATCCCAGTTGCCGCTTCATCCGCACCGAGGCGGGAGCCGACGGTGCCGCCCGTCCCGCCGCAATTGCCGAGCCGACCGGGGAGAACTGCCCCGATTGCGGCAAGCCCTTGGTGCAGCGCAGGGGACGGTTCGGGCCCTTCGTCTCCTGCTCGGGATACCCCGGCTGCAAGTACCGGCCGCCCAAGGATGGTTCGGCGCCAGCGGCCAAGGCGCCCTCGCGGTCGGGTCCGACGGCGGTCAAGCGGCGGGTCAAGGTGCCGGCCGGGAAGTAGCTCGACTCGGACCCGCCCCTCACCGGCCTGTTCGGGTGCCCCAACCCACTGGCCCCTGTGCCTAGATCTGGCGGCCGTGTGATGCTGAGCCGGTGATCCCCTGGGACTCGGTTCGGCCATCTCAGATCGGCTCTGTAGTGATGGCCACCGCCGTGGTCGCAATCGGGATGTCGCGAATCTCGCTCGTGGTGGTCAGTGCCCCCCTGTTTGGCATCGCCGTCGCCCTCTGGCTGCTGATGGTGCTGGCGGCGGCACTACGGCTGTGGCTCAACGCACCTGGTCTTCGCGCTGAACTGCACCAGCCGGCGGCCTTGTCAGTGGCCGCCTCGACGGCGGTGCTGGCCACCGGGTTCGCCGGTTTGGGCTGGCTGGGAGTGGCGGCCGCGCTGCTGATTCTGGCGGCAGGGCTGCAATTCGTGATCGTTGGCCCAGTTCTGAAGCGGTGGGAGAGACCGTCACGAGGGATGTCCTTCCTTTTGGCAGTTACCGTGGCGTCGCTGTCGGTGGCGGCGTCCGAGCTGGCCCGGGGATGGCACTCTGACTGGCTGGTAGTCCCGGCTGGCATTTACTGGGGTCTGGCGGTAGTCGCCTACTGCCTGATCGCGAGCTGGTTCGATCTCGGTGAGCTGCTGAGGGGCCGGGGTGACCACTGGGTGTCCGGCGGAGCTCTCGCCATCGCTGCCCTGGCGGGCGAGCAGATCTACCTCAGGCTGGGCGGGCCAGGTCAGCCTCTGGAAGCGGTCGTGATCGCACTCTGGGGAGCGGCCAGCGCTGCCATCACGATCTTGCTGGTCAGCGAGGTGATCAGTCCTCGTTGGGGCTATCACCACCTGCGCTGGACCACCGTTTTTCCCCTCGGGATGTACGGCCTCTGCGGCTTGACTCTGGCCCAGCTGCTGAACGTGGGGGCCTTGATGATCCTGGCCCGCGTCTTCGTCGGGATTGGGTTCGCAGTTTGGTTGTTGGTGACTGCGGGACTGTTCGTAGCGAGCTGGGCGCGCCTGTCGCACCCGGCCCAACCGGAGTCCACCAAGGTGGGCTAACTGGTCGGTGCCGGCTCTTTCTCCTCAGGTGGAAAGTCACCGGTCGTGCCATCGATGCGCTCGCGCAGGAGGTCGGCATGCCCGTTGTGCCGGGAGTATTCCTCGATCATGTGATTGACCATCCAGCGAGCTGACATCTGAGTCTTGGAACGCTGGGTGATGAAGGTCACGTCGAGAGATTCCACGTTCTTGAGGATGTCCCGGGCGCGCCGGCACTCCTCCTCCCAAACCGAGAACGCCTCGGCAACGTCGGCCTCGGCCAGGTCTTCAAAATCCGCCTCGGGGCGGGTCTCGCTGCACCAGATATCACCGATCGGCTCGGCCGCCAGATTCTTCCGGAACCAGCCCCGCTCCACTTCGGCCATGTGGCGCACCAAGCCCAGCAAGGTGAGGTTGGAAGGGGGAGCGGCGGCCTCTTTCAGCTGAGCTTCGCTGAGACCCTGGCATTTCCAGGCCAGCACCTTGCGCTGGTCCTCGAGGAAGCCGTTCAGGATGGTCCGCTCGTCTCCGTTGAAGGCTGGATCAGGGGTCGTCTCGGGCATCGGGCAAGGATAGAGGTTGGGCCCAGAGGCCGGCGATCGTGGTGAGGCCAATTCCAGGCCGAGGGTAGAATCGAATTCGAGTGAACTCTTCTCACGATGCCGGTCCGCGCGCCACCACCATCCTGGCCGTGCGCCGGGGCACCGAGATCGCCGTCGCCGGGGACGGCCAGGTGACCGTCGGTGACGTGGTCATGAAGCACCGGGCGATGAAGGTTCGGCGCATCCATCACGATCAGGTGGTGGTCGGCTTCGCCGGTTCGGTGGCCGACGCCTTCACCCTCTTCGACAAGTTCGAGCGTCACCTCGACCAGCATCAGGGGAACCTGCTCCGGGCGGCGGTCGCCCTGGGCAAGGAGTGGCGCACCGACCGCTACCTGAGGCACCTCGACGCCATGCTGGTGGTGGCCGGCAACAACCAGATGCTGCTGCTCAGCGGCGACGGCGACGTCATCGAACCCGACGATGGGATCGGCGCCATCGGCAGCGGCGGACCCTATGCTCACGCTGCTGCCCGGGCCCTCCTCCAGCACACCGAGCTGCCGGCGGCTGAGGTGGCCCGCCGAGCGCTGGAGATCGCCGCCTCGATCTGCATCTACACCAACAGCGAGATCTCGGTCGAGACCATTTCCGACACGCCACAAGGGGAAGTAGTTGGAAGCGGAGCTTAAGCCGGCGGAGATCGTCTCCTCCCTGGACCGCTACATCGTCGGTCAGGCGGATGCCAAGCGGGCCATGGCCATCGCTTTGCGCAACCGCCACCGCCGCATGCAGGTGCCGGCCGAGCGGCGCCAGGACATCGTCCCCAGCAACATCCTGTTGATCGGCCCCACCGGGGTGGGCAAGACCGAGATCGCCCGTCGCCTAGCCCAGCTCACTCACTCTCCATTCATCAAGGTGGAGGCCACCAAGTTCACCGAGGTGGGCTATGTCGGCCGCGACGTGGAGTCGATCATCCGCGACCTCCTGGAACAGACCATCACCCAGGT
>JBAQYY010000072.1:0-16497 GCA_049790415.1 Candidatus Dormiibacterota bacterium | reverse complement strand
GGGCGGAGGCGGCCACCTGGTCGCCATCGCTGCGGGTGGCACTCCGGCTCGCCCGCGTCCTGGGCACAACGGTCGATCAGCTCTTTGCTGCCGAGCACGAGCCGCGCTCGGTGCTGGCCCTGCCCTTGGGCCCGTACTCCCTGCCAGGGCGGGCGCGGATGGCCTTGGTCTGGGAGAAATGGGTGGCTCTGCCCTTGAGTGGCGATCGCACCATGAGGGCCGGTTTCAGTGCCGCCAGCGGGCGGCTGGTCGGCCCCGGCGATGCGCAAGTCTGGGGAAGCGGCCGGACCATTGTCGTCGCCGGCTGCGACCCGGCTTTGCCCTTACTGGCCGAGCCCATCGCCGCCGCCCGAGAGGGCTGGACCATGGAGTGGTGGTCGTGCTCCAGTCGGGAGGCGCTTCGTCTTTTGGACGCCGGCCTGGTCCACGCGGCCGCCGTCCACCGTGCGATCGCCGCCAAGGATCGCCGGCCCGCCCCACGAAACCGGGCCAGGATCGGCTTCGCCGGCTGGCGCGAGGGAGTGCTCCTGGCCGATCCCGGTGCATCCCCCGGCCATTCTTTAGAAGAGGTGTTGGGCCGGCGACTGCGCTGGGTCAACCGTGAGATCGGCTCGGAGGCCAGGAGCCTACTGGACCGCGAGCTGGACCGCCTGGGAGTGGAGAGTTCTAGCCTGGTCGGCTATGCCAGCCAGGCCCGGGGTCACCTGCAAGTGGCTAGCGCCGTCGCCAGCGGAGTTGCTCAGGCAGGGATCGCGACCGAGCCGGCCGCACTGGCATTTGGGCTCCGCTTTCTAGCTCTGGCCGATGAGGAGTGCGTCCTCGAAGTAGAGCGCGACCGGCTCGATACCCCTGAGTTGCACCTGCTTCTGGCCGCGCTAGGGGGGCCCAGTTTGAGTCGAGAACTGGCGACAATACCGGGCTATCAGGTGGCGGTCCTGGGTCAGGAGATGTAGCGATCCAGCCCCGCCCCAGGGGGGCCCGCGAACGATGGCCGACACCGGGGCTCTGCGCAGATCAGGGAGAATCGCCCCTTCGGGCACAGCAGCTCAGCTAGCGAGGTAGGGCGATGACCGCAACGTTGCTGGTCGCTCTGGCTGTCTTTGGCGCCAGTGCGGTCGAGACCGTCGAGGCCCTGACCATCGTTTTCGCGGCCGGGCTCACCAGGGGATGGCGTTCCGCTTTGGCGGGTGCGGCGGCGGCTTTCGTCTGTCTTCTGGTGGTGGTCGCGGTCTTTGGTCCCGCGCTTATCGATTACGTCCCCATCAACGTACTGCGCGTGGTGGTGGGCAGCCTGCTCCTGGTGCTCGGGCTGCAGTGGCTGCGCAAGGCGATTCTGCGGGCCACCGGATACCAGCCGAAGCATGACGAGGACGCCATCTACCAGCGCGAGGTGGAGCGCCTCTCGGGCCTTCCCCCCACCCACTCCGGCCGCGATGCGATTGGCTTCACCATCAGTTTCAAAGGCGTCCTCTTGGAGGGCCTGGAGATCGTGATGATCGTCCTCACCCTGGGACTGAGCTCGGGCCGCCTGCTGGTGGCTTCGTCGGCAGCGCTGGCAGCGGTCATTCTGGTCTCGGCGGTCGGATTCCTTGTCTCCCGGCAGCTCCGCGAGGTGCCCGAGAACGCCATGAAGCTGGCAGTGGGTCTGATGTTGGTCAGCTTCGGCAGTTTCTGGGGTGGCGAAGGGGCGGGGATGAGCTGGCCGGGATCTGACCTCTCTCTGCTCGGGCTTCTGGCCGGCTACGCCCTGGTTACCTGGGTTGCCATCCGGATCCTCGACCGGACTCCGGCCGGTCCGGTGCGGGCCGGGGGATGACCCGCTGGCCCCGTGCCTTCGCTGAGTTCTGCTACGAGTTCGCGATCGGGGACACGCCCGAGCTGGCGGTCGGAGTCGGCCTGGTCATCGTGGCTACCTGGGCGCTGGCCGGCAAACATTCCCCGCTCGGGTTCTGGTTCATCCCGGGAGCGGTGACCCTGCTCCTGGCGGTGAGTCTTTGGCGGGGGGTGGTCAACAAGGCGCGACCCTAGCTTCACCCGGGAAGCCGTCGCAGCGAGCGGCTCCGACGTGCGGGTTGGCTCGTCGGCTCGGGCAGGGCCGAATATGGAGAAGTGAACTCTTCCGTGGGGCCGCCGGGCGACCCGTCCGGTCGCGACTTCGAGGCTGGGGCAGCTCCTCCGGCGGTCGACTTGGGAGCCGTCTCGGGGTCGGGTTGGCTCGCTGCGCTCCGCAGGCAGGCTCCTGCCGCGTTGGAGATAGCCAACTTCCGGCGCTACATCCTGGGCAGCTCCCCGCTGTCGCTGGGAGCCTGGATGCAGCTGGTGGCCCTGGGCTATCTCACCCTTCGGGTCACCGGGTCGCCTGCCGCTGTCGGCCTGGTCGGAGCCGCCGACGGCATCCCGGCAATCGCACTCTCGCTGCCGGCCGGCGCCGTCGCCGACCGACTCTCCAGGCGCCGGATTCTGATCGCCACCACAACCGCCCTGAGCCTGACCGCGCTGCTGCTGGCCCTGGCGGCGGCTCTGCACCGCGTCGACCTGCTGGTACTGGTGGGGGCAGCCATCTGCTTCGGGGCCGCCGATGCCTTCGACCAGCCCACCAGGCAGGCTCTGGTGGCTGACCTCATCCCCGCCTCGGGGCTGGTGGGAGCCGCTGCCCTGACCAGCAGCGTGGGCAGCGTGAGCCGAATCGTGGGCCCGGCGGTGGCCGGCCTGCTGCTCGGGTTCTGGGGTGCCGCGAGCTGCTTCCTGGCCATGGGCGTCAGTGGCGTGCCCTTCCTGTGGGTTCTCGGGCGAGGCGGGTGGACCGACTTGCGCCAGCCGGTGGGGAAGAGATTGCGGCCGCTGGCGCAGATGCTCCAGGGTCTGCGCTTCGCGGGCCAGCACCCTTCGGTGCGGGCGGTGCTCGTCGCCAGCGTGGTGCTGGGCCTGCTGGGGATTGGCTATATGCCCTTTCTCCCGGTCTTCGCCCGCGAACAGCTGCACGGCGGCGGTCAGGTGCTCGGCTTGATGTACAGCCTGGGGGGGATAGGAGCCCTGGCGGGTGGCCTCTTCATCAGTGTGATGAGCCGGCGCTTGCGCCCCCGCCTGATGTTGGCGGCGGCGGCGCCGGTCTACGCCGCGTCGCTGTTCGGATTGACCCGAGCCCCCGACCTCCTGCTGGCCGCCCCCTGCCTGATCGGGATCAGCCTGGGGTTTGTGGCCGCCAACACCGCCATGCTGGCGACCCTCCAGGCAGGCGCTCCCGGGCACCTCCGCGGTCGCGTCCTCGCTCTCTACACCTTGGCCTTCTCCGGGGCGGGACCGCTGGGGACGCTCATCTACGCGGGACTGAGCCGTGTCATCCCACTCTTCCAAGCGATCGGGGTCGGTGCCTTGCTGGTTGGTCTGGCTCTGCTCTGGGCGGCGGGCCAACTCCGACCCGGCGCCCTAGCTGACCCGCTCGGGGGACGGACCTAGGGCCGCCAGATGGTCTGGATGTTGGTGAACTCGCGGATTCCGAAGCTATGCAACTCGCGCCCGTAGCCGCTCCGCTTGACCCCGCCGAAGGGGATCCGGGCATCGGAATGGGTCATCCCGTTGACGAAGACTCCGCCCGTGTCCAGTTCGGCGGCCAGCCGAACCCCGCGCTCGACGTCTCTGGTCCAGATGTTGCCCCCCAGTCCGTAGCGGCTGTGGTTGGCCAAGCCCAAGCCTTCGTCCTCGCTGCTGAAGCGGGTGAACGCTGCCACCGGGCCGAAGGTCTCCTCGTCGAAGACGGCCATGCCCGGCTTGGCTCCGAGCACCATGGTGGGCGGGTAGAAGTACCCGATCCCAGGGGCGATCTCGCCGCCGAGGACCACCTCGCCCCCCGCGGCGACCGAGCGCCGAACCTGCTCGTTCAGCTTCTCCCGCAGGTCGTGCCGGGCCAGCGGCCCCAGCCTGGTGTTGGGGTCGAGGGGGTCGCCACCAGGAATCTGGACGGCGCGCTGGAGGAAGCGCTCCTGAAAGTCGTCGGCGATCTCCGCGGCGAGCAGAAAGCGCTTGGCCGCGATGCAGGTCTGGCCGCCATTTTGAAAGCGCGACTTGACGCCGATCTCCGCGGCCTGATCGATGTCAGCGTCAGCCAGCACCAGGAAAAAGTCGGAGCCGCCGAGCTCCAGAACCGCCTTCTTGACTGCCCGGCCGGCCATCTCGGCGACCTTGCTGCCGGCCAGGTCGCTGCCGGTCAGGGTCACCGCCCGGATCCGGGGATCGGCGATCACCTCCGGTATCGCGTCAACGTCCACCACCAGGGCACTCAGGGATCCCTCCGGGAATCCTGCCTCATTGACTAGCCGCTCCAGCGCCAGCGCCGTCCCAAAGCAATTGGGTGCGTGCTTGAGGACGGCGGCGTTGCCGGCCATCAGCGCGGGGGCGGCAAAGCGGAGCACCTGCCAGAGTGGGTAATTCCAGGGCATGATCGCCAGGATCACCCCGAGGGGCCGGAAGGCGACCAGGCTGCGCGGGGAGTCCGAGGGAGTTGCTTCATCGGCGAGGAAGCTGGCCGCCTGGTGGGCGTAGTACTCACAGGAGGTGGCGCACTTGTCGACCTCCGCCTGGGCTTCGGTCAGCGGCTTGCCCATCTCGGTGGTGACCAAGAGGGCCAGTTGCTCGCGCTCCTGGCGCAGGCGCTGGGCCAAATCCAACATGCGCTCGGCTCGCCAGGCGATCGGCTGGCGGCGGCTCTGCTCAAAGGCATGCTGGGCAAGGGCCAGCTTCTCCTCCACCTCGGTTGGGTTCAGCGCCGGGTACTCGGCGCTGATCTCTTCGGTGGCCGGGTTGAGCGAGCGGAATACCGCTCGGGGACGCCCGCTAACCGACACCAATTAGGGTCTCCTCCAGGGCTCAGGGATCGCCCGCGGCGACGTTGAATTCCACTCTCAAGTCTGCCATTTCCCGGCTCAGGGCGCCTCTTTGGGCGAGCAGTTCGAGATGGGCTACCGTCTCGTTGACGGCCAGCATCTGGTTGAAGGAGTCGAGTTCGGAGAATTTCCTGCCCCGGCGCGTCCAGGGCAGCGCTCCGGCCACCGCCCTGGCCGTGTGAGAGCCGTCTGCGACCGCCTCCAGACAGAGCTGGAGGCGGTGCTCGTGGTGGAGCAGAAGCTCGTCGACCCGGTCCCTGAGATTGGTGAAGGTGGGCCCGTGGGCGGGCAGTACCAGCTGGGCGGGGAGGTCGCGCACCAGCTCCAGGGAGCGCAGGAATTCGAGTAGAGGCAGGCCTCCGGTGGGGACTTCGACCCCGATCGAGGGCGTGATGTGGGGCAGCACGTGATCGCCGGCGAAGAGGATGCGCCCTTGGCTGTCCCAGAGGCAGAGATGCCCTCTGGTGTGCCCGGGTGTGGGCAGCACGTCCAGCTCCCGACTCTGGAAGAGAAGCTCGCCACCGGAGATGAAGAGATCGGGGAGCGGGGACAGGTGCTGGGGCCGAGGATGTTCGGCCAACTCCCGATCCAGGGCGGCGACCACGGAGTCGGCACCGTGACGCAGCAGCAGCTCCCTGGTTCGGCTCCTCGACAGTCCCGGATCGGTCGCCAGGATCTGCGCAGTCTCGTGGTCGCCCAGCCCCAAGGTCACGAAGGCGCCCCCGGCCTCGCGAATCTGCCCGGCCGCGCCCAGGTGGTCGCCGTGGACATGGGTGGCGAAGACCTGGCGGACCGCCTGGAGACTGCTGCCCAAGCGCACAAGGGAGCTCGTGAGCACCTCCCAGGTCTGGGGATCGACCCAGCCGCAATCCACCAGGAGGTCGCCTTCCTCGCCCCGCCAAAGGTAGGAGTTGACCGCCCGCAGAGCGTCGTTGGGAAGGGGTAGCGGAATCCGGAAGAGGCCCTCGGCTACTTCTTCCGGCCCATCCTCGGCCCAGGCGGCTGAGCCGGGAACGTAGGCGCTCAACCCTTCTTTCCGGCCGTCTTTCGCTGGCTCGCTGGCGGGCCCGGCTGCTGGTCGCTCGGCTCGGACTCCGCCGAGCTGGCCACGATCGCCCGATTGACGGCGCCCAGATCAAGCACTCGGTGGGAGCGGATCTGGAGCTGGCAGGTGAGCAGTCCGGGGCCCTCGGTGGTCAGCCGCACCGGGCGCAGGGTGACGTTCTCACCGGGGCCCAGTTGCAGGGCCTGGGTGAGTTCGCGGTGCAGTCGGGCCAGCTCGATCTGCGGCGGCAAAAGCAGCTCCATGTCGAGCTGAATCGGGACCCGGCTGACGGTCAAGGCTGAGGCCAGGGCGGCACTGTTGGGGATCCGGACCAGGCGGCCGCCGACATCCATGGTCGTGTAGACGACGCCAATCTGGATGACCACCCCGGAGAAGTCGTAGGCTCCGAAGAGGGAGCTGCGGAAGAGGACCCAGCTACCCACCGTGAAGGGCCGGGCCATGAGCAGCACGATCCCGGCGAAAACGCTGGAGAGGGATGTCTGCGCCGCCACCCCGACCACCACCCCGATGACCGCGCCGGCGGCCAGCAGGCCGGTGAGGTTGATGTTGAGGGCGGAGAGGACGCCCAGACCAAGGACCACGTAGAACGCCCAGGTGACGGCGGGGCGCCAGCCGGAGAGACCGGTGTCCCGGAGGCGGTAGAAGATGCGGGCGACGAAGGAGCGGATGGCGATGCCGCCGAAGAGCACCGCCAGCAGGAGAATCCCCAGCTGGACTTCGGTGCGGTAGTGCTTGGGCGTGAGCGAGATCAATTCGGGCCGCACCGCCAGAAGAGCGGCGAGCAGCACCAGAGCCGCCATGGCGGTGAACCAGGAACCGCGCCGTTCGGGAGTCAGGGTCGGCCGAGGTGCGATCACCGGCCCATGCTGCCAGAGAGTGAGCTGGCGACGCAGGTCGGGCAGTCGGCTGGGCGCTGCCATCGAGCGGGGGCGGCTGGAGCCACCCGCCCGCTATATTCGCCTCAAGGTCATGGACGAATTGGTCGCGCTTGAGGGACCCACCGCCAACTTCGATCAGCTCGCGGCCGCGCTGCAGGCTGACTCCGGCGACCTCAGTACCTTCTTGGAGGTGGTGGCCGGAAAGTTCGAGGCCGCCCTGCCGGCGAGGACAAAGGTGGAGCGTGACGGAGGCGTGCTCCGCCGCAAGCGACAGGTTAAGCGGGTGAGCCTGGATCTGGGCGAGCTCCGCTTCGAGCTGGCCAGATCCAGGGGAGCAGTGGTGGCCCAGTGCACCCGGGTGGTCCGGGGGATCGCTCTCAAGACCGAGCAGCTCAATCTCGATGCCTGGCTGATGGAGCTGGCCAAGGCCCTCTCGGCCCAGGCCAGCTCCAGTTCCCAGGACCGAGTGGCCCTGGAACGGCTGCTCAGCTGATGCGCTTCTTCCGCCGCGGTGCCGGGTCGGGAGAGTCCCCCGAAGAGGAGTCGCGACGCCTCGAGCGCGCCGAGCGCAGCCGCCAGCTGGTGGAGGGCGGAGGCATTCCTTTGGAGGCGGAGGAGAGGATCCGCCGCCAGCAGGAGAAGGGAGGGGTCTGGACCTCGGACCTCTCGGTAGATGAGCTGGCCGCCATCCGGGGCATCGGCTACGAGCCGATCGCCCAGGTCCTGGGGAGCTCGCTCTACCGGCTCGGCTGGATCAACACCGGTTGGAATCAGGGCCCCGGCCTGGGTTTGGGGATGCGAGGGGCCTATGCCTGGGGGGCGATGCAGCCGGAAGAGAACACCGCGCTGACCCGATCGCTGCTGGAGGCGCGCGCCCGGGCCGTGCACCGGCTTCTTCTCGAAGCCCAGGGCCTGAAGGCGGACGGGGTGGTTGGAGTCCGTCTCAAGGTGAGCCACTGGGAGTGGGCCCAGGGCATGAGTGAGTTCACCGTGCTGGGCACGGCGGTCCGCAAGATCGACGGCCCCCATGAATCCGAGCCGTTCACCTCGACCTTGTCTGGCCAGGACCTAGCCAAGCTGCTTTCGACCGGATACTTCCCGCTCCGCTTGGTGATGGGAGCCAGTGCCCAGCAGGCGGTCGCCATCTTCGGCCGCGGTTTCGGCGGCTACGCCGCCTGGACCAACAGTGAGATCGCTCCCTTTAGCCGGGCCATGCACCAGGCGCAGACGGTGGCCCGCCAGAGGATCGGCCTGGAGGCCGCCCAGACGGCGGCCAGCGGGGTGGTGGGGGTCGACTTTAGTTCCAAGGTTATTGAATACGTGACCGGATCGGAGGCCGTGCTGGGGCGGATCGTGGAATGGGTGATCCTGGGCACCGCGGTTGTCGCGCGCCCGGGGGCAGTGTCCCTTCCGCCACCGTCCATGGTGGTGCCGCTCAGATCCAGGAGGACCGCCGATGTCGGATCAACTGGCCCCTAAGCCGGACATCCCGGAGGATGCCGTCCGGCGCCTCCGGGAAATGCGCGGTGGTGAAGGCAAGAAGGGCCTCTTCACCAGCGACCTCTCGATCTCTGAGTTCCTGCTGGTCAAGGAGGCTGGTTTCGACCCGGTCGGCCTGGTCATCGGCAGCTCCATCTACCACATCGGCTTGCAGATCGCCAATTACCGCCAGAACCAGGAGCTCCAGGTGTTGAGCCAGGCCATGTATCAGGCCCGCGAGCTGGCCATGAGCCGGATGGAGGAGGAGGCGGACGCCCTCGGCGCGGACGGCATCGTGGGCGTCCGGCTGGACATCAACCGATATGAATGGGGCCAGGGACTGGCCGAGTTCATGGCCGTGGGAACCGCCGTCCGCAGCCAGACGGGGAGCATGCGAACACCCCAGAACAAGCCCTTCACCTCCGACCTCTCCGGACAGGACTTCTGGACCCTCCTCCAGGCGGGCTACGCTCCGCTGGCCCTGGTGATGGGCTCCTGCGTGTACCACGTGGCCCACCAGGGACTGGGGCAATGGATGCGCAGCGTGGGCCAGAACCAGGAGATGCCCAACTTCACCCAGGCTCTCTACGACGCCCGCGAGCTGGCCATGGAGCGGATGCAGAACGAGGCCGAGGAGGTCAAAGCGGAGGGCATCGTGGGCGCCCAGATCCGGGAGAGCAACCACGGCTGGGGCAGCCATGTGATCGAGTTCTTCGCGGTCGGGACGGCGGTCAAGCCGACCAAGGAAGACCACCGCATCGCCCCGCCGCAATTGGTCCTCTCGCTGGATCAGTAGGTGGCGGCCGGCGCCAGTCTCGGGCCAGGTCCCCACCTGGTCTTCCTCTACGACGATCTCTTCCTGCGCCACCAGAGTCCGGGGCACCCGGAGTCCCCCGACCGGCTGCGCGCCATCACCGAGCAGCTCTACTCGGAACCACGCCTGGCGCACTGCCCGTGGCGGACCGCCCCGGCCGCCACAGACGAGGACATCCTGCTCGTCCACACCAGTCGCCACCTGGAGCACATCCGGAGCCTGTCGGCCAGTGGCGGTGGCTGGATCGACGCCGACACCTACTGTGACGGCGAATCCTTGGCAGTTGCTGTGGGGGCCGTCGGCGTCAGCCTGGCGGCGGTCGAGCTAGCGACCGGGTCTCCGGCAACATCCGCCTTCGCCTTGGTCAGGCCGCCAGGCCACCACGCCACGCCCGAGCGGGCGATGGGCTTCTGCCTCTTCAACAACGTGGCCATCGCGGTACGCCACGCCCAGACCAAGCTCGGGGCGGAGAGAGTGGCCGTGGTCGACCTTGATGTCCATCACGGCAACGGCACTCAGGACATCTTCTACCAGGACGGGAGCGTGCTCTACTGCTCACTCCACCAGTTGCCTCTGTATCCCGGGAGTGGGACGGCGGCGGAAAGAGGCATCGGCGCCGGTTTGGGTCAGACCATCAATGTCCCGCTTGCACCCGGGACAGGGCCGGATCGCTGGCTCGCGGCACTGCGGGAAGTGGTCGTGCCCGCCATCCGCCAGCACCACCCGCAGCTGGTCTTGGTTAGCGCCGGCTTTGACGCCCTGGCCGGAGATCCCCTGGCCCAACTGGAGCTGCTACCGGAGACCTACGCTGCTGCGGCCCAGATGCTGGCGCAAGTTGCGGTGGACGTGGCAGCCGCGCCCACCGTCTGGGTACTTGAGGGTGGATACGATCTCAGCCAGATGCCGGAGGCGGTGCGTCAGGCAGCTCTCGCTCTGGCAGCAGCCTAGCTGCGGACTGTGCCCTGCAGGGCCGCGATAGCATGGCCGGGTGCCGCGAGCCGTCTCCCTTTCGACTAGACAAGTTCGAACCGGAGACTCCCTATGCGCGGGACGAGGAGATCACCTATGGCCGGGTGCAAATCAGCAAGACGTTCACCGGTGACCTCGAGGCCAAAAGTGAAGTTGCCATGCTGGCCCTCAACGCGGAGCCCGAGGGAGCCGGATACGTTGCCCTGGAACGCATCGAGGGATCTCTGAAAGGAAGACAAGGCACCTTTGCCCTACTTCACATGGGAACCATGACCCGTGGCACTCCCTGGGCCAAGTGGCCCATCGTGCCCGGCTCCGGCACCGGCGCGCTCAAAGGGATCTCTGGCGAGGCACGCATCGAGATCAGCGACGAGGGTGCCCACACCCTCTTCCTCGATTACGATCTCCCCTGAGCGCTAGGCGGCCCTCGGTGACGACAACTGAGCTGATCCGAGCCAGGCTGACCTCGCAACTCGGCCGACCCATTCTCCTCCGCCATGCCACCGATCCTTGTCGGCCCGAGCCGGCTCGGGCATCGCCCTCAACCTAGCCGCTGGTGCGCCGCACTCCCCAGCGGGCCAACCTCTGCGACGATGCCCGGCAGATGCCAGGAGCGACCGGGAAAGACCAGTTGGGAATCCGCTTTGATGACCTCAGCCAAGGGGGTGTCGCCATCGACTTCGGCGTCCCCGAGCGCGTTCTGGTGGCGGACTCCTCCCACCAGGTTTTGCCCCTGCTACGAAAGGTGGAGGAGGAGACCACTGCCGGCTGGTGGGCGGCCGGGTTCATCTCATATGAGGCAGCCACCTGCCTGAACCAGGCGTTGCCGACCCGCCAGCCACAGGCCCGCGAGGTCATGGGATCTATGCCGCTGGCCTGGTTCGGACTGTTTGCGCACCCGCAACTGGCCGAGCGCCTAGGGGCACGAGCGAGCGGAGATCGACCTTATAAGACGGGGCCCTGGCAGCCCGCGGTCGACGCTGCCGCGTACCGCGCCAAGGTTGCCAGAATCCGCGACCGCATTCGGGCGGGAGAGACGTATCAATGCAACCTCACCGTGCCTTTGCGCACTCACGTTAGCGGCGACCTGTTCGAGCTCTATCGCGACCTGGCGCTGGCTCAGTGCGGTGCCTACAACGCCTACTTGGACACGGGACGCTATGTGGTGGCGAGTGCGTCGCCGGAACTGTTCTTCGAGTGGGAGGGCGATTGCCTCACAACCCGACCGATGAAAGGCACTGCGCCCCGCGGGCGCTGGTCCGAGGAGGACGCGGTGAGCGCTGAGGAGCTCATCCGCTCGCCCAAGGAACGAGCCGAGAACGTGATGATTGTCGACCTAATCCGCAACGACTTGGGCAAAGTGGCACGGGCAGGCAGTGTCGCTGTGGAGCAACTATTTGCCCTGGAGCGGTTCCCCACGGTCTGGCAAATGACTTCCACCGTCACGGCTCAGGTTCCCGCCGAAACGCGTCTGACTGACATCCTGAGCGCGCTCTTCCCCTGTGGTTCTGTGACCGGAGTTCCCAAGGCGAGGACGATGTCCCTGATCGCAGATCTTGAGGAGAGCCGCCGGGGTGTCTACTGCGGAGCGGTTGGAGTGGTCGCTCCCCCGGGCGCCAAATTTCGGGCCCGCTTCAGTGTGGCCATCCGAACAGTGGTGGTGGATCGCCAGACTGGAGACGCTGTCTACGGCGCCGGTGGGGGCATCACTTGGGACTCCCTGTCCGCGGCGGAGCACGACGAGATGATGACCAAAGCGGCCATCCTGCGCTCCGTCCCGGAGGAGTTCCAGCTGCTGGAAACGATGGCCTTCCTAACCGTAAGTGGGGTCCGCAACCAAGAGCACCACCTGGCCCGGCTGGTTGCTTCGGCCGAATACTTCGGCTTTCGGTTAGACCCCGACTCCATCAGGGCGTCTCTTAAAGAAGCGGTTAGCGGCGCCGCGACCGATGCTCGGGTGCGGCTCATGGTTGACCGCAACGGGCTTTGCTCGGTTGAGCTCTCTCCACTACCGGCGCCTGCCTCCGCGCCAGTACGGCTCGCCATCGACCTGGAGCCGGTTCAGTCCTCGGAAATCTGGCTGTACCACAAGACCACCCGACGGGAAACGTACCAGCGGCGGTCAGCGCGCCATCCGGATGCCGACGACGTGATCATGGTCAATGAGCGGGGTCAGTTGACTGAGACCACAGTCGCCAACCTTGCTGTGCAACGCGACGGGATCTGGTACACACCACCGCTTGACGCGGGCTGTTTACCAGGAGTCCAACGGGGCCTGCTCTTGGCCAACGGGGAACTCAATGAACGAGTCCTTACCAGCGCCGACCTAAGGCAAGCTGAAGGGATCGCGCTGATGAGTTCTCTGCGCGGGTGGCGGGCCGCCGTCTTGACGGATATTGCGGACCTTGCCCGTACCAACCGGCACTCAGAACGACTGTCGGAGGTACAACGGACCTAGGCTAGAGGTCACCCCGTTGCAGTCCCCGATAAGCCCAGTCCCCGATTTATGTCGAGGAGGTGGTGCTGTCACTCGTGCATCGCCCGCTGCGCGATTTCCAGAACGGTGCGCACTTCCGCGTTGCGGAAACCGCGGCGAGCAAAGGCCTCTGGGCTCAGTCTTCGGAGACGCGCGGCCAGCATGTTCGCGGCAGCGCCCAGTTGCTCGTTCAACAAGTGCGGGCTGAGCTGGTTGTAGTTTCCCCGGGCGACCTCATCGTCGTGGGAGACTACCTCCAGTGCTGGTTCGAATTCCCGCATGATGGCGTCCACGCGGCGCCCAAAGAGGAGCAGAACATCGCGCATGTGCGCGGCGTACTCCAGCGGCGACCACACCGCTTCTGCTGGACGCTGGCGAAGCCGCGGGTTATCAAGGTTGGCAGTCAGCACTTGGCGATAGCTGGTGGCGACGGGCTCGACGCTGGTACTGGCGTTGGAGACGGTGACTGACGAGAAGCGGAATCCACACTCGCGGCAGTCGCCGGTTGTGCTGGCGTCACCCGACGTCTTCAAGCGATCAGCACCTCGGTACCGTCGGCCAAGCGTAGCGTCACCGAGCGCAGCCCGGCGGCTCCGCCCACGGGCCGGATTGCCGTCACCGGCTCAGCCAGATGGCCGGCGAGGATGGGCTCTGGACCCCCCACCTCGACCTCGGAGATCTCCCGGGCGTCGATTCGGTGTTCGGCGGGGATTGTCGAAGGGTGCTGCAGGGGATCCTCCCAGCTGATGTAGAAGGGCAGGCGGGCTGCCCCAAAGGCTCTCTCCAAGCCCACCGTCCTCCATCTGATCTGAGAGCCATCTGGCCGCTCCCGGCCGCCGGTTTCAGCAGGCGTCCCGAGCCGGCGTGATATCGGCTCCAGGTCGGAAGCCAGCAGGCACACTGCGATCGGCGTGACACGGTCGCGGTCGGCGGCCGCCAGTACGGCTCGTCCCAAGAGGCTGGCTGCGGCCAGCTCAGGATTGGTAACTGCTACCAGTTCCAGGTACTGCTCGCCCACGGGAATGATCATGTTTGCGGTGCCCCAGGCCACGTGTCGGCCGCCGGGCGCGGCACGCAGGCCATAGCCTCGCCAGAGCTGGTCCTCGCCGTGGCTGAGATCTGTGGTGGCCAGCACCACATGGTCGATTCTTAGCACGGCTAGGGGCGGCGGATCTCCACCTTGCCCTCGCGGGTGCGGGTTTCGAAGGTGGGAATGGCCACCGTCGCGGGACCGTGGGTGACCTGGCCGCTCCGCAAATCGAATCGGGACCCGTGCCAGGGGCAGTGCAATTGCCCGTCTTCCAAGGGGAGCTCGTCGAGGGGGCCACCTGCATGAGAGCAGATGGCGCTGGCGGCGCAGATCTCCCCGTTGAGACGGGTCAGGAGTACCTGGTTCTTGCCGACCTGCTTGTGGGTGAACGAGCCTTCCGTCACCTCCGCGTCGTCGGCCGCGGCGGTCCACTTCTTGGGTCCGCTCGAAAAGGCGTTGCGGTTCACCTGGACGCCCCGGCGAAAGTCCATGTCGCCGCCGATGTATGCGCCGGTGAAGACCGCTCCCAAACCCAACATTGACAGCCCCACCGCCGGACCCCGGCGGCCCCGCAGCCTGAGACCCAAGGAGGTGGCGAAGAGTGCCAAGGCTCCGCTGTTGATGAGGGCATGCGCCGTGCCCAGATCGCGCTCAGGGCCGTCGCGGTCCTGCCAGTCAGCGATGCCGGTGGCCGCGGCACCTAGAGCTCCCAGGCAGCCGAGTCCGATCATGAGATCAGCGGCCTGACCTAGCCCGCCTCCCTCGCCGTGGTCGGCGAGGTCGAGCAGGGCGGCCCCCGTCCAGGCCCCGAGGGGTACGTCGGTGAGTGCGGGATGGACCGGGTGGCCGAGCCAGGTACCGTTGAGGAGGTCCTTGGCCTGGCCGGACCGCGAGCCGCTCATGGCTCCGAGCTTGGTCAGCCACTGGTGGAGGAACTCTCCGAGAGGCGCCAGGAAGGGAAGCCTCTCCATGATCCGATCGAGGAGTTCGGCAGTCATGATCAACACCTCATGCGGGCAGCCAGAGATCGAGGTTGCGCAATCCGGTCCCTGAGAATGGACCCGTGCTAGTCCCCATCCTAGAGGGCGATCCCGATTACGCGGACATGGCCGTTCACATCGTTTCCCAGACCGCGGGGCTGGAGGCCCGGGTGGTCGAGAGCCTCGAGCAACTCTCCCAATTGATCCGCCGGGAGCAACCGGCGGCGATCGTGGCTGACCGCTCTCTGCTCCAAGGTGCCCGCGGGGTGGAGGCGGTCCGCAACATCTCAACGGCGCCCCTGGTGGTCCTCACCACCGATCCCCAGGAGACGGTCTCCCTGATGGAGGCAGGCGCGGACTACGTGTTGGCCAAGCCCTATCCGCCCGCGATGCTGCGGGCGACCATGCGCGCCCTCTGGCGCCGCCGCCAGGTCGAGCGCCGCTCCTCCGGGCGAGTCCTGGAGATCGGCCCTCTGGTGGTCGAGCCGGCCCGGCGCAGCGCTCGAATCGAGGGCCGGCGCCACTTCCTCAGCCCTCGGGAAGCAGACCTGCTCGAATATCTGGCGCTCAACGCGGGCGTGGTTCTGAGCCGGCGTCAGATCATCGATGGCGCCTGGGGCGGTGATCCCACGGCCACTCCCGCCGCCGTCACCATGTGCGTTCACCGGCTACGTCTGAAACTGGAGACCGACCCGGGCAAGCCGCGTCTACTCCGCACCAAACGCAGCGATGGCTACGTCCTGGACGCTCCGCTGCTCGCCAGCGAGCGCGTGTGAGCCAGTCCCCTCCGGGCACGGTGCTGCTCACCGGAGCGAGTGGGTTCGTCGGCTCCGCCGTGCTGCAGCAACTGTTGATAACGGGCTACCGGGTACATGCCCTGGAGCGCCGACCGGGATCCATCCCGGCTGCGGAGGGGGTATCGGTTTATGCCGGCGACGTGACCGATCCGGCGTCGCTTCTCCGGGCCGCCCAAGGTTGCCAGTTCGCCATCCACTGCGCCGCCGACTATCGCCTCTCCCTGCGGCCTGGGGAGGTGAGCCAGATGATCAGTGTCAACGTCGGTGGTACCGCCAACGTGCTCCAGGCGGCGGCTGCCGCCGGGATCCGCCGGTTGGTGCATTGCAGCACGGTGGGGACGCTTGCCTTCGAGCGCTCGGGAAAGGTGTGCGTGGAGGCCGACACCTCGTCTTCGCCGGCACTTCTGGCCGGTCCCTACAAGCGCAGCAAATGGGCGGCCGAGAGGCTCGCCCTGGAGCACACGCATTCCGGCCTCGGTGTAGTCGTGGTCCAGCCGAGCACTCCGGTAGGCAAAGGTGATCGGAGACCCACGCCGACCGGCCAGACCATCAGCGACTTCCTGCGCGGCCGGATCCCGGCGGTTGTTGACACCGGACTGAATCTGGTCTCGGTGGATGCCGTCGCCCGGGGGCACGTGCTCGCCCTGGAGCGGGGCCTCCCCGGCCGCTCGTACATCCTCGGCGACCAGAACCTAACCCTGCGCCAGTTGCTTGCTCGCGTCGCTCATCTGGCCGGTACCGATCCGCCCCGGTGGCGGGTGCCACTCTCCTTGGCCTTTGCTACGGCGCTCACCAGCGAAGGCGTGGCGCGCTTCGTCGGTCGCGCTCCGGCCATCTCGCTCACCTCGGTGCGGATGGCGGCCCACCCCATGTACGTCGATTCCCAGCGCGCCCAGTCCGAACTCGGTTGGGAGACCGGGGAACTCGACCTTGCGCTGCGGCAGGCCGTTGAGGAGCTGAGGCCGAAGTCTGGGCGGCGCCTCCTGGCCCGGCCCAGTTGATGGCGCTCGTCAGCCGCTGGTACGCCTTTGGCCCCTGGCTCCTGGTCATCTTGCTGATCTGGCGACAATTCGGTTGGCGCCGCGCTCTGCCCGTCGCTGTGGGTGGCTGGGCGATCACCTTCGCCGC
>JBAQYY010000071.1:0-4083 GCA_049790415.1 Candidatus Dormiibacterota bacterium | reverse complement strand
GAGCTACGACCCAGTTCCCTATTTCTGGACTGAGCAGTACGAAACCACGGTCCAACAGGTGGGGATCGTCAGCGCTGGCGAGGCGCCCCTGGTCCGTGGCGATCCGGCGACCGGGAGGTTCTCTCTGTTCCAGGTCCACGACGGCCTGCTGCGGAGTTGTGTCGCGGTCAACCGCTTTCCCGACCTGGCGGCGGCCCGCCGCCTGATGAACGCCAAGGTCCACATCCCGCCCGGAATCCTCACCGATCCTGATGTGGATCTGCGCAGCTGGTCGCAAGCGGCGGTGGCGCCCCGGCTGTCCGCCGAGTAGCGATGGCCAACGCCTACCTGCCTGGCGAGTCGGCCCCGGGGTGGGGTACCGGGCGAAGGTCGAGTTCATCGATCCCGGCAAAGTCAGAGGGATTGACGGTATAGAGCGGTAAGTCGGCGGCAATCGCAATCGCAGCGATCATCGCGTCGTAGGACCGTGCTTGGACTTTTCTACCGGCACTTCGTAAAGAGGATGCCACCCTGCCGAAGGCACGAGCGGCATCGGAGTCGAAGGGCAGCGGATCAAAATCGGCCTCCGCTTGCTGGAGCCGAGTCTGGCGGGCGCCACGCTCGATTACGTCTGTCGTGGTCAAGGGACCGACAGACAGCTCGGCCAATGTGACAGCTGTGATTAGTGGCTCTGCTGGCAGCATCGCGGGATCTTTGATCCGGCCGAGGAGGATGACCGTCGAGGTATCGAGAATGCCCCTCCCTGCTGCCGCCACGTCCCTCACAGTCGGCTGTCAATGACGGCATCGTGGTCGAGTCGGAGCTCCTCAAGGTTGACGTCGGGCAATGCCGACCACCGTTCGACAATGAGTACAGCCGAGAGAGGGGTTCGTCCCAAAGGCCGCAGCTCGGCCACCGCACGACCATCACGAGTGACGGTCAGGCGTTCTCCCCCCACAACGCGGTCGATAACCTCACCACCATGGTTGCGGAGTTCACGGACCGACACATTCGCCATGAGGAGCATGGTATCACCGGTGAGACACACTGCGGGAGATGTCGCATTGCTTCGGAGCTTCGTCGCCGCTCACCCAACAATTCTTCTCCACATCATCTTCGCCTCGATCACCCTCCTAGGGGCGCTCCTCCTGCTGATCTGGAGCGTTCGCAGCCACGTCCCACTCTGGATAGTGGTCTCCGCCGACGGTCCGGCGTTGGTCATTTTCGCCTTTGCCATGGGCGAGTACTAAGTCTCCACCATGAGCAACCCCGCCTTGAGCAACATGGCATCGCCTGGTTCGGCGCGATCGCGACCTAAGGGGTCGGCTGGTACTTGAACCACAAGTCCGTCGGACTCACGGCAGCCGGCTCATAACCGGCCCTACGTAGCGACGCCCCGGACATCCCGGATCAGGGGCTTTCGGCGAGTCCCAGCCGTCTTCTGCTGATCTCGATCGCCGTGGGGTTGTCGTCTACCAGCAGGTAGCGCCGGCCCCATGCCTGGGCGACCACCCCGGTGGTACCACTGCCGCAGAAGAAGTCGGCCACCAGATCGCCCTCCCTACTCGAGGCGCGGATGATCCGCTCGAGCAGAGCAACCGGCTTCTGGGTCGGATAGCCGGTTCGTTCCGCGCTCCTGGTCGGAACGATGGTGAGCCACCAGGTGTCGGTGGGCAGCTTGCCCCGGGCGGCCTTCTCGGGGCCGACCAAACCGGGGGCCATGTAGGGAATGCGCTCGATGGCGGAGCGCTCAAAAATCCAACGATCCGACTTCGAGTACCAGAGGATGGTGTCGTGCTTGCGGGGCCACCGGTCGCGCTGCCGCCCGCCGTAGTCGTAGGCCCAGACGATCTCGTTGAGGAAGCGCTCAGGACCGAAGATCTGGTCCAGCAAGAGCCGGACGTGGTGGGTGGTGCGGTAGTCGAGGTGAAGGTAGAGCGAGCCGTGTGTCCGGAGGGCCCGATGGATCTCGACCAGGCGCAGGTGAAGGAACTCCAGGTGGGCCTCCAGTCCGCGGTCATCGCGATAGCTGTGCCGGGAGATCACCTGGAATTGGTACTCCCGGCCGGCGAAGCCGCGGCGCCGGCCCGCGCCGGAGCCAGTCCGGATGGCGTCCAAGCGGCGCATCTGGCCGGTGGCGAAGGGGGGATCGATGTAGACAAGGTCCAACGATTCGTCGGGCAACTGGCGGAGCACGTCCAGGTTGTCGGCCAAGATGACCTCGCCGGAACCTGGGCTCGGGACCCGCCTGGCCGCTACTTTTGCCAAGGTCGGGCCATGATCCCACCCCTGGACGCCGCGTGGTGGGTGGTGCTGGCGGCGGCAACGGAGCCTGGATCCGGTACTCATCGAGCACGACTGCGCTACGGTCGGTCTATGCCTGTGCAGGTGCTTCCAGCCACGGCGGAGCGCTGGGATGACCTGGTCACGGTGTTCGGTCGCCGGGGCAATGACCCTTCGTGGTGCTGGTGCCAGCTCTTCCTCAGCTCGGGGGCTGACAGGCCGCCGTCATCTGGACCGAACGTGGACAACCGCGCGGCTCTGCAGCGGCAAGTACGTGACGCCGCCCGACCCCCGGGCCTGATCGCTTACCTCAATGATCAGCCCGTGGGCTGGACCAGAGTCGGGCCCCGTTCTGGTTTTCCCCGAGTCCAGGGAAACCGCGCCCTGGCCAGGCTGCTCCCTGACGATCCGGGCGCTTGGTGGGTGACCTGCTTCGCGGTCGACAGCCGGCACCGGCGATCTGGCGTCGCCTCAGCGCTACTTGATGCCGCCGTGGCCTTCGCCCGCCAGCACGGCGCCACCGCCGTGGAGGGTCATCCGGTCGACGTGGCCGCCTGGCGCGCCACTCGGGTCAGCGGGGCTGCCCTCTTCACCGGGACCAGAGCCCTGTTCGTCGCCGCCGGCTTCTCCGAAGTTGGCCGGACCTTCCCGGCCCGGCCCGTGATGCGGCTACCGCTACCAACTCCGGTGGAGCACGGGAAGTAGCAGGTTAGGACAGTTAGTCCTAAAATGGGAGCACCCTCTCATTCTCGGAGGCCGATGCTTCTCCACACATTTGTCCGTAAGCTAGGGAACAGTGAGCGACGACGGACAGGCGCGGGTGCGGGTGGCGATCACCGGAATGGGTCTGGTGACCCCCATCGGCACCGGAGTAGATGCGGTCTGGGAGAGCCTGACCCAAGGGCGGTCGGGGATCGGCACCATCACTCAATTCGACGCCTCCGAGTACCCCACTCAGATCGCCGCTGAGGTCAAGGACTTCGATCCCGAGCTCTACATGGACCGCAAGACGGCCCGGCACGTGGCTCGCTACTGCCGGCTCGGACTGGCCGCGGCCCGGATGGCCCTGGCCGACTCAGGTCTGAAGCCGGAGGAGATGGGACCGGACGACGTCGGCGTGGTGGTCAGCTCGGGAGCCGGGGGCATGGAAGAGATCGAGCGTGGCCACCAGGTGCTCATCGACCGAGGCATCGGCCGGATTAGCCCCTTCATGGTGCCCATGATGATCACCGACATCGCCTCGGGCCTGATCGCCATCGAACTCCGCTGCGGCGGTCCCAACTACGCCGTAGTCAGCGCCTGTGCCTCCAGCGGACACGCCCTCGGCGACGCCGCCGAGGTGATCCGCCGCGGCGATGCAGTGGCCATGATCGCGGGGGGAGCGGAGGCGGCAATCACCCCCCTTCTGATGGGTGCCTTCTGTCAGCTGGGCGCGATGAGTAAGCGCAACGACGATCCCACCGGCTCCTCCCGCCCCTTTGATCTGAGCCGGGACGGATTCATCATGGGCGAGGGCTCGGTGATCATGGTGCTCGAGGAGATGGAGCACGCCCGGGCCCGGGGAGCCCGGATCTGGGCTGAGCTACTGGGCTGTGGTTCGACCGCGGACATGTATCACTTCACCGCCCCCGATCCCCGCGGCAACGGTGCCGCCCGGGCCATGCAGAAGGTGATGCGCAAGGCCGGGCTGGTGGCGGAGGACGTCGACTACGTGAACGCCCACGGCACCTCGACTCCGCTCGGAGATCTCGCCGAGACGCTGGCCATCAAGCAGGCTCTGGGCGGCCGAGCCAGTCACATCCCGGTGAGCTCGACCAAGTC
>JBAQYY010000070.1:0-5047 GCA_049790415.1 Candidatus Dormiibacterota bacterium | reverse complement strand
CCCTGGCCCAGCGCACCCCGGTCGCGGTCATCAGCGGCCGCGACCTGGCCAACCTGTTCGTGCAGTGCCCCTTGCCTGGAGTCCTATTGCTCGGCAGCTACGGCCTCGAGCCCTGGCGCGAGGCTGGTCCCGGTCGGCTGCCCTTGCCCGCCTCCAACCCGTCTCGGCGATTGCAGCGGATCGCCGAGGACCTCAGCGAGTCGCTCGGCGATCTGCCCGGGGTCGATGTGGAGGTCAAGACGCTGGGCGTGGCCGTCCACTACCGCAACGCCCCCGACCGGCACGCGGCAGGTCTGGAGTTGCGCCGACGCCTCTCCGTGGTCTCCCAGGGAGAGGACCTCGAGCTCCTCCGCGGCCGGCGCGTGCTGGAGCTGCGAGACCGCCACGCCGGCGACAAGGGGACCGCCCTGGTCCAACTCCTGGAGCGCATCTCCCCGCGGGGCTGCGTCTTCGCCGGAGACGATCTCGGTGACCTCCCCGCCATGGTCCAGCTGCATCGCTGGGCCGGAGACCTGGAACTGGCACTCGCCTTGGGGGTGCTCAGTCCGGAGACCCCAGATCAGGTCCGCGACGAGGCGGATGTCTGCCTGGAGGGACCGGAGGAGTGGGCCCAGCTGCTTAGCGGCGTTCTCGAGGAGTTGGCCAAAGCGGCCTGAGGCGTCGAACCAGCTGGCTCAGCGAGCCACCAGCTCATTTAGGTCCTGGAGCTGAGCCGTGATCCAGCGGACGATGTCGTGCTTGCGGACTGTCTGGCGCATGTGCCGGGCTCTGGTGGACCGGTCGCGCTTGGGCATGGTTAGGGCCGAGTGGAGCGCCTCTGCCGTCTGGTCGATGTCGAAGGGATTGATGGTCAGGGCCTCGGTGCCCAGCTCTTCATAGCTACCGGCGTTCTCGCTGAGCACCAAAACTCCGTCCTGGGCATTGCAGATGACCCCTTCTTTGGCGACCAGGTTCATGCCGTCGTAGATGGGGTTGACCAGCAGAGCGTCGTAGGACTTGTAGGCGGCCACCGCCTTGAAGATGTTCTCCTCCACCTCCAGGCGAATGGGCATCCAGGTGCCCGTCTGGAACCGCCGGTTGACGTGGGCCGCGGCGCTCACCAGTGCCCCCAGGTATGAGCGGTAGGCGTCAACATTCTGCCGACTGCGCTGGAGCATGGCCCAGAAGACGACCCGGCCGCGGAGCTCGGGATGGCTCTCCAGCAGGCGCTCGTAGGCGAGGAACCCGCGGACGATGTTCTTGCTGAGGTCGGTCCGATCCACTCTCAGGATGAGGAACTCGGGACGCCAGGCGGCGATCAGCTCCTCCTGGCGGAGCACCTCCTCGTGGGTGGTGAGCTCGGCCATGGCACGAACGTCGATGGAGATGGGATAGGCGCGGATCCAGACGCTTCGGCCCTCGAAGAAGACGGTGGACTGGCGATGGTCGACCGCCAACCCCAGATTCTCCTCGCAGGTGAGCAGGAAGTTGCGGACGTCGAGGGACGTCTGCAGCCCGATCACGTCGCTGCCGAGCAGGCCGGTGAGGATGCCATCTCGCATGTGGCGGGGCAGCACCTTCCAGTACTGCGGCGTCGGCCAGGGGATGTGGATGAAGTGCTGCAGGTGGGCGTCGGGCAGGCGCTTGCGGACCATTCCCGGAAGCAGGTAGAGGTGATAGTCCTGGCTCAGGATGAGGGGACGGCCGCTGGCTTTCTCGGCCAGCGAGACGACCCGATCGGCGAATTCGGCATTGACCTTGACGTAGCCATCCCGCCAGGCGTGCTCGGTGCGAGAGTCGAGGATGGGTTCGCGGCCAAGGTCCCAGAGGTAGTGCTGAATGAACCAGAGCAGCGGGTTGCTGATCTCGTTGTAGTAGAGGTCATAGGCCTCCGGCTCGGGATGGATGTAGGCGATCTGAAACTTCTTGCCGTCCTCGGAGTCGACTTGTACGATTCCCTCCCCGTCCACCCGCGCAGCCAGCCGCGCATCGGAATCGCCACGAGCCACCGCCACCCAAGGGGCATTGCTGGCCTGGGCCAGCGCCGACATGGCGGTGACCAGGCCGCCACCGCCTCGGGTAATCCGCTCCGCGCCATCTGGGCCGAGCTGACTTTCGACTGGGGGCCGGTTGGCCACCACGATCGGCTGCCAGCCATGGAGCATCCTTCGCAGGTACGGTTCGATCCCCGGCACCCGGCTAGGATGACGGACCCGGGCGGGAAGCGGATTTCTCGCTATTGCGGCCCGAGGGCTTGTAAAGTCGCTCGGTGCGAATTGGGGTGGTCACTGAGCTCGAGCCGGAGGAGCGCCGCGTCGCTCTGGTGCCAGAGTCTGCGGCCCGCCTGATCGCCGTCAAGGCCGAGGTGGCAATTCAGAAGGGCGCCGGCACGACCGCCTTCTTTCCCGACCCCAGCTACCGCGAAGCCGGAGTGTCGATCCTGGGGACCGCTCGCCAGGTGCTCACCACCTCCGACCTGATCATCAAGGTGCGCCCGCCGAGCTCGGCCGAGGTGGCGCTGCTGCGCAAGGGTTCGCTACTGGTGGGGATGCTGCAGCCGCTGACCCAACCAGAACTCCTGCAACAGCTGGGCAAGCGGGGAGTTACCGCCTTCAGCCTGGAGCGGCTGCCCCGCATCAGCCGAGCCCAGGACATGGACGTTCTCTCCTCCATGAGCACCGTTTCCGGTTACCACGCGGTGCTCATGGCCGCCGGCCGGTTGCCCCGCTTCTTTCCCCTTCTCATGACCGCGGCGGGGACCGTTACCCCGGCCCGGGTACTGGTGCTCGGGGCGGGCGTGGCTGGCCTCCAGGCGATCGCCACTGCCAGAAGGCTGGGGGGAGTGGTCCGGGCATTCGATGTCCGGCCCCAGGTGAAGGAGCAGGTGGAGAGCCTGGGAGCCCAATTTGTTGACGTTGGGGAGCCCGTCGAAGCAGCCGAGGGTCAAGGAGGTTACGCCGCCGAGGTCTCCGCCGCCTCCCAGCGACGAGAACAGGAGGCGCTGGCCCGGGAGGTGGCCGAGGCGGACGTGGTCATCACCACCGCCCTGGTTCCCGGGCGGCGAGCTCCGCTGCTGGTGACCAAGGCAGCGGTGGCCAAGATGCGACCGGGCTCAGTAGTGGTCGACCTAGCTGCCGAGGCTGGCGGCAACTGCGAATTGACCCAGCCCGGCAAGGAAATCGAGAAGGATGGAGTGTGGATCCTCGGACCTTTGGACCTGCCTTCCCGGATGGCTTATCACGCCAGCCAGTTGTACTCGCGCAACGTCACCCGCTTTGCCCTCGCGCTCATCAAGGACGGGCAACTCCGGCCCGATTTCGGTGACGAGGTGATCTCCGCCACCTGCGTCACCCGCGACGGCAAAGTCTTGGTGAGCAAGTCGTGAACGCGTTCGGCGGCACGCTGCTGATCGGTGTCTTTATCTTCGTGCTCGCAATCTTCATTGGTTTTGATCTGATATCCAAGGTGCCGGCCACCTTGCACACCCCCTTGATGTCGGGAACCAACGCCATCCACGGCATTGTTCTGGTGGGCGCCTTGTCAATTGCGGCGGGAGTGCACGGGACGTTGGGAACCGTGATCGCCTTCCTAGCTGTTCTGCTGGGCACCATCAATGTTGTCGGTGGCTTCGTGGTAACCGACCGCATGCTGCAGATGTTCAAGCGCCGACCCGAGCCGGAGAGACCGGCGCCGAAGTGATCCATTACCCGCAACTGGTTGCCCTCGGCTACCTGGTGACCGCCGTGCTCTTCGTCTTCGGGATCAGGCTGCTGGGGTCTCCGGCGACGGCGCGGCAGGGTAACCGCTTGGCGGCGGTGGGGATGCTGGTTGCTCTCGTGGTCACCTTCGTCGGCCTGGGCGCCCTGCCCTGGTTGGCGGTGATTCCAGCGCTTGTCATTGGCGCCGTAGTTGGGGCGGTCGCCGCGCGCGCCGTGCGGATGACGGCCATGCCACAGATGGTCGCTCTCTTCAACGGCATGGGTGGTGGTGCCGCAGCGCTCATCGGTGCTGACGAGTTCCTGCGTCGGACCGCGCATCTGGCCACCGGGGTCAGCACCATCTCCCCCAGTAACTCCGTCCCCATCGTTCTCGGCTGTCTGATCGGTTCAATCAGCTTCTCGGGCAGTCTGATCGCCTTCTGCAAGTTGCAAGGCGTGATGCGGGGCAGTCCAATCACGTTCCCAAATCAGCGCATTGCCAACGGGGCACTGCTGGCGATCATCGTGGCCCTGGGAGTAACCCTGGTGGCCGTCGACGCCTCGCCCTGGCTCTTCGTTCTCTTCGAGGCCTTGGCGCTGACCTTCGGGGTCGCCTTCGTGCTCCCCATCGGGGGCGCCGATATGCCGGTGATCATCTCCCTGCTCAACTCTTTCACTGGACTGGCGGCGGCGATCAGCGGTTTCGTCCTCGACAACGAGGTCCTCATCGTCGCCGGCGCCTTGGTCGGCGCCTCGGGCACGATTCTGACCCAGCTGATGAGCCGGGCCATGAATCGCTCTTTGGCCAATGTGCTCTTCAGCGCGTTCGGCAGCGCGTCCACGGCCGGTACCGACGCCGGTCCCAGCGCCGACCAGCCAATTCATAGCGTTACTGCGGAGGATGTGGCGATTCTGCTCGGTTACGCCCGCCAGGTCATCTTCGTGCCTGGCTATGGCATGGCGGTCGCCAAGGCTCAACACGACGTCAAGGAGCTAGCCGCACAGCTGGAAAAACGCGGAGTGCAGGTCAAGTACGCCATTCACCCGGTGGCGGGAAGGATGCCCGGGCATATGAATGTGCTCTTGGCCGAGGCCGACGTTCCCTACACCCAGCTCTATGAGATGGACGACATTAATCCCGACTTTGCCCGTACCGACGTGGCCGTGGTGATTGGAGCTAATGACGTTACCAACCCGGCCGCGCGGAGCAATTCGAGTAGTCCCATCTATGGGATGCCTATCCTCAACGTCGACCAAGCCGCCAATGTTGTGGTGCTCAAGCGCAGCATGAATCCCGGGTTCGCGGGAATAGAAAATGAGCTCTACTACAATCCCAAGACGCTCATGCTCTTTGGGGACGCACGTGAATC
>JBAQYY010000069.1:0-8266 GCA_049790415.1 Candidatus Dormiibacterota bacterium | reverse complement strand
GGGTGACGATCACCAGGGTGGGCATGATCAACACCATCTTGGGCATGAAGCGGCCCGAGAATTCCACTCTGGCCGGGACTGACATTCGCCCGATGATGGGACCCACCACCAAGCCGACGAAGAGGTCGATTCCGGTCCACAGGCCGCCCCCGGCGACGTGGAGGAAGTCCAGGGCCCAGAGCCAGTTGCCAGCAATGGCGGCGACCAGAAAGGCGAGCACCGCAGCCACGATGGGCAGACCCCGCAAGGGAATGATGCTCAGTTGGGCGGGGCTGGCACTGCTGGCGACGGCGCCCGGAGCCAGCGGTATCTCGTTGACAGCCTGTTCCACCGAATCGACCCTCCTCTCCAGGATCCCTTACTAGCGCCACCAGCGCCTCGAAATCTTACGGCTTGCCTGGTCCCTCGGGAGGGCGCTGAGAGGGCTCCGGCAGGACCCGCTCGGCGTCGTTCTGAAGAACTCCCGAGGCGAGGCCCTCGGTTCGGAAACTGGTGGGAAGATTTGGGACCAAAGCGGCGCAGGTGTCCCAGAATGGGCCGATGCCAGCGACTGCTGCCTGGGAAGAGCTGGGCCCCGGCGTTTTCCGGCTTGTCTCGCAGCCATTTCGGCTCAACGTTGGTTTGATCGTCGGTCAAGAGCGGGCGCTCCTGGTCGACACCGGCGCCTCTTTGGCAACTGGCCGCGAGCTGATCAACCTGTCCCGCTCGGTCACCCCGCTGCCGCTGGGGGCGATCAACACGCACAGCCACTTTGATCATTGCTTCGGCAACGGGGCCTTCGATCCCGGCGTGATATGGAGCCACCGACTCTGTGCCGAGCATCTGCGCTGGGACGGCCTCGAGCAGCAGCGCGAGGTGGTGGCCCAACTTCGATCTGAGAGCAAGGCGGTCGCCCAGCAGTTGGCGGGCAGCCCGGTGGTCAGCGCCGAGTGTCTACTGGAAGATCAGGCCCATCTGGACCTCGGTGGACGCACGGTGACCCTGCTCCATCCCGGCAGGGGCCACACCGACAACGACATCGTCGCCTGGGTGGCGGATGCGCGCCTGCTCTATGCGGGCGACCTGGTCGAGGAAGGAGGAGCTCCGTCCTTCGAAGACGCTTACCCTCTCGACTGGCCCAGGTCGCTGGCTGGGCTCTTGAACCTCGAACCCACCCGAATCGTTCCCGGCCACGGAGCGGTGGTCGACCTCGTCTTCGTCCGCCAGCAGCAAGCTGATCTAGAACGCCTCGCCGATCTCTGTCGCCAGGGATTCATGAACTCTCGGCGGCCGTCGGAGATGGATGAGGAGACCGCCTTTCCCGCGCGAACATCGCGGACCGCGATCCGCAGGGCGTACGACCAGCTAGCCACCGACAGCAGCGGGGTCTGGGTGGAGCGCCAGCCCGGCTGATCGGCTCTGCTGTGCGGTACGACCGGCAGCGCCTGCAGTCTCCAATCAGCTTTACTTCTGCTCCTATGCCAACTCGAGCCGCAATCCCCAGTCAGGGACAGCGCCCCTCTTCAGGAGGGGAGAGCCGCGTGCTTCCCGCTGAGGTCCCCTGGTTGCGCGACTTCCACGACCCGTCGAATGAGTGGCGGCGGCTCTTCGCGGAGGTGCTGGGGACCTTCCTGCTGGTGCTGGTCGCGGCGGGAGCCGGAGTGGTCAATGCCATGAGCCAAGGCGGCATTGGCCGCGGGCCCGAGGTCGTCGCGCCCGGGCTCATGGTGATGGCGATCATCCTGTTCATGGGCAAGGTGTCGGGGGCCCACCTCAACCCTGCCGTCAGCGTTGGCTTCGCCTTGCGCCGTGACTTCCCCTGGCGACGCGTGCCCGGCTACGTGATCGCCCAGCTGGTCGGTGCCACCCTTGCCTGTCTGCTCCTCTCCGCGGTTCTGGGCCAGTTTGGTTCGCTGGGAGCAACCGAGCCTGGTGCGGCTTTCACCAGCGGGCAAGCCCTAGTCATCGAGGTGGCGCTGACTTTCGGCCTGGTCAGCACCATCCTGGGGACGGCTTCGGGGGCGCAGAACGTCGGGGCGTTGTCGGCCCTGGCGGTGGGCGGATACATCGTTTTGGCGGGGCTCTGGGCGAGCCCGGTCAGTGGGGCGTCAATGAATCCGGCCCGGTCCTTCGGACCCGATTTTGTCATCCACGATTTCGCCAACTATTGGCTGTACCTAATTGGACCCTGCGGGGGGGCTGTCCTGGCGGCAGCTGTCGCCTACCTCCTCCGCGGTCCCGGCGGCAAGGACCCCAGCGCCCTCCTGGCCGCCGAAGGAACAGGCGCCGACATGACGTCGCACCTTGCCTCGCCACCCACCACTGTTCCCGTGGAAGGGACAAAGCCTTAGGCTGTTCCCTGTGGCGGCCGCTGGGGGCACAGGAGACCCTGTGGGGGAGGTTCTGAGATGGTCAAGAAGGAACACTGGAAGACGGACCCGGATCCGCATGATTTCCCAGCAGCTGGGGATTACCTCTCGTTGACCTTGGGACGGACGCAGGCCCAGGCCGTCGTGCGCAAGTTGAAGGCGGCGGCGCTGACCCGGCGTATGGCCAAGGACCTTCTCCGGGCCAGCCGGCTCCCGCTGCTTCCCGCCGACGATCACGAAGTCGCGCGCGACCTCAAGAAGGTGCGCAAGGGCGAGTTGCTCTCACCGGTGCTGTTGGTGCGAGGGGTTTTAGGGACGGATGTCCCCTTGACCATTGCGGATGGATACCACCGGGTCTGCGCCAGCTACCACCTCGACGAGGATGCCACCATCCCCTGTCGTTTGGTCGATAGCCCGACCAGCTAAGCAGCCGCGCTGCTGCCCGGGCGATGACGTATCTTCCCGGTCGTGGAGCCAGCCCCTGATCCGGCTGAGGGGTCGTTGCTCTGGGAGCCTGATCCCGGGGCATTCCGGAGTTCCCGTATGGCGGACTACTTCCGCTGGCTAGAGCGAGAGCGGGGAGTCTCGGGTGCCGACTACCAGGATTTCTGGGCGTGGTCGACGACCCAGATCGGGCCCTTTTGGGAATCGATCTGGGACTACTTCCAAGTCATCGGCGAACGCCCAGACGGGCCCGTGCTAGCGGACCGCACCATGCCCGGGACCCGGTGGTTTGGAGGGGCGTCGCTCAATTACGCCGAGAACTGTCTTCGAGCTGTGGCCGGAAGCCCGACGGCGGTGCTGTCCTACTCCGAAGTGGGGCGAGCCCGCCAGCTGAGCGGCGACCAGCTGCGGCTTCAGGTGGGCAGCGTGGCCGCCCACCTGCGCCAGCTGGGGGTGGCTAAGGGCGATCGGGTGGCCGCCTATCTCCCCAACATTCCTGAGGCCCTCGTCGCCTGCCTCGCTACCGTCAGCCTGGGCGCAATTTGGTCCAGTTGCTCGCCTGACTTTGGCGAGCGGGCGGTGCTGGACCGTTTCCAACAGATCGAGCCGAAAGTGCTTTTGGTCGTCGACGGCTACCGCTACGGGGGACGCGACTTCGACCGGCGCGAGCAGACGGAGCGGGTGCGCTCTCAGCTGCCCTCCCTGGCCGGGGTGATCTGCGTGCCCTACCTCTTCCCGGAGGGAGGACCACTGCCAGGTGCTCGCGATTGGTCCGAGGTGGTCGGCAACCCGCGGGAGCCCGACTTTGTCCCCGTCGCGTTCGAGCACCCGCTGTGGATCCTCTACTCCTCGGGGACGACCGGGTTGCCCAAGTCGCTGGTGCACAGCCATGGGGGGATCGTCCTGGAGCAGCTCAAGGTGCTCGGCCTCCACGCGGACATAGGCCAGGGCGACCGCAGCTTCTGGTTCACGACCACCGGCTGGATGATGTGGAACTACCTCATCAGTGCGCTTCTCCTCGGTGCCTGCCCCGTGCTCTTCGACGGCAGTCCGGCCAGTCCGGATCTGAGCCGGCTTTGGAGTCTCGCCGCCGAGGCTGAGGTGAGCCACTTCGGAACCAGTGCCGCCCACCTGACCTCGTGCATCAAGGCAGACCTCCATCCCGGTCGGGAGTTCCAGCTAGAGTCCCTTCGCTTTCTCGGCTCTACCGGATCGCCCCTCTCCCCGGCCGCCTTCGACTGGGTCTATCGGGCGGTCAAGAAGGACCTCTGGGTCGTCTCGCTGAGCGGAGGAACCGACCTCTGCACCGCATTCGTGCTGGGCAATCCGGGGCTGCCGGTCCGAGCCGGAGTGATCCAGTGCCGCGGTCTCGGCGCCAAGGTCGAGGCTTTCGACGAAGCGGGCCAGCCGGTGATCGATCAGGTGGGTGAATTGGTGATCCGGGAGCCCATGCCTTCGATGCCGGTCTATTTCTGGGCCGACCCCGACGGTCGGCGCTACCGGGATAGCTACTTCGACTTCTATCCGGGGATCTGGAGGCACGGCGACTGGATCCGGGTCCGGGCCGATGGGGGAATGGTCATCTACGGACGCTCCGACTCGACCATCAACCGGCATGGAGTGCGGATGGGGACCAGCGAGATCTACCAGGTGGTCGAGGAGCTGGCGGCGATTCAGGACAGCCTGGTTGTCGATGTTGCCCAACCGGGAGGCGACTCGCGCCTGGTCCTCTTCGTCACCCTGGCTCCAGGTCTGTCCCTATCAGAGCAGTTGCGAGGTGAGATCAGTGCTGCCATCCGCAGCCAGCTGTCGCCTCGTCATATTCCCGACCTGGTCGAGCAGGTGGAGCGCATTCCCCGAACCCTGAGCGGCAAGAAGCTGGAGCTGCCCATCAAGAAGATCCTCGAGGGCGCGTCCCCTGAGCAGGCCCTAGACCTGGACTCGGTGAGTGACCCCGGCTCGCTCACTCCGTTTCTGGAGTTGGCGACGGTATTCGCTAGTGCTGGGGCGGCTGGCCAGCCCGGCTAATCGAGAGCCAGCCAACCTCTCTCTATCATCGAGTCCAGTGGGGACTTCCAGCGACTATCTTCGTCGCGACCTAGGCGAGCCGATCCGGACGGCGCGAGCTCGCCAAGAGTGATGCGAGGCCGCGCCTGGCAGGTAGCGGCAGCGGCTGCCGCCGTGGTCGGCGGTGGTGCCGCGGCAGTCGCCACCCGGCTAGTGGTCCGCCGGCGAGAATTACGCTGGGCTCCGGCCGAGCGGCGGCGCAGTCAGCCCTACCTGGGTGTTCAGACTCTGGGTGAAGGCGAGAGCCCGGTCGTTCTCCTGCATCCTCTGACCGGATCGGCCGATTACTTTGGGTCCGCTTTCGATGAGCTGGGCGATCCGGGTCCATTGGTGGTCCCTGACCTACTCGGGTTCGGTCTGTCGCCCCGCCCCGAACATGGCTACGGCCCCGACCAACAGGTCGCCGCCGTCGTAGCCAGCTTGGATGCGATGGAGATCCGGCAAGCAGCCCTCTGGGTTGGCCACGGAGTGGGGGCGGTCCTTGCCCTGCGAGCTGCCGCGACTCACCCAGAGCGGGTGCGGGCGGTGGTAGCGATCAGTCCCGTCCTCTATCGAGATCCCGCCGGAGCTCGACGCCATCTGCGTCGGCTCACTCCGCTGCAGCTGGGTGGTCCTCTCAATCGCCGGCTGGCCTCCGCGGTCTATGGAGGTCCTGGCGATCGGCCGCGCCTGGCCGGGCGGATCGCTCGAGTCTGGCGGGTGGACCTTCCCGGAGCTCAGACTGGCGCTCCAGCCCCGCCCAGTTCCACCGCCTACCGGGAGACATTGGACAACTGCGTCCTCCGGGCGGATGGCTGGCGCTGGTTCGAGCAGATCACGGCGCCGGTACACATCGTGCTACCGGTCAAAGATCCCGTCCCTGATCCGGAGCTGCTGGCGGAGCTTGCCGCCCGGTATCCCAACGTAACTCTGTCGATTCTGCCCTTTGGCGATCATCGCTTGCCCCTGACACATCCGGACGGCTGCTTGGCCGCGATCGACAGATTTCGTCCCATCCCGGAGAACGTCTGAGCTGACCCGGCTCATCGGCTTACCACCTAGCGCAGCTCCGCTAATCTGAACCCGCCCTGGGGCGTCGCCAAGTGGTAAGGCAGGGGACGTTGGATCCCCCAGTCGAAGGTTCGAATCCTTCCGCCCCAGCCTGTTGGCCTTGACCCCATTCAGTGGACCACTTTTTATGACAAAGAGGCCCGGTGGATGGTGGTCGAGTGTAGCTTGTCGAATTCGTTCGGGGTGAGGTAGCCCAGCGAGCTGTGCCGGCGGGCGGGGTTGTAGAAGTGTTCGATGTAGTCGGCGATGGCTATGGCAAGCTCCAACTTGGTCCGCCACTTCTGGCGATTCAGGAGCTCTATCTGCATCGAGCCCCAGAACGATTCCATGGGGGCGTTGTCGTAGCAGTCGCCGACGGTGCCCATGGAGCTGATTAGACCCAGGCGCCGAACGTTCTCAGTGAAGGCCCAAGAGGTGAACTGGCTGCCGTGGTCCGAGTGGATGACCGTCGAGGTTGATGTCGTCCTGGAGGCACCGGCCTTGGCCAGGGCATCATTGACCAACACCGCCTCGCAGTGCCGGTCGATGGCCCAACCAACCACTTTTCGCGAGTAGAGGTCGAGCACCACGCAGCAGTAGAGCTTGCCTTCGCTCGTCCAGTGCTCAGTGATATCGGTCAACCACAGCTGGTTGGGACCGGTGGCCGTGAACTCTCGCTGGACCAGGTCCTCGCAGGTGGGCGCGTTGGTGAGGTTCTTGTAGCCTTTCTTCGGCCCCGGGAGACCCCGTATGCCCAGTTCGCGCATGATCCTCTTGACCAGCTTGGTGTTGACGATGAGGCCCTGTTCGATCTCTAAGGCGGCTCTGACCCGCAAGATGCCGTAGGTGCCTCGGGAACGGGCGTGGATGTCGGCGATGGCGTCGGCCAAGAGAAGGCGACGAATCTCGCGGTCGTTGGGCTTTCGGAACTTGATGTCGTAATACGTGGAGCGATCGAGGCCGACGACCGCACAGGCCCTTCGCTCGGAGTAACCCAGGTGGTTCAGCCCTCGGACAACCTGGAACTTCCTTTTGGGTCAACGGTGCCCTCCTCGAAGAGAGCACTGGCTGCCTTGACCAGCTTGAGTTCAGCCTCGAGTTCCTTGATGCGGCGGCGGGCCGCGAGTAGTGGATCGGCCTGGTAACTCTTCAGGCCCGGTCGCTGTCCGGCGTCGATCAGGGCCTGGCGCCGCCACTTGTAGAGGGTCTCTTGCGAGATCTCGAGTTCGGCGAAGAGGTCCTTGACCGCCTCACCGGCCAACATCCGCTCGCAAGTCCGACGGCGAAGCTCGGCTGGATAATGCCTTGACATCTTGGCTCCTGATGGATCAGGGCCAAATTGTCATAAGAGCGGTCCACTTTTTGGGGCCTAGGTCATGTTCGCGGCGTCAGTAGGTGTAGTCGGTCCCCCAGTTGAAGGCGACTTGGCTGCTGCCACCCCGACACGAATAGGCGTAGTAGGTGCCTCCCCAGGCTGAAGCCCAGGTCGAGCCAGCGCCCTCGCTAGTCGCGGTGCAGGAGAACCCGGAGAGACTGTAGGGGTCGCCCTGGGCAGTGTCCGCTTGCTTCTCGACCGTCGCAGCTGTCGCGCAGGTGGTGTCGGCAACTGCAATCTGGGCCGCCACCGAGTTGTCCTGGAAGCGCTGTGCGTCACACTGCGCGTACCCCACCGGTGCCGGCTGGAGACGCCCCGAAGTGGGGCTGCTGAGGGGGCTGGCTGACGCGGCACCCGAACCGTAGGTGTAGTTGGTGCCCCAGGTGAACGCTACTTGGTCGCTGCCGTTGGCACAGGAGTACGCATAGTAGGTACCGGCCCAGGCCGATGCCCAGGCGGAGCCGGTGCCTTCCTTGTTAGCGGTGCAGCTGTAGCCGTCGACTTGGTAAGGGGCTCCCCGAGCTTTGTCAGCCCTGGCTGCTACCGTGGCCGCTGCCTGGCAGCTGGCCATGCGTACCGCCACCTGGGCATCGACAGAACCGTCGGCGAAGGCAGAAGCCTGACATTGCGCCGCGCCCACCGCCGCTGGCTCCAGGCGGCTTGCGCTGGGAGTCGGAGTTCCGCGTCCAGTTCCGGGGCTCCCGCCGCAGGCAGCCATAGTGAGACCCAATCCCAACGTCACGAGCGCGCTCGCAGCCAACGTCGTGCCCGCCACCCACGGGTGTGGCATCCCAGCCCCCCTAGCTCCGTCTCAGGTGCCGATTATCCCACTCTGGTGGCGACATACAAGATGCTTTGGGGAGCCATCCAGAGGATGCGCTCCAGCGCCGTCAGCGGCGGCTGTACCCCCGGATGACCTCCATCACCTCATCGAGGTAGGTGTCGCCTTCGCCTGCCCGAACCCCCTCCGCGACGCAGTGAGCCAGGTGATCGCGGAGAAGTA
>JBAQYY010000068.1:0-1898 GCA_049790415.1 Candidatus Dormiibacterota bacterium | reverse complement strand
CCTGGGCCAGATCGAGAGCTGCCTGATCGGCGGGAAAGTGGATGTCCCGGAGGGCGATCGAAAGCGGGATGAGGTGCTCTCGGTTGCGAATCTCGGCCGGCAGGGGATCCTCGATGTCGGCGGCGAGGGGGAGCAGCTGGGCGACCTGGGAGCGCAACCAGCGCGAGGTAACTCCATAAGTCTCCGAGTAGGTGGGTACCAGGACTCCCACACTGGATTGACTAACCAGCTGGCGCTCCCGCTCGACATCGGGATTGCGCAGCTGCATCAACCCCCGGCGTCCTCGCGTCGCCTTGCCATGGAGAGTCACCTTCTCGCCGGGCTTGAGCAGGTGGCGCAAGTGGGGCTGGTTGAACCAGATCACCTCAGCGCGGCCGCTGATGTCGGTCACTTCCCCCTCGACCAGATCCATCTTTCGATAGCGGGCGCGACGACCTCGCACAGCTACCACTTCCACCTCCACGGTGGCCGACTCACCCGCCCGGAGCCCGGCCAGGGTCACCCGCTGGCGCTGGTCGTCATGGGTTCGCGGCCGGTACCAGAGGAGATCGCGCACCGTGCGGCAGCCGAGCCGGCGAAGCCCCTCCAGCCGCGGTGGGGAGATCCCGAGCTGGGAGAGCGGGGTGTCCAGTGACGGGACGGTTGCGCCCATGACCCCCTTGCGGCCGCCCCTGCTGGCTGCGGCGGCGCCGCTACGCGCGGGCTTCAAGGTAGCAATAGGCGACCGTCCCCGGACCGCAGTGGCTGCTGATCACCGGGCTAGCGTGCTGGATGATGAAATCCATCCCCGGGAAAGTCCCCTGGGCGTCTTTGAGCAGGTTCTCCGCATCGCCCCGATCGCCGACGTAGAGCAGCCCGCCACCTGCCAGCGGACGGTGCTCCACCAAGAGCTCGGTGAGGCGGCGCAGACCCACCTTGCGGCTCCGGACCCGCCCAATCGGGACGACCGCACCATCCTCACCCAGGCTGATCAGGGGCTTGATCGAAAGAGCGCTCCCGACCAGGGCCTGGACCTTGCCGATTCGCCCGCCCAGCTGCAGATAGTGGAGGGTGTCGAGTAGACAGATGATGCCTGTCCTCTCCGGCATGGAGGCCAACTCCCCTACGATCTCAGTTGCCGTGCGCCCTCGCTGAGCCAGCTCCACCGCCGCCAGCACCTGCAGTCCGATGCCCAGGCTGACCGTCCGACTGTCGATTACGTGGATGCGCTCCGGGGCTACTGCCTGGGCGGCCACCGTCGCTGCTCCCACGGTGCCGCTGAGGGCGGCGGCGATGTGGATGGATATGACCTCGGCATCGGGATCTTCCAAGAGCTTTCGATAGACCACCTCGAAGTCACCGGGTGGCGGCTGGGAGGTCAGCGGTGGCCGCTTCGCCTGGCGCAGGAGTCGGAGGAACTGCTCGTCGTCTAGGTCTACCCGGTCGCGGAACTCGCGGTCGCCAAAATGAAGGCGCAGGGGCACCGTGACCACTCCCGTCTCGTCACGGCGGCTCTGAGGTAGATCGCAGGTGCTGTCGGTGACGACCCGGACGGTCACCCGGGGATCCTACTCGGCCGAGATGACGAACAGGTAGAGCGCCTGGCCTCCGTCATGTCGCTCCACCTCCAAGTCGGGGAAGCGCCGCCGGATCCCCGCTTCCAACGCCTCGCTGATCTCGGTCTCCACGTCCGCCCCACGGTAAAGCGTGATTACCTCGATCGATCCCTCGGGGAGCGCAGACAGGGCCTCCAGAACCACCGGCTCGATCTCCTCCCCAGCGCTGACCAGGCTGCCATCCAGCATCCCGATCAGCGTCCCCACCGGGATCTTGCGGTCGCCGAGATGACTGGCCCGAACGGCCCGGGTCACTTCGATGGCGTGGACCCCCGCCATGGCCCGTTCCATGCGCATCCGGTT
>JBAQYY010000067.1:0-17974 GCA_049790415.1 Candidatus Dormiibacterota bacterium | reverse complement strand
GACAGTCAGTCGACTGACTCCTACTTTGCCTTCCTGAATCTCATAGGTGAGGCGGGTGAAGCCCTGTGCCTTCATTGCCTCGTCCATCAGCATGCGCCAGGTTTGCACTAACTTTCGGGGCGGATCTACCGCGATCACCTCGCCGTCCACAGCCAGCTCAGGTGCCCCCATGGCACGCATGGTTTCGCTGCTCTTACCGAGGTAAGCCCCACCCGGCCGCAGGTCGTACTCGGCGCGGCCACCGTATCCGAATCTGTCCGTCCATTCCGGCCTTGTGATGGCGTCCCAAATCGCCTGGGGGGTGGCTTTGATGTACACCCGATAAACCTGAGTCGTGTCGCTGTCCGTCATGCCGTCTCCTCCAGTTGATTCTTCAGGTCGGCGAGAGCCGACCTCGGGCGCTCGGTGTACTTGTCGATCCAGCGGTCATGGAGGAGCCGGATGGGCACCGGGTTCAGGACGTGCAACTTTTGTCTCCCCGACCGCCGCGTCACCACCAGCCCGGCCGCCTCCAAAAGACGGAGGTGCTTCATCACCCCAAAACGGGTCATCTCGAGCTCCGATTCAAGATCGGTCAAAGTGCGCTCATCCCGGTCGAAGAGCAGATCGAGCAGGAAGCGTCGGGTGGGGTCCGCGAGGGCCTTGAACACGAGGTCGTCTCCGCTCACCCAGTGACCATACGTGACCGGATAGGGTAACTATACCCTCGCTGTATAAACCGTGGTATACTCATCTCATGCCGAAGGTAGACCGGAATAAGCCGACAAGGGCCAGATCATCCGAATCACGCTACTCCCTGATGGAGTTCACTCGTGAGTTCCCGGACGATGCTACCTGCCTCAACTTCCTTTGGCGCACCCGCTACTCGGAAGACGGGGAGCATGCCGAGTGTCCGAGGTGCAACGTCGTCCGGTCCTTCCGTCGCTACGAGACCTCTCAGCGCCGCCAGTCTTGGACTTGCATCGCTTGCGGGCATCACCTCCACCCGACGGCGGGAACGATCTTCGCCAAATCCGCTACCTCGCTCCACCTCTGGTTCTACGCGATGTACCTGATGACAAGCACCCGCTGCGGTATCTCCGCTAAGCAGCTGGAGCGCGAGCTTGGAGTGACCTACAAGACCGCGTGGCGCATCTTCCATCTCATCCGGAACGAACTCATGGTTCAGATCGATGAGCCGATGAAGGGTGCCGTCGAGATGGATGAGATGTATGTCGGGGGGAAGCCCCGCCAGTCAGACGTAGCCAAGTGGGAGACGCTGCCGAACTCGACCGCTCGCCGTCAGGCCGCTCAGAGTTGGTCCAACGAGTCGAAGACAACGGTCTTCGGACTCGTAGAGCGGAAGGGTAGGGTCGCGGCTCACGTCGTCTCGTGTAAGGCTCAGGCCGAGATCATGGGCCATATCACGGCTACGGTCGATCCAGCTTCCATCGTCTACACCGACGACGCCCGGATCTACGACCGGCTGCCTCGGGACGGCTGGGATCACCGAACGATCAATCACTCCGCGAAGGTCTACGTCCAGGGGGACGTTCATACTCAGACGATTGAGGGGTTCTGGTCGCTGGTGAAGCGGGGGATCGGCGGAACTCACCATGCCGTCTCGCCCAAGTATCTCCAGGGGTATCTCAACGAATACGCCTGGAGGCACAACCACCGACACGATCTGCGGTCTCAATTCGAGACACTGATCCGAATCGCCTCCGGAGCTTCTGGAGCCCGCTTCTAACTACTAGCTAGCTACTAGTTGCTACTAAATTAGTAGATAGGCTGCCCGATGTGCTACTATTCCGTCCAAGGTTAGTAGTTAGCATGGTCAAGCCTCTCGAGAAGCCTCCGGAGTTGGATCCGATCGTCAAATCGGTCGTGACCGCGGGAAGGCTGCCGCGCGTCCTCGAAGCCGTGAAGGGCGCAATGACCTCTGAGCGCTACCTTCACTGGGCTGAACTCCGCTACAGAAAGCCGCCCGCGGATCTGTCCCGTGAGGAGTGGTGGCTCGGCTTGAAGTGGGGACGGTCCCAGTGGATCAAGTCGATACCTCTGACGGACCTCTCGGGAAGCCCGTTCTATTTCTCGGTACCCGAGGTAGCCCAGCGGCGGCTCCACGAGATAGACCAGCAACTCTCAGGCCAGATCGCCGTGTCGGAAGTAGTTACGCACCCGGCCACAAGGGATCGGTACGTCGTGAGTTCATTGATCGAGGAGGCGATTACCTCTAGCCAGCTGGAAGGTGCGTCAACGACGCGAAGAGTCGCGCGCGACATGCTGAGATCGGGGCGGCCACCGAAGGATAAGTCCGAGCGGATGATCATCAACAACTATGTAGCCATGCGCCACGTGGTCGATCATAAGGACGAGGAGTTGACTCCTGAATTTGTCCTCGAGCTTCACGGAATCGTGAGCCGGGAGACGCTTTCGACCTCAGAGGCTGAGGGGCGCCTTCAGACGCCCGAGGAGGACCGGGTAGCGGTGTGGGGCGGTAATCGATTACTCCACCAGCCGCCTCCGGCCTCGGAACTTCCCGATCGCTTGGCTCTGATGTGTGCCTTCGCCAACGGGACAACTGACGACGGCTTTATTCATCCTGTGCTTCGAGCGATAATGCTTCACTTCTGGCTAGCATACGAACACCCGTTTGAGGATGGGAACGGCCGAACAGCACGTGCGCTGTTCTATTGGTCGATGCTCAAGCAAAGCTATTGGCTCGCAGAATTCCTGACCATCTCCAGCATCTTGCGCGCGGCACCAGCCCAGTACGCGAATTCATACCTCCTGACCGAATCAGACGGCAACGATCTAACGTATTTCATCCTTTACCAAATCAACGTGGTGGTGCGGGCGATGAAGGCCCTTCAGGAATACCTCCGCCGCAAAATGATGGAGATTCGGGAGGCTGAGACTTACTTCAAGGGCGATGTGGAACTCAACCATCGTCAGCTTGGGCTTCTGAGCCATGCGATTAGGCATCCTGGGCACGCCTATACGGTGGAGTCACATCGAGGCAGCAATCAGGTGGTCTACCAGACAGCGAGATCGGATCTGATCGACCTTCAAAAGAAAGGACTGCTGGAGTGCAATAGACGTGGGCGGAGGTTCGTCTACGTTCTAGCCGAGAATATTGAGGATCACTTCAAGGGTTCAGTCCCTGCGCACGGGCCTAGCTAGGCCCGTGCGCTCCTCGTAGAGTGCCTTCCGCATCTCGGCCCTTTAGGTGATAACCAGTCAGCCTTTGCGCCGTCGGCGCTTGGGCTTCGGGCGAAGGGGAGTGGCCGCCTTCGCCAGCTTCCCCAGCGCCTCGTAGACTTCCTTCCGGGTCGGGATCGGGATCTCGGCCCCCTTCGGGGTCTTCTGGGTCTTGGGAGACTTAGGCATGGATCAAGGCTAGCGCGTGGACGCCGACGAGCGGCTGCGCCTAATCCAGGCGAAAGTCGAACCGGCCAAGAAGCACGTCAACGACCTTGAATCCGAGGTCCACGCCTTTCTCGCTACCAACCCATACAAAGTCGGCACCAAGCACGATCCGGATACGCGCAAGCCGCTCCATTACCTCGCCAGTGTCAAGGACACGCCCATCGAGGCCGCGACCCTGACGGGAGATGCCATTCAGAACCTTAGGAGTGCTCTCGACCATCTTGTCCACCACCTGGTCCAGGTCGGCACCGGCCGTCCTGGACCGTTCTACCACTCCGAGTTCCCAATCTTCGACAGCGCCACGGGATACAAAGCCGGAAAGGGCCGAAAGGTACAAGGAGCGTCGCCAGAGGCGGTAACGGCGATCGACGCGCTCAACCCTTACAAGGGAGGAAACGACACGCTCTGGCAACTCCACAAGCTCAACTTGGTAGACAAACACCGCTTCCTGATAACAGTCGGGTCCAACTTTCGGAGCGTGGACTTGGGGGGCTTCGGCTTCCGCCGGTTGCTCGCCAGTTTGCCCCCGGACAGCCCCATGCGCGAAGGGCTGGCCGAGACGCTCCGGACCAAACCTCCTCAGGCGTTCTTCAGCCCGGGGGACCGGATGTTCCCGCTGAAAGCAGGCGACGTACTCTTCGAGGGACTCCCCGACAACGAACCGGACGAGCACTTGCAGTTCCGCTTCGAGGTAGCGTTCGGGGAGCCTCAGGTTCTTGAGGGTGAGCCGTTGCTCGAAACGCTCCATCAGATGGCCGACTTGGTTGGCAACGTCGTATCCGCCTTCGGGCCGTTGCTCCGCTAGTCTCGCTGCCCTCGCACGAGTCAATTATAGTGACCTCTTATACAGTGAGGGCATAGTTACCCCGGATAGTCACATGTCAAGAGCACCTCACGCGGTCTATATTGGGAAGTAGACCTGAACGGGCGGGCGCGGTCCCGGCAATCGGTAGGGATTCGCCGTCGGCGGGTATCGGCGGAGGCCACTCCAGCAGCCTTCCGCTTGGCGAGGCTGGGTACGCGCACGGCAATGGAGGCAGGATTGGGCAGTCCGGGCGCTCGCGGCGGGAGGTGGCGCTCGGCTCGCCACCAGAGTCTCGTCAAGGCACCGCCCAGCCAGGGCTACAAGTGGGTGGCTCTCTCCAACACGACGCTGGGGGTGATGGTGGTCACCATCGACGCCACCATCATGATCATCGCGATGCCCGATATCTTCCGGGGCATCCACCTCAATCCGCTGCTGCCCGGCAACAGCTTCTACCTGCTCTGGATGATTCTCTCCTACCTGATTGTCTCCAGCGTTCTGGTGGTCAGCTTCGGAAGACTGGGCGACATCTTCGGGCGGGTACGGATCTACAACCTGGGTTTCGTGGTCTACACCGTGGGATCTATCCTGCTGTCGATAACCTGGATGACGGGGCAGTCCGGTGCGCTCTGGCTGGTGTTGATGCGAGTGGTGCAGGGCGTCGGGGGCGCCTTCCTGATCGCCAACTCAGCGGCGATTCTCACCGATGCCTTTCCCGAGCACCAGCGCGGACTGGCGCTGGGAATCAACAACGTCGCGGGCATCAGCGGATCCTTCATCGGTTTGGTCCTGGGCGGCATCCTCGGGGCCATCGACTGGCGGCTCGTGTTTCTCGTGTCGGTACCGGTTGGGATTGCGGGCACCATCTGGTCTTACCTCAAGCTTCGCGATCTGGGGATTCGTCGGCGGACTCAGATCGACTGGTGGGGCAACCTCACCTTCGCGGTTGGCTTGATCCTGGTGATGATCGGCGTCACGTACGGGATCGAGCCCTACCAGCAGCAATCGATGGGCTGGACAAGTCCCCCCGTGCTGACAGCGCTAATCGTGGGGACGCTCTTGCTGGGTGTCTTCTGCATGATCGAGCGCAAGGTACCAGCGCCCATGTTCCGACTCCCCCTTTTTCGCATCCGTGCCTACGTTTTCGGCACGCTGTCGAGCTTTCTGGCCGCCCTCGGTCGGGGCGGCCTGATGTTCATGATGGTCATCTGGCTGCAGGGAATCTGGTTGCCGCTGCACGGCTACAGCTTCGCCACCACCCCGCTCTGGGCAGGCATCTACATGATGCCGCTCACGGCAGGATTTCTCCTCGCCGGGCCTATCTCGGGAGCGCTTTCCGACCACTTCGGGGCGCGTCCCTTCGCCACCGGTGGGATGCTGGCGGCAGCCGCCAGCTTCCTCTTGCTGGAGTTGCTGCCGATCAGCTTTTCCTATGGACTCTTTGCGCCCCTGTTGCTGCTCAACGGGCTCGGTATGGGGGCTTTTGCCTCACCCAACCGGGCCGCTGTCATGAACAGCCTGCCCCCCGAGCATCGCGGCGCCGGCGGGGGCATGAATGCCACCTTCCAGAGCTCCGCCCAAGTGCTCTCGATCGGCATCTTCTTCACTCTCGTCATCGTCGGTCTTTCCGGCACGCTCTCGAGCAGCCTCAAGCACGGACTGATCCTCCATGGGGTGCCCCAAGCCCTAGCGGCGCACGCAGCTGCGCTGCCACCGGTCTCCACTCTCTTCGCCGCATTCCTGGGCTACAACCCGATGCAGCACCTGCTCGGAGCTCAGGCCCTGAGCCAGCTGCCCCACCACACGGTGGCGGTGCTAACCGGCCGCAGTTTCTTCCCCCACCTGATCTCGGCGCCCTTCGCGGTCGGGTTGCACACCGCCTTCGACTTCTCCATCGGCTGCTGTCTGATCGCCGCGGCCGCATCGTGGTCGCGGGGCAAGCGCTACGTGCACAAGGCCAGGGCGGTTCCCGCCAGCGGGGTGGAGGTGCTCCCAGCCCAGGACAGCGTCTAGTCGGTAGTGCTGTTGGGGTCTGCTCGTCTAGCCTCGCTCCGCCTAGCGGCGGCCGTTGGCGACCAGCCGCGACGACATCTGCTTGGTGTTCTCGGCCGGGGCCAACGCGTCCAGCAGGCGCGAGCCCCGGAGCGCCAACTCCAGCCGCAGCCGGTCCTCCGCGTCGCTCCAGTTCCCGACCAGATCCTCGATCCTCTCCATTCGGTAGAGGAGGGTGTGGCGGTGGACCCCGAGCGATCGAGCGGCCGCACTCAGCCCATCGTGACTGAGCACCGCCTCCAGGGTCTGACGGAGAGGCAGGCTGCGGGTCCGCTCGCGTTCCAAAAGGGGGCCCAGAGACCCTTCTACGAACTCCCGCAGGCCGTCCAGGTCATGGACCCAGGCCAAATAGGGGTGGAGCTTGGCGCTGTCATAGACCGCTTGGCCGGGCATCAGAATCTGGCCCACTGTCAGGGTGTCCCGGGCCGCCCGGACTGCGGATGGAACCTCAGTGAGGCTCGCCACCAAGGGGCCGACAGCCATCTGCCAGGGCGCACGGTCTGAACCCACCGCCACCTGGAGCAGGCGCTGCAGGGTTCCTATCCGCGCTGGGCCTGGGACCAGCGCCACCACCGAGGATTGGTAGAGGGCCACGTGCGCTCCCACCACCATCCAGGCGGTGGCGATGGTCGCTTCGGCCGAGGCATCATCGGCCGCCACCACCACCAGCCGATAGGGAAACTCGAGCACGGTGCCTCCCTCGGCGGCCTTGGCCACCATGTCCGGGTCGGTGGTCCCGCCCAGGACGTCGCTGAAGAACTGGTCGTACTGACGGTCCTGCTCCCGACGGAGTCGTTCCCGGGTCTCCAGATAGCTGGTGCTGACGGCGACACTGATGGCGTCCAGATAGTCGAAGAGCGGTCCGACCGCGGTGAGAACCGACTGGGCCTCGATCTCGGGATGGATGCGCACGGCGTCAATCACGTGCTGCCAGATGACCAGGGCAGCTACTCGATAGGCGCGCAAGATGGCATCGAGGGGGACCCCGGTGCTGGCCAGCCGCCCCCCCATCCGGGACAGCTGCTGGAGTTCAGCGTGGGAGGGGGGACGTGATTCCGCCCAGAGCGAGAGCATTGTCCCCACGCCCTCGCGGCAGGCCGCCAGAACCTCGCTGCCGAAGGCCGAGCCTTCCCGGACTCCCTCGGCGAGGGGGATGGTCCGGGCCATTTCGATGGCCATCCGGCGGGCTACCCGATCGACCCTCCGGCGCAAGGAGTCGATGATGATCGGGCTGACCGATGGCGTGGCTGAATAGCCGCGGCGGTCGCGCTGTCCGGCGGGTCGACCCTCAACCTGGGGGGACATGGCGTCCCCAGAATAGATCAGCCTCGCCGACCAGGCGGACGGCCTGGCCCCCACTCGGCTCTAGGGAACTGTCCATGATCCGCTCGCTGCTGACTTCGTTCGGCGCTCAGCTTGAGTCAGTTCGCCGCTGGCCAGGTTGCCGGTTCTGGCTGTGTCTCCTCTCCGCGGCGCTGCTGCTTTCCGCCTGTGGCGCCAATCCTGCGACAGCTCCCGGGGCTGCCCCCCAGGCCAGCCCCGGTACCGGCTGTCAGCTGACGGTGACCATCACGGCCACAGCGGGCACGGTCTGGGGGACCGTCAGCGCCACCGAGTCCGGCACCACCTACACCTTCGCTGGCGCCAGCCGCACGATCACGGTGCCCTGCGGCGTCAGGGTTGAACTGCGAGAGCGGCCGACCGACTCCACCGACTGGCCCTTTCACGCCTGGAAGATGGGATCGCGGGTCGTCCATGCCACCAGTACATCGACGATTGTCACCGCCGCCGTCCAGGTGTCCGCCATCTTCGTCGCCGCCCCCGGAACTACCGTCTCGCCTGCAGCCTCGCCCTCCGATAACTAAAGTCGCAGGCAGCCGGTAGGCCCGAGTGGAAACGAGAGGAGTGTTCCTGTGTTAGCCGCGTTCGCCACCGCCGCCGGTGGTCCCCAAGCACTCGACAACCTGACCGTGGGCGCCCGCGAGGTACCTTCCCCATCGCGGGGCGAGGTGCGCCTGCGCACCCGGGCCGCCTCCCTCAACCGCCACGACCTCTGGACCCTGGCAGGGGTGAGCACCCCCGGCAGCTTCCCCTGGACCTTGGGATGTGATGTGGCGGGCACGGTCGATGCCTATGGTCCCGAGACCCCGGAACGACTCCCGGTGAGCACCCCCGTGGTGGCCCACTCAGTCATCACCTGTGGCGTCTGCGAGGCGTGTCTGGGCCCCGACGAGACCTCCTGTCGGAAGTTCGCCATGCTCAGCGAGGGGAGCTGGGAGGGAACCTTCGCGGAGTACTGCATCGTCCCCGCCACCAACATCTTTGCCCTGCCTGCCGATCTCAGTTTTGAGCAGGCGGCCTGTCTACCCACCAGCTTCCTGACCGCTTATCGCATGCTCTTCACCAAAGCCCAGCTCCGGCCGGGAACCACCGTCCTGATCCAGGGCGCTGGTGGCGGTCTGGCCACGGCCGCAGAGGCCCTGGCCCTGGCGGCGGGGATCCGGGTGATCGTCACCAGCCGCGATCCGGCCAAGCTCGAAGCCGCGCTCGAGCGCGGGGTTCACAACGCGGTGGGGGCTGGCAAGGACGCGGTTGCCGAGGTGCTGCGGCTCACCGGAGGGACGGGCGTGGACGCGGTGATCGAGTCGGTCGGAGAGGCCACCTGGGCGACCAGTCTTCGGGTGCTGCGGCGGGGAGGCGCGGTAGTGGTGGCCGGCGCCACCTCCGGCGCCGACCCGCCCGCTGACCTCCGCCGGGTCTTCTGGCGGCAGCTGCGGATCATCGGCTCGACGATGGGCACCCGGGCAGAGTTCGAGAGTCTCCTCAACACCGTGCGGACGACGGGGCTCCGTCCGCTGATCGACCAGACCTACCAGCTGGCCGACGCCAAGACCGCATTTGCCCGGCTCGAATCGGGAGAGGTCACCGGTAAGTTGGTCCTGATCTCAGGCTGACTTGCGCCCCAGCTGGGCGTCTGGTAGCCGAGAGTCAGTTGCCTGGATCAGTTCAGCTCAGCTGGCTGGCGCTGTGATTGGTAACTCCCGACCGGGGTGCGGAGACCGACCGCCAGGCGGTTCCAGCCGTTGATCGAGACCACGACCAGGGTCAGGGCAACGATCTCTTTCTCGGTGAAGTTGGCTGCCAGGGGCTGGAAGTCGGCGTCCGGAGCTCCGGTCGCAGCCAGCAGGGTCAGGCTCTCGCACCACCGCAGCGCGGCCCGCTCCCGCTCCGTGAAGCAGGGCGCCTCCGGCCAGGCGGATACCAGTGCCAGGCGCTGCTCAGTCTCACCCAGCGCCGCGGCATCCTTGGTGTGCATGTCCAGACAGTAGGCGCAACCATTGATCTGGGAGGCCCGGATCTTGACCAGCTCCAGCAGAAGGGGATCGAGTCCGGCCGTCTCCGCCACGGTGAGGAGCTGGCTCATGGCCGGTATCAGGCCGGGAAGCTGATGGACGTAGTCAGCCCGCTTCATTGCTCTCCTTCACGATCTCACCTGGACAATTAGTCTTGCGCCCCGGTCCGATGCAGGCCACCAGGGGCGGGGTCCGACTGGCTAGCATCCCAGGAGAATGACCAGCTGGCGGACTCTTCTGACGAGCGCGGTCATCGTATCCACCGCCGGAGCGGTGCTGGTTGGCTGCGCGAGTGCCAAGCCGACTCCCCACCCGAGTCATTCACCACCACCTAGCGTCTCTACCTCACCCACCCCCGCCACTGTGGGTCTCACCCTGACCGTGACCAGCTTGCCGACCACCTACGGAGTCCCCGGGGCTCCCGGATCCTATCCGGCCACAATTCATGTCCTGGTCCCGCTCTCCTCCTCGGGCGAGATCGCCGCGTACGGCGTGGGCGGTGCGGTTGTGCTGGGGCCGTCGGGATGGACCGGGACTGGCCAGGTGGGAGCGGACGGCGGCGTGAGCTTCACCCTAGAGCCCTTGGGGACATCCCCGAGCCCGGGGGAGGATCTCGCCTTTCAATTCGATGGGGCATGCGTTGGCTGCAGCTGGGGAGACGCCAGCGCCTACTTCCCGGCCGTGGCCCAGGCGCTTCCCTCGGCCGGCACAGGATCAGCCAGCACGCCCCCACCGGGCCTGCACTCGGTGGGTTTGGGAGGCGGTCTGCTCGGCTACAGCCTCCCGGCCGCCAACACCGCCCTCCAGGTCAACGGAGTTGCCTACACGAACTTGCCAGCCGGCACGGCCGCGCCAGTCTTCGAGAACCTCGCCGTCACCCTGCCGATCACCCAACATCCGCTGGCGACCGTGATCCTCAACGCTCTAGTCGCCAACGAGGATCGCTATATCTGTGCCAGCGGCTCCGCGGCGGCAACAACCTCGCTGGTCCTCACCACGGGCGGCTGCTGAAGACTCGCTGACAGGCCCCCGAACTAGGCGGAGAGCTGCTGCGCCGGCTGGGTCAGCCCCGCCTCGGGCCGCAGCGTCCTTCCCAGAAGCGGGTGGATGTCACTGGCGGGGGCGGGTCGGGCGAAGAGGAACCCCTGCAGCTCCTCGCAGCCGTCGTTGGTGAGGAGATCGGCCTGAGCCTGCGTCTCGACGCCCTCGGCGACCACCTTGAGGCCGAGGCCATGGGCCAGGGCCAGGGTCGCCGCCACGATGGTGGTGTCCTCAGCCCGGGTGCCGATCCCATTGACGAAGGAGCGGTCGATCTTGAGCACCTGGAAGGGGAACCGTTGCAAGGCGGTCAGCGATGAGTTGCCGGTGCCAAAGTCGTCGATCGCCAGGGTCACGCCCAGGTCGCGCAGCTCGCCCAGGGCGCGCGAGGCCGAGGCCGGATCGCTGATCAGGACGCTCTCGGTCACCTCGAGGTGGAGCCGTCCAGGCGCCAATCCGGAGTGCTCGAGCGCCGCGCGCACGTCGTCGACCAGATCGCGGTCCTGCAGCTGAGCGACCGAGAGGTTGACCGACATCGAGAGGTGGGCCGCCGCCGGGTCGCTGTCGGTCCAGTCGCGCAGGGTGGTACAGGCCTGGCGCAGGACCCAGCGACCGATCGCCGAGATGCTGCCCGTCTCCTCGGCCAGCGGAATGAACTTGTCCGGGCTGAGCAGGCCCCTCTCGGGGTGTTCCCAGCGCACCAGTGCTTCCACGCCCACGGTCACCCCGGTGGAGGCGGTCACGATGGGCTGGTAATGGAGCCGGAGCTCGCCCCGTTGCGCCGCGCCGCGAAGGCCCGTCGAGAGCTCGACCCGGTCCTGAAAGGCTCGGTCGAGAGCCTCGTCGAGCACCTGGAAGCTGCCCCGGGAGACCTGCTTGGCGTAGTGCAGGGCGACCCCGGCTCGGCGCACGACTTCGGCTGGAACCTCCTTCTGATATTGGACGGCGACCCCGCCGGTGACGCTGATGTCGACCTCCCGGCCGCCCACCTCATAGTTCTGGGTGAGGCCGTTGAGAAGCCGGGCTACCACCGTCTCCAGTGAACTGGGGTCGATTCCGACCATGAGGACCGCAAAGGCGGCCCCCTCCAACCGAGCCACTACGTCGGCCGGGCGCACCGCGTTGAGCAGTCGCTGGGCCACCGCCCCCAGCAGCTCGTCACCCGCCGGGTACCCAAAGGCATCGTTGACCTGCTTGAAGTGGTCCAGGTCGATGGCGATGACCGCCATCTGCCGGCGTGAGGGCTGGATCTGCTGCAGCTGTTCCAGCAGCCCCTGGCGATTGACCAGACCGGTGAGATCATCCATCCGGGCCTGGCGGGCCAGCTCCGCCTCGGCCGCCTTGCGCGCGCTGATGTCCTGGAAGGCGCCCAGCACCGCCACCACCTTCCCCGAGGTGTGGTGCAGGGCGATCGTCGAGAGCGACACGTCCAACGGGTGGCCATCCCGATGGCGGCGCCTGACCTCGATCTCCAGCAGATCCTGGCCATGGAAGGTGCCACTGAAGAGGCGGCTCGATTCCTCGCGCGCGGCCCCATCAGGGATCGGTATCTCCTTACCGACCACCTCGCTGGCCTTCCAGCCGAATAGCCTCTCCGCGGCCGGGTTCCAGAGCATGACCTTATGGTCCAGTCCCACCACCGCCAGTGCGCTCGGCGACCCCATGACCACCGCCTGCAGAAGCTCCTGCTCGGTGAGGTCCGGTATTTGCGGCACCGCGGCCAGGGCCGATCGACCTCCTGGCCCCGCCCGCGCCTTCGGCTGATGCGGCGCCGAGCCCTTAGGGAGGGCGGCGCGCAACTTGGTCGAGGGGTGCTCAGGGGGGACGTCGCCGGAATCACGCAGAGGTCCCCGGGAGGCATGAAGAACCATGCCGTAGAGGCTAGGCGAGAGTCACCGGAGCTGTGCGACGGCGCTGTGAACTCACAGTCACGTCCTCTTCAGTTCGCATGCGGAAGGAAACCCAGCAAGAGTACGGAGTTCGGTGAGCGCACAAAACGAGTTGCTGCCTGGTCGATCGGCGAGACTTGCTGTGTGACCGGTCCTCGGCTTGAGATTAGGAGGGGAGAGGGGACGGTGACACCTGACCGCCACTGGCCGCCGCCCCGGGCACTGGCCTGGGTGGCCGGGCCCGACTCGAGCGTTACCTGGGGCCCGACCTGGCCGGGGAGGATTGAGGATGGCATCGGCGGGTAGGGCTGAGTGGAATCGCGCCCCAGGTGGGCATGGGCGCGCCAGCACTTACGACGCCATCGTCGTCGGGGGCGGCCACAACGGACTGATCTGTGCCGCTTACCTGGCTCGCGCCGGACAGCGGGTGGCCGTGCTGGAAGCCCGTCCCCGGGTCGGGGGAGCGGCGGTGACCGAGGAGGTCTGGCCCGGCTATCGGGTCTCGGTTCTTTCCTATGTGGTCAGCCTGCTCCGGCCGGCGGTGGTTCGCGAGTTGGGCCTGGAGCGCTTCGGCTACGAGGTGTATCCCCTCGACCCCGCCTACTTCATGCCCTTTCCCGACGGTCGCCACTTCTTCTACTGGGAGGACATAGATAGGGCTGCGGCCGAGGTAGCCAAGTTCTCAGTCCACGATGCCCGGGCGCTGCTCGACTACGACCAGGCGATGGGTCGACTGGTGGGGTTGGTGCGCCCCTTGCTCGATCAGGCCCCGCCCCGCCTGGACCGTCCCCATGCTGGAGAGGTCGGTCCCATCCTGGGCCTGGGTCGCCACCTACTCCGGCAGCGCAAGCAACTGCGCGAAATGGCCGACATCATGACCATGTCGGTCTCCGACTACCTCGACCAATGGTTCGATGACCCAGCCGTCAAGGGCGCCCTCTCGCCAGGTGGCGTCATCGGCGCCTGGGCCGGTCCCCATTCCCCGGGAACCGCCTATGTCCTGCTTCATCACCGCATCGGCGAGGCCGGCGGTCAGCGCGGCGGTTGGGCCTTCGTTAAAGGTGGCATGGGCGCTCTCTCGGAGATCTTGGCCACGGCCGGCAGGTCGCATGGCGTCGAGATCCATACCAACGCCCGGGTGGCGAGCATCCTGGTCTCCGGCGGCCGAGCCCGTGGGGTGGTGCTGGAGGACGGCACCGAGCTGGCGAGTCCCCGGGTCATCTCCACCGTCCATCCCCGTACCACCCTCCTCGATCTGGTCGGCCGCCAGCATCTACCCAGCGGCCTGGTCGAGGAGATGGAGCGCTACCGGAGCCGGAGCGGGTCGGCCAAGGTCAACCTGGCCCTCGCCGAACTCCCCAACTTCAGCTCCTTACCGGGAGGCGAACTCGGCCCTCAGCACCCCGAGTTCATCATCAACCCCTCGATCGAATACCTCCATCTGGCCTGGGACGAGGCCCTCCAAGGCCGGTGGAGCCGGGATCCCATGATGGATTGCGTCATCCCCACCACCAAGGACCACACCCTGGCACCACCGGCACGGCACATCCTGACCTGCTTCGTCCAGTACGCCCCCTACCAGCTTCACCAGGGAGGTTGGGACCAGGAACGAGAGAAGTTCGCTGACCGGGTGGTCGAAGTACTCGGCCAATACGCCCCCAATCTGCCTGGGGCGGTGCTCCACCGTCAGGTGATCACCCCCTTAGACATTGAGCAGGAATACGGACTCCTGGGCGGCAACATCTTTCAGGGCGAGATGTCTCTCGATCAGCTCTTCCTTTTGCGCCCGGCGGCCGCCGCTGGTTCCTACCGAACTCCGGTGAAGGGCCTGTATCTGGGCGGGTCCGGCACCCACCCCGGTGGTGGGGTGATGGGCGCCCCGGGCCGGAACGCCGCCCATGCGGTGTTGTCGGATACCCGTCGGGGCAGATGGCTCGCTCCGAGTGCCGGCTCTGGCCCGTCCCTATTCGGCTAGCGGCCGGACAAAGTAACGGACGCGAAGGCGAAGATGCCCCGAAACCGACACGAAGACCTGGGAGTCGTGGAGACGCTCCCAGCCGCGTACTCGATCTGCCCTGGTCCAGGAGACCAGGCCGAAGGCAATCAGTTGGGCTGGAAGAAGCGCAGTCAGGGACGTGATGTCCAGTCGACTGGACACGATAACCAGCGCCACGGTAAGGATCGCCATTAGCAGCAGACCCCTGAGAGCGATGAGTCGGAGTGCGTGGTGCGGTTCCACCGATATCTCGCTCCCGACCGTCTCGGAACGGAGCTCAACTTTTTTGATCAGGCTTCTGCCCTCGCTGTCCACCAAAAAAAGGTAGGCGAGGGAGAATAAAATTGCCGCCACCGGCATCGACCACCAGTTCTCACGAGCCCAACCCAGCACCGCTACCAGTACCAACCAATCCAGAATTCCGACACCAATCAGTACGAGCGCTCCGTCCCGGCACAGCTCCGTCAAACTCCCGAGAGGGCGCGGGCCCGACCCGCGAGTGGCCACGATCCCCAACATTCCCGGATATTAGCTCGGATATCCGTCCTTTTGGCGGTGATACAACATAGCTATCGCCCCGCCACCCAAGCGTCCCTAGACCAGCGACGCTTCGAGTGCCTCGGGGCGCCCTAGTTCTTCCCGCAGCCATAGAGTCCGCTCGCTGCTCCAGTAGCGGAGCATCGTCGCCCCGCGGTCGGGGAGATCGCTGACGAACCCCTCCGCGGTGAGGAAACCTGCCCAGCTGAGATGAACGCCGTCGTACTCCCGTGCGACTGCTGCCCAGTCGGGGAGGACGTGACGGCCAACCGCCGTCCGTAGGGCATGTTGACCGGGCACCGACGCGAGGCGCTCGACCTCGGTGCGGTGCTGGTTAGGCCCGGGAAGCTCCCATCCCGCGTGCGGTTTGGCAGCCATCTTGGGGAAGGTCTCCACCAGGCGGACCCAATCGGCCGGGTGGTCAATGTTCCACACCTTGGCGCTGCTGGCAACTGGCATTCGCCACCTTGAAACCGGCGCGCAGAACATCTCCCAGGCGTTCAGGAGGTCGTCGTGGATTTCCTTGGGCGGCGCGCTGACGGTCCAGAACCCCGCCCAGGGGAACTCGCCGTTCCCGTAGACGCGGGAAAAGTCAGAGACCGCAGGGTCGATGGGGAGCTGCGGATGCAATTCGCAGCGCCAGTGCTCCTGGGAGTCGGCCCGGACCGGACCGAGCAGCGCGCCAGCGAGACGCCGCCAGACTGCCTCTGCAAGCGGTCGCCTCGGCTCACAAAGCTGGTACGCGAGGGCCAGCGAATCGGGGGCGTCGCCATTCCATGGTCCGGCGAGCGAGGCGGCGGCGTTGAGGGCCAAGTGAAGCAGTTGCCCGATGGGCATGAGCTCAATCTTCTCCGTCGCCCCTTCGACCGCGGCAGGATCGCTGTCGGCGAGAACCCCGGAGTGGGTCATCCCACGCTGAGCGCTTTCGAGCCGATCGAGCAGAGCGACTCCCACGGGAGCGGCGAGCAGGTCGTCGGGCATCGGAATGATCCCGCCATGATGATGCGTCCGGGGCGGCTGGTTCTCTGCTAGCGGCATTCACCGCAATAGGTTGCGGCGCGAGCTGGCAGCGAGGGTTAGATGATGCCGGTATCGACCGGCGCTCTGTCCCGTCCAGGCTAGCCTGCGCTGGCTGAGCCTCGCCCCCGGCCACCGATTGAGGACCACCTCTTCTCGGGGAGCTCTCCCCCTGGCCTGAGAAGTCCGAGCCCTGCTTGACCCAAGGGCAGCCATGGGCTAAGATACATAACGTGACCTTTATGAAAGAGTTGTTTATTTGAACCCGACAGTCCCGGCCAGCTCGCCACCTCACCGCCGGGTACTTCCCTTGGCCATCTCGGGAGCGGTGGAAGGTGACTTGGCCGCCTATTTCGAGGGCTTGGCCAACCCCACTCGGCTGCGGATCGTGCAGCGCCTGGCCGAGGTGAAGGAGGCCCGTGTGTCCGACGTGGCACTCCTCCTCGGAATCAGCCAGCCGCGGATGTCCTGGCACCTGCGGCTTCTCCGCCGTGCCCGCATCGTGACCACGCGCCGATACGGCCGCGAGGTCCTCTGCCGTCTCGACCGTGACTCCATTCAAGCCAGCTTCCAGCGCTTCTCCCACCTGGTGGAAGAGAGGCGCGACTCCGACACCGAATCGAACGCAAACCAGAACGTCAGTCAGCCGCCTTCTCACGCCGTGGTCGAGGGCGCACTTCCAGAGGTAGTTAGATGAGCAAGAAGGTACGCGTCGCCATCATCGGCGTGGGCAACTGCGCGTCGTCACTGATTCAGGGTGTGGAGTATTACCGCAACGCCAGCCGGGAAGATTTTGTCCCCGGTCTGATGCACGTTGACCTGGGCGGCTACCACATCAGTGACATCGAGTTTTCGGCCGCTTTCGACATCGATCGGGAGAAGGTGGGGTACGACCTCGGCGAGGCCATCGCCCGCGGTCAGAACAACACCGTTGTCTTCGCCAAGGTGGGCAAGCTAGGGGTACCAGTACACCGGGGCATGACCCACGACGGCCTGGGCAAGTATCTGTCGGAAGTGATTGTCAAAGCCCCCGGCCCGACCGCAGATATCGTCAAGATCCTCAAGGAAACCAAGACTGACGTGGTGGTTAACTACCTACCCGTCGGCTCTGAAGCGGCCACCAAGTGGTACACCGAGCAGATCCTGGAGGCCGGCTGCGCCATGGTCAACTGCATGCCCGTCTTCATTGCTCGCGAGGACTACTGGCGCAAGCGGTTTGAGGAGCACAATCTTCCGATCATCGGCGACGACATCAAGTCGCAGGTGGGCTCGACCATCATTCACCGCGTGCTGACCCGCCTCTTCCAGGAGCGCGGGGTGCAGTTGGATCACACCTACCAGCTCAACTTCGGCGGTAATACCGACTTCCTCAACATGCTCGAGCGCGAGCGCTTGGTCAGCAAGAAGATCAGCAAGACCAACTCCGTGCTTTCGCAGATGCAGCATCCCATGGACAAGGACGATGTGCACATCGGGCCCAGCGACTATGTGCCCTGGCTGAAGGACCGCAAGTGGGCGCACATTCGCATGGAAGGCAAGGCCTTCGGGGACGTGCCGCTGACGGTCGACCTCAAGCTGGAAGTGCACGACTCACCCAACTCGGCGGGCATCGTGATCGACGCGGTGCGCTGCTGCAAGCTGGGCCTGGACCGCGGTCTGGGCGGAGCGCTCGAGGGGCCATCCTCCTACTTCATGAAGTCACCTCCTTTCCAGGTCTCTGACGAGCGGGCCCATGAGCTGACCGAGGCCTTCATCGGGGGGCGGCTGGGCGCTGCTTGCATCAGCGACCCCGAGGAGACGGTCGCGCCCCGGTCGGCGACGTCAGGCGGAGCCGGCCTCGCCAGCGCCGCCGCCGAGCGCGATCCAGCGTCGGTAG
>JBAQYY010000066.1:0-5511 GCA_049790415.1 Candidatus Dormiibacterota bacterium | reverse complement strand
ATTGAAGTCGTCTGAGGCCGTCTACTTCCCTCGGGTCGGACTGGTCAGCCAGGATCTGATGGTCCGCTCGCGAGTGGAGGCGAGCTTGCCCTTTCCACTGGTCATGGTGGAGGCCGGCGCCCCCCGCCTGGAAGGAGGCTTCGACCTGCTCCTGCTCGATCTCAACCGTGACGCTGCGGATCGGCTGGGTTGGCTCGCCGAGCTGGCTGCGCCCCAGGCGTCTGAGGTGATCTGTTTCGGCCCCCATACTGAGATGGCGGAGCTGAACCCGACCGCCAAGGCGGCGGGCGCCTCCCGCTGCGTAGCCAACAGCCATCTGCCCGAAACCCTGCAGCGGTGGCTACGCTCTTGGGGCGGCGGCCCGACTGAGCGAGGAGAGCAAGCACTTTGACTGGTCTCGACCTCCGATCTGAGTCCGCCGCCCTGGCTCCCCAGATGGTGGAGATGCGACGGCACCTCCACCGGCACCCGGAGCTGTCGGGTCAGGAGACGGAGACGTCTCTCTACATCTCCGGTTACCTCCAGGGCCTGGGATTGGAGCCGGAACTGCTGCTCGACGGCACCGCCGTGCGGGTTGACATCCCCGGGAGTGGGGCGGGGGCCCGTGGCCTACTGATTCGGGCTGACATCGATGCCCTGCCCATCCAGGAGCGCGGCGGGGAGCGCCCCTATCGCTCCCAAGTCGAGGGGGTGATGCATGCCTGCGGCCACGACGGGCATGTGGCCATCGCCCTGGGCACCGCGGAGCTGCTCGCCCGGCACCGTGATCAATACGGCGGCACGGCCCGGGTCATCTTTCAGCCCGCCGAGGAAACCGCAGGCGGAGCTGAGCGAATGATCGATGCGGGGGTGATGGAGGGCCCCCAGCTCGATGCCGCTATCGGGCTCCACCTCTGGAGCGGGCAGCAGGTGGGCCGGGTCGGCGTCCGCGACGGCGCCATTTTCGCCTCCGCTGACGAGTTCGGTGTCGAGATCCGGGGCCGGGGTGGACATGGTGCCCTGCCCCATCAGGCGCTCGACCCCATCCCCATCGCCAGCCTGATAGTGCTCGCCCTGCAGACGCTGGTCTCCCGGGAGACCTCTCCCTACGCCTCCACGGTGGTGACGGTGGGCACCATCAGCGCCGGCCAGGCCTTCAACATCATCCCCGAGCTGGCCAATTTGACGGGCACGGTGCGGGCCTTCACCGAGGAGGATCGCGAGCGCTTGTTGCGGCGGATCGACGAGGTGGCTCAGGGCATCGCCGCCGCCTTCGGCGCCACCGCCAGCATGAAGAGGGGACCGGGCTGTCCGCCGGTGGTCTGCGACCCACGCATTTCCGACCTGGTTCGATCAGCGGTCGCCGAGTGCCAGGGGGCGGAGCTGGTCGACCCCGAGCCGCTCACCGTGGGCGACGACGTGGGGCTCTTTCTCCGTCAGGTGCCGGGTTGCTACTTCCTCCTCGGGGCCGGTAACGAGGCGAGCGGAATCACCGCCCCGCACCACCATCCTGACTTCGACATCGACGAGGGTTGCTTGCCCCTCGGGGCTGAGGTGATGACCCGTGCTGCCCTCGCCTTCCTGAGGGTCACCTGAGCATGCTCTACAACCCCCCGCCTGACACCTGCGATCATTGTCGGCAGCGCACTGCTGCCTGGCATCTGGTCGATGGTCCGGAGCAGACAGTTAGCCTGACCGGTGGCCGTTCGGTGATCCGCCGGGGCCGGGTCTACGTCTGCTCAGACTGCGGCCATACCGTTCCTGCCTCCAGCGAAGGGGTGCGCTAGGACCCAGATGGGAGCGTCTCGCCAGTGACCGAAACCTCGACCACCTCGCCCAGCCGTCCACAGGTGGGGGCGGTGCGCGTCCGCGACGCCACCAAGCCAGGCGCCCGGCAGCTGGTCCGCTTCGCCTTCTATCAAGTCATGCCAGAGTGGCGCCGACTCGGCTCGACGGAGAAGGCGACGCAACGGCAAGAGCTGGGTGAGGTTCTCGCCAAGCACATCGCCACGATGCTGGTCCGCACTTACACCCTGGTCGGCACTCGGGGTGATGTCGACTTCATGATCTGGGCTGTCAGCGAGGAGTCGGAGCGCCTCCAGGCCCTCTTTGCCGACCTCAACCGCACCGCTCTGGCCGGCTACCTGACCTGTCCCTACAGCTACACCTCGATGACCAAGCGCTCCATCTACGTCGACGTCGATCACCCCAATACCGGAGCGGGCCGGGACCGGCTGGTCCTCGCCCCCGGCAGCCGTCGCTTCCTCTTCGTCTACCCCTTCATCAAGAACCGGGCCTGGTGGGCCCTGCCCGCCGACGAGAGGCAGCGGATGATGGAGGAGCACATCCGGATAGGCCACCAGTTCCCCAGCGTCAAGATCAACACCACCTACTCCTTCGGTCTCGACGACCAGGAGTTCGTGGTCGCCTTCGAGACCGACAGCGCTGCCGACTTCCTCGACTGTGTTCAGGTGCTGCGGGACACCGAGGCCTCTTCCTACACCGCCCGCGACGTGCCCAGTTTCACCTGCATCAGGACCGAGATCAAAGAGATGCTGGAGTCGCTCGGCTGAGCAATCCATCTCAGCGGAGACGGCGCCCCCATGCGTGAGACCAGCCCCAGCATCTTCCTGATCGCCCGCCCGGCCGTAGACCTAGACGCCATGCGCGCCTATCTGGCCCAGGTGGGGGGTGAATCCTGGCTCGACCGGCGCCTAGTCGAGACCGCGGGGCAGCCCAATCAGGGTGAGCTCCTAGTGGAGTTCGCCGGGCGAGCCTGCTACCGGAGTTGGGAGCCCGGGCTCAATCCCAACGTGACTCGGGTGAGAAGCGATCCCCGGGCCTACCTGGAGAACATCCTCAGCAGCGCCCACGGCAGCGTTCTCGAGCACGCCAACTACACCTTCGCTCTTCACAACGTGAGCCGGGTGGCGACCCACGAGATCGTCCGCCACCGGGCCGGGGCCGCCTACAGCCAGGAGAGCCTGCGCTACGTCCGCCTAGTCGACATCGGCTTCCGGGTCCCGCCGGCCCTGGAGCCGCTCAAGCAGCAGTGCATCGAGTTGGTCGAGAAGCTGGAGGAGTTTCAGGTCAGCGCCGCCCAGGCCCTCCACATCGACGAACAGGGGATCCCCTTCCACGTCAAGAAGGAGGTCACGTCCGCTCTGCGCCGGCTGGCTCCGATCGGGGTCAGCACCGATCTGATCATGACCATGAACCTGCGCACCCTCCGCCACGTAGTCGAGATGCGGACCGATCCTGGCGCCGAGGAGGAGCTGCGGCTCATCTTCGGCCGCATCGGCGAGATCATGGTTGAGGAGTCATCGGGCGTTTTCCAGGACTTTGAGCGGGCCGACGATGGCCGGTGGAAGCCCAAGTACCGGAAGGTCTAGCCGCTCTTCGGTCGGACGGCAGACCTCCCACGATCAACAGCTCCAGGACCCCGTGCTCCAGATCGTCGATGCGACGGAACTCGATGGAGTGCCGGTTCTTGCAGGTTCCGCCAGTAGTCGGGCCCGGCTGCACCGGACCGTTGTACTACCCGCGCTCCTCCAAGTTCAGGAGAAATGGATCCGCTCAGTACGTTTCAAGCCCGTGTGGCAACACTGGCAAGCAGGATAGAATGCTGCCCCAAACCTCATGCTCTAGTCTGCGGGGTGGCCTTGACACCGCGGATGATGCCCGGGAACCGCTCCCTTCCTAGCCGGAGTACCAGAAGAGATCGTGTACGTGGAGGTAGATCCATTGCCAGTGCGGTGCAGATGAGCCACCTCCCAGGCATTGGAGCAGACTTCAGTTCAAGCGACCGTCTGTCTCGATGGGGCGATCATCTGCCCCCGTGGGCACGCAATGCCATCGAAGACCCAAGGGTTGTCAAAGCCGCACTAATCTTGGGAACGCTTGCGTTTGGCGTTATGGTCTGGATACTTCGTCGCCCAGATCAGTTTCTCCATCCATACATTTGGGACGAAGAATTTCTCATCCTGAATAGGTTCCAGCAGCACGGCCTGTTGGCTGCAATCATGGCGCACAACCAGGGATATTTTTTGTGGCCAACCTCGATTTCCGTGGCGATGGCCGCGGCCGTGAGCTTTGAGCACCTTCCCCGTATTGAATATCTGCTCTGTACGGCGTGGTTTCTCGCCACAATGTGTCTCATCCTGATTCCGCATTCTCCATTCCGTCTTCGCTGGCGCATAGGATTCGTTGTTCTCATGGTGCTTGCTCCAATGAATCCCGAGGTGTTCGGAGTTGCCCTGTATTCGTTTTGGTGGACATCGCTATGGCCCCTCATTTCGCTTATATGGTCGAAAGAGAACTGGGGACTACGGGTACCAGTGCTGATCTTAGGCGGGATGAGCAGTCTCGCGGGAGCGGCCTTGGTGGTCCCCTATGCCTTCATGTTCGCAACGACTCGCCAGCGTCGCTATTTGGCCGGGACAGTCATTCTCGCTATCGTGGCGGTCGTCCAAACGCTTACCTATCTCACCTCGACGCGATCGGGTGGCTCGTTAAACGCCGTTAAGATATTCTTCCAGGAGCTCCACAATTTCTCCGACTACGCGTTGACATGGTTGCGACCTAGCGATTCCAATTTCCTCGATCTTGCTGGCGCGACGATTTTACTCGGTATTTGCATAGCGATAGTCCATTCAGCACTCGCACGAAATACCCGACACATACGGACAATCGTGGCTCTTGCCATAGGTCTTGTGATTATGGGCATTCTGTCGGCTGCTCCCGCTCCGTTGATATCCGACCCGATTGCAGCGGGTCCACGCTATTACTTTCTCCCCTTCGTGCTCCTGGGCTGGGTCTTGCTCATGGTCGTGGCAACCACTGAATTGCGGTGGGCTAAGGTGGCGGGGACTATTCTGATAGGGATTTCATTGCTCACCTTGACACAGAGCTTCTCGCGTCATGAGGTTAAGGTGAGTTGGTCGGCCCAACTGTCTGCGTGTAAGACTGCCACAGGCACGTTTTATGTTCCGGTGCAATATGATGGAGTCACATCTCAGATGTGGAAGCACAGTCTGATCATCACGGCCGCGACATGTCGTAGCCTTGGCATGTGAAGTGTGCGCCTCTAGGCCGGGCAGCTGAAACCCGCACTTTGGCAGCTACGGGTGGTGGGTGCCGCACGAGGGCTAGCCTCCGTGCCTCCACCTAGTCGTCCTCCGGGCGCCCTCTGCTCAGATCAACGCGATGTCAGCCACGTGAATGCCCGAGCGCGCTGGATCGGTTAGGATGGAGTTGGCGGACCAATGAACAACCCTAGGAAGGGAACACCAGAATGATCACGGTCTCTGACCAAGCGCTCTCGCAACTGAAGACACTGCTCGATGAGCAGGAGCACCCGACCATGGGCCTGCGGGTTTACGTCAGTCCGGGCGGCTGCTCTGGATTCAGCTACGGCATGGGCTTCGATGATCAGCCCGCGGCTGACGACGAGGTGGTCGAGCACAGCGGCGTCAAGGTCTTCGTCGACCCCTACAGCGCTACTTATCTGGAAGGGGCTGAGATCGACTACGT
>JBAQYY010000065.1:0-4627 GCA_049790415.1 Candidatus Dormiibacterota bacterium | reverse complement strand
GTCGACACCATCCTGAGGGCGGTCAATGCCCACTTCGACCTGCCCAAGGACTCCTCCGGGAATCCGGTCACCGAGAGCGAGACCACGGTGGGACCGACCATCGCCAGCAGTCTGGTGGTGGGGTCCGTCTTCCTGGTGATCATCTCCGCCGTCTTGATCTCCGGCTACTTGGCGCTGCGGTTCGCCGGTACCCAAATCAGCGCCCGGCGCTTTTCCCTGTGCGCCATGGCCGCTTTGCTGCACGACATCTTCGTGTTGGTGGGGATCTGGGCCATCCTCGGTCACTTCACCCTGCTCGGCCAGGTCAACACCTTGTTCGTGACTGCGGTCTTGACCATGGTCGGTTTCTCGGTGCATGACACGATCGTGGTCTTCGACCGGATTCGGGAGAACCTGCGGGTGCAGGGACCGCGCATGAACTTCGACCAGGTGGTCAACCTTTCGATCGCGCAAACCCTATCCCGGTCCTTCAACACGTCGCTCACGGTGGTCTTCGTTTTGCTCACCCTCTTTCTCTTCGGGGGTGCGTCGATCCAGGGCTTTGTGCTGGCCTTGCTGGTGGGAATCACTTCCGGCACCTACAGCTCAATCTTCAATGCGGCGACGCTGCTCACCGCCTGGCGCGGACTCGATCAGCGCTTGGCGCGCCGCAGCGGCGGACGGATTCCGGCCGGTGCGGTGACCGCTCGCCACTGACAGCCGGCGCAGCTGCGAGGTTTAGAATCGCGCTACGGAGACAGCCGGGGCACTCTCTCCCAGGAGCGGCATTGGTCCGCCACCACGTGCACCTGAGGCTGACATAAGGTGGTTCAAGCGTCGCCGTCGGAGCTGGTCAGAGGGCTCATCGCGCCGGTTGTCGAGCAGCTCGGCCTGCAGCTGGTGGACGTTTCCTGGCACCCGGGCAAAGGACGCGCCGTTCTCCGGGTGACTGTCGACCGGCCCGGTGGCATCACCATTGATGAGTGCGGCCAGGCCAGCGAGGCGGTCTCGGCCCTGCTCGACTACCGCGAGGAATTGTTGCCCGGTCCCTACGCACTCGAGGTCTCCTCACCAGGCGCGGAGCGGGACCTTGACCCGGAGCAGGATTTCGCCACCGCTCTGGGCCGCAAGGTCCGCCTGACCCTGCGGGAAGGCGAGTCCATGACCGTGGTCGAGGGCCGGCTGGTGGCTTTGGGACCGGACGAGTTGGATCTCGAGGTGCGCCGGGGTAAGGGCGGCCGTCTGCGCGCCTGGCGGGTCAGCCGGGGCTCGGTAGCAGCGGCTCGGATCGTGGTCGACCTGTGACGGTGGCCGGTCCCAAGGCGGTGGTCGACAGCAACCGCGCCGGCGAGCTGGGTGAGGTACTGCGGACCCTCCGCGAGATCCACGGCGTGCCCACCGGAGGGGTAGTGGCGGCCATCGAAGCCGCCATCCCCGAGGCCTGGTCGCAGTTGGAGCCCAGCCCACCGGGCGTCGATGTCAGGCTCGATCCCGAAACCGGTGAGCTGGTCATCGAGCTGACCCGCACCGTGGTCGCTGGCGAGCCCTCCAGCGACGCCGAGATCTCCCTGGAGCGAGCCCTCGAGCTCGACCCGAAAGCCGAGGTGGGCTCTTCGGTACGGGAATTGGCCCAGTTGCCCAAGGCGGTCGCCGCCCGAGCTGCCCGTCTGGTCAAGGCTGCCATCGGACACCGGGTCCGGGAGGCTAGACGAGAGCGCTTGGAGGGGGAGGCGGAAGCCAGCCGCGGTCTCTTGGTGGCGAGCATCGTGGAGCGGGACGAGGGGGGGACGATCTTTCTGCGGGCTGGGCAGCTCCAGGCCTACCTGCCCCGAGAAGAGCAAATCCGGGGCGAGCGACTGATCCGGGGGCGCCATCTCAAGGTGGTCCTGATGGAGTCGCGGTCAGGTGGGGGTGAGGAGATCCTTCAGGTCCGGGCCTCTCGAGCCAATGCTCTTCTCCTGCGCCGGCTGCTGGAGGCGGAGGTCCCCGAGTTGGCGGACGGCTCGGTCGTGATCAAGGCGATCACCAGGGAGCCGGGCGAGCGCAGCAAGGTGGCGGTGGAGTCGCTCCGCGCCGGAATCGACCCCAAGGGGGCATGCATCGGGCCCAAGGGAGTCCGCATCCGATCGGTGGTGGCGGAACTGAACGGTGAGAAGGTGGACGTCCTGGAATGGTCGACCGATCCGGCCGAACTGGTGGCACGGGCCTTGGCACCCGCCCCGGTGGCGGAGGTACATCTTGATCAGGCTGCCCATCGGGCTACCGCCCTCGTCCCTTCGCAGAGTCTGTCCTTGGCGATTGGGAAGGAGGGCCAGAATGCCCGCCTGGCGGCTCGCCTGACCGGATGGCGGATCGATATCCGGGCCTTGGGGGAGGAGTCGTAGTCGCTCCCGGGCCTGGCCGGGGGGCGCTCAGGACCTGCATCGGCTGTCGCGGAAAGTTCTCCCAGGAGACCCTCTTGCGCCTGCGCTGGGACGGCGCTCAGGTGGTCGCGGAGGTGGCCGGGGTCAGGGGCGCCGGGCGGGGAGCGTACATCTGTGCCAAGATGACTTGCTGGGAGGCGGCCCGCAAAAGGCACGCCCTGGGCCGAGCCCTGCGGCTGGCTGGGCAGACGATCGACCAGGCGGCGCTGACCGCGGCCCTGACCGGTATGATCACGGGTTCGCCCCGCCCCCCTGGAACCGCCCCGACAGCCCCCGCCTAAGGAGGACACGTTCATCGCCAAGGTCAAGCAGGCGGCTTTGCCCGCCAACCTCACTGTCAAGTCGCTAGCGGATGCCCTGGGAGTTTCGGCCGCCGAGGTCTCCAAGGTCCTGATGCAGAACAAGATCCTGGCCACCATCAACCAGAGCATCGACGCCGGAACCGCCCGGATGGTGGCGGAGCAGCTTGAGATTGAGATTGCCGATGCCGAGCCGGAGGTGGCACCCGCGGTCGAGCGCATGCTCGATCGGGACCAGTTTCAGGCTGACGCCGACGCGGGGCACCTGAAGTCGAGGCCCCCGGTGGTGACCGTGCTGGGCCACGTAGATCATGGCAAGACGAGTCTTTTGGACGCCATCCGGCAGACCTCGGTGGCGGCCGGAGAGGCCGGGGGCATCACCCAACGGATCGGGGCCTCGGTGGTGGAGCGGCAGGGACGGAAGATCACCTTCATCGACACCCCCGGTCACGAGGCCTTTACCGCCATGCGCGCCCGGGGCGCCAACATCACCGACCTGGCGGTGCTGGTGGTGGCAGCCGACGACGGGGTCATGCCCCAGACCGAAGAGGCGATCAAGCACGTTCGCAACGCTGCCGTACCTCTGTTGGTGGCCCTCAACAAGATCGATCGCGACGACGCCAACCCCGACCGGGTCAAGCAGCAGTTGGCGGAGCATGGGGTGGTGGTGGAGGACTTCGGCGGCGACGTCGTCTGCGTCCCGGTGTCGGCCAAGACCGGCGACGGCATCGACCACCTCCTGGAGATGATCCTGCTGGTCAGCGATCTGGGTGAGCCGCGCGCCAACCCGGACCGACCCGGCGAGGCGGCGGTCATCGACTCCCACCTCCAGAAGGGCCAGGGTCCAGTCGCTAGCGTGCTCGTTCAAGAGGGGACTCTTCGGGTCCAGGACTACTTCGTCGTGGGCGGCGTAGCAGGCCGCATCCGAGCTCTCTTCGACGACCGTGGCGAGCGTGTCCAGGAGGTGACTCCCGGGCTGCCCGCCCTGGTGACCGGGCTCCCCGAGGTGGCAACCGCTGGCGACCGTCTGCTGGTCGAGGCCACCGAGCGGGGGGCGAGGGCCCTGGCGGAGGAGCGTCGGCTGGTCCTGCGCTCCGGTAAGGCGGACACCAACCGAGTCAGTCTGGCCGAACTCAGCAAGCAGTCCGGGGAGGGTGTCCGCGACCTCGACGTAGTGGTCAAGGCGGAGAGCCAGGGTTCTCTGGAAGCACTGCGGGCGGCCCTGCTCAAGTTCTCGGATCCCCTGGTTCGGCTGCGGTTGGTTTCCGACGGGGTGGGTCCGATCTCGGAGGCTGACGTCGACCTTGCCGCCGCCGCCAACGCCATCCTTATCGGCTTCAATGTGCGGCCTGATCCCAGCGCCAAGGCAAGAGCGGACAGTCTCAGCATCGATGTCCGCACCTACGACGTCGTCTACCAGATCACGGAAGACATCGACAAGGCCATCCGGGGTCTCCACGAGCCCACCTTCGAGGAGGTATTCGAAGGCCGCGCCGAGGTCAAGGCCCGGATCAGGGTGCCACGGACCGGTGTAATTGCCGGCAGCCAGGTGACCGAGGGCACTATCACCCGGGGCTCACTGGCGGTGGTCATGCGCGATGGCAAAGAGGTTCACCGGACCCAGATCGCCTCTCTGCGGCGCTTCAAGGACGACGTTCGCGAGGTGGCGCAGGGCTACGAGTGCGGCATCGACCTCGGCGACTACCAGGACTTCGCTGAGGGCGACGTCCTGGAGTGCTACGTGGTGCAGCAGCGAAACCGCTGATCCCTGCCCTGGCGGGAGGCTAGGCGGTGGTGAGGGCGGCCCGGGAGGCCGGCGGCAACCACCGCCGAGAGCGGATTGACGCCCAGTTGCGCCAGGAGCTGGCCCTGGCCATCGCCAGCGACGTCAAGGATCCTCGGCTGGCGATGGTGACGGTGGTTGAC
>JBAQYY010000064.1:0-6481 GCA_049790415.1 Candidatus Dormiibacterota bacterium | reverse complement strand
TCCCGCTAGTGCCAACCTGAGGCGCCCTTGTCGCAACTCCGGCTGCGTTGGACCACTGTGCTGGATTGGCAAGACCTGATCAGGCTACCGGCCGGCCCCCTCCGTGTCAACCGATTGCACAATCGCTCTGGCCGGGGACTGGGTCGCCCCGCCGGCCGGCGGCCCGGAGGGAACTCGAGCTGGGATGCCAGGTCACCAGACCCTTGACAGCTCCAGGGCTCGCGCCTACTCTCCGGTGCAGGGAGTTGATGCTTGCGACATCTCCCGACCGGCTCCTTGGTTGACAATCGGGCTGCGATTCGCGTTCACTCTTGGCGACGCGGCATCTTCAGGAGGCACCATGTCGGCATTCGGAGCAGTTCCTGGCCTGACGATCATGACCCTGGCGGCAGTGATGCTCCTGGCAGGTGGCTATCTGGGCGCTGCCACCTATGTCGGCTTCTCCACGGACGGTCAGCACGCCTGGAAGCGGGTGGCGATTCCGGTCGTCTTTCTCTTCGCCCTGACCGTTGCCTTCGCTCTGATCTCAGCCATCGCGGAGAACCAGTTCGTCAACCGCGTAACCGGCGGCTGAGTCAGCTCCAGCTGGCGGAATCGGAGCAGGCGCCGTCTTTGGGACGCGCCACGGGAGACGGCTGGCGCGGACAGGTACTCCCCTCTTCCCCGGCCACAGCTTAGCTAGTCACCGCGACGCTGCCCCGGCGGGAAGCCTGAGCTGTTGCATGAACGCGGTGACTTCCTTGAGGACTAGTTCCAACTCCGCGCCCGACCAATACTCCGGAGCACAGGTCGTCAAGGCGTAGGCATAGGGCAGATTCCTTCGCCACTCAACCCCGGGCGGAAGTAGCCCTTCCAGTCGTGCGGTGGCCGACCGCCGCGCTTCCATCTCGGCCGGGGCGGCGGTGAGGTTGGCCGAGCGATCCAGGGCTTGGCTGCGGAACATTCCCCGCATCTCCTCCAGGTGCTCGCGAACTCCCGCCAGGGCAACCTGGGGTCCCTCGATCTTGGCACGCGGAGCAGCTGCAGTGATCCTCGCCGGCTCAGGAGCAACGGTTAGAGATAGTCGCACCATCGGTCTCGTGCGCTCGAACACGCCGACGACTCCCAGAGCTGTCAGCACCGCCCCCACCACGATCAGCGCGGCCCCAATTGCGGTGGTCGTCACGGCCCGACTCTCCTCGTGGTTGTCGCCTCTTGCGAAGTTATCGGGAGTTCTGAGATCGGAGAGGCGGCAGGGGGACGACTGTTCATAGGAGAACTACCGCCATGCCCACTATGTAGATCGTGAAAACCAAGGCCGCCAGGGCCACCAGGCAGGGTATGGAGAACCCGACACAGCCACAGCCGGGGCTGCGCATATACACCCGCGGGCGCCTCATAGGTCGCGGCCGCACCTGGTGCGCCATCGTCGATCCCGCCGGAATCGACTAGTAATTGCCACTGGACATCTGGGCCGAGGTCACGTACACGCAGTCGCTCACCCGCTGACCATCAAAGCACGACATCGTGGTCGAGATTTGCTCTGAGAATTCCATCCAGCCGTCGGACCCCGCCTGATCCAACACCTGCACCGTGAAATCACCCGACGGCAGGGACCGCTCCGCTACCGCGACCAAGCTGACCGGCGTCGGCAGGCATCCGGATAGGTAGGCTGTTCCGCTTCGAAGTGTGAACTTCACAGTCGCCCCCCTTCGGGTTACGCCCACCACGTGTTCCGGCACGCAAGGGACCGGCGGCTGGGGTATGAGAAGGAACAAGACGCTCTTCGGCTTGAGCAGGGGCGCGATGCTCGCCTGGTCAGAACTGGCAAGCGGGCCGAGCTTCTCCAGAGTGGTCAGCGAGGTGCTGTAGACGAGCGAGTTGTAGGGGCGGGGCGCATGGGGCTTGAGCACCGGGTCGAAGGCCAGATAAGCCAGGTGCTCGGTTCGGGCCGGCTCCGAGTTGCAGCCTGCCAACAAAACGCCGAGCACGCCTAGAAGCACGACAAGCTTCTTCAGCATCTGACGCCATGGTATCCCAAGATCAGCTGCGCCGTTCGAGACGCGAAAGGGAGCCGACCCGAAATTCTAGTTCCTCAGCGGGCAGCGGCCAGATCGGCAACGCGATCCATGAGAGAGCGAGCACCCCACCTCTCAACGATCGCAGCCAGTCCGGGTCCTGGTCCGCGCCACCGAAGTGCTGCGAGCGATGGCAGCAGCTTGCGCTCTACCCGCAGCGTGGCCAAGTCAAGGAAGAGGCGCGCCAGCCCACTGTTCTCGCGGAGCGCGACCGCCAGCCGCTCCGCCCCGCGCACCGGGACGCCCCATAAGGCCGGGTCTTCGGGGATTTCGCCGATGTGCCGGAAACGAGCCAATACGGTGGCCGAGGATCGGGCGCCCCAACCCGGCAGTCCTGGAAAGCCATCAGCCTGGTCCCCCACCAGGGCGAGGAAGTCGGGGATGGAAGCGGGTTCGACTCCAAACTTCTCCACCACCCCGTCGTGGTCGATGGTCCGACCCTGGCGTCGGTCCACCTGGACGATGCGCTGGCCGCGCACCGCCTGGGCCAGATCCTTGTCGGGTGTCAGGATGAGCACTTGCTCGACCGCCGGATCGTCCCCGGCGACTGCCGCCGCCGAGGCGAGCGCGTCGTCGGCCTCGAGCTCGGTCATTGCCCACAGCACAACCCCCAGTTCCTCCAGCGCCTCCTCGAGGGGACCGAACTGGGACAGAATTGCCGGATCCATGCCGACACTGCTCTTGTATCCAGGCCAGAGCCCATTGCGAAAGCTCTCCACGACATGGTCGGTGGCAACCCCCACATGAGTGGCACCACTCTCGAGTAGGCCAATGGTCCCCTCCACGACGGCGCGTACCGCCGCCTGAGGGCGAGCACGTAGCTGCTCCGGCAGCCCGTGATGCTGACGGAAGAGCTCGTAGGTGCCGTCTACCAGGTGAACTCGCACTCCGCCTGCAGGAGAATGCTCGGCTCGGGAAGAAAAAACCACAGGCTGGCAGTGTGACCCATCTTCGGTCGGACCTGAACCAGCACTCATCACCAAAGCTAGGCAGGCGTCCCAGGAGCCAGCAGCGCCCTCGCGATCCGGAGCCGACGGGGAGATTCGACCTCCCGAGCAGCTGTTTAGAAAACAACGGGTGCGCAGATCAGATCATCAAAGCCTCGAAGTAGCGTGCTGCAGCTGGCGCTGCGCCCGGGAATTTTCGACAGCCTCGCTGAAGCGGTCGAACCAGGTTGGCTGAGCGGTGCTCCAGACCGTTCGGCCGCCTCGCCCCCCGGCTGTGCCTAGACCGGACCCGGGCGGAGAGTCAACCATACGGCCAACGCCGCATAGCAGATGCCAAAGAGCAGAGCGGTCCAAGCGATGAACCTCCCCCACCAGGCCCGATACCGGAAGGACCATCCCCACCGGGCATACATCGAGTTCAAGTCGTCGAGCGACTCGTCGATCCACCGCCGACCAGGCCGCAACATCCAGTACCCAAACCCGGCAACTCCGAGGCCCATCACCACGAAGTACACCCCGTCAGAACGGACCACGGGCGCTACTTTAAATCAGGTCGAATTAAATCAGGTCGAACTCGTCCGAATTGCGGCCCCGACGTCGGGCCAGCGCAAACCGGGAAGGCCTGCAGCACCAGGGCGCGCGCTTCAAGGCGTAAGTCACGGTGTTGCCGTTCCTAGGACCGAGGCTCGCTCGCCTCGGTCCTAGGTAGTCGACCGGCTGTGGGATATCAGCTGGTGGCCGTATGGGGCACGGCGATCAGTGCCGTAATCTCCTGCCAGGTCCTCGCAGCGGCCAGGTAGATCGGGATGTCTGATGGATGCATCGCAGGCGGATTCCCACCGAGAAACAGGACACGATTCCGGACCGACGTCATGGACTGCAACACGTCGACACGGTCGTCGATGAAGTGCGTGACCCCCAGGGCCTCGCAGATCGGGGCCTTCTCCTCACGGGTTCGGACGAAGTGGAGATTGTCTGTCGGAATCCCGGTGATCTCGAAGAAGTCATGGCTACGAAGCCAGCTTCGGGTCTTTCCCTCAACGGATGGCCCGCACTTGGAAATGACGTGCACCCTTCGACCGAAGCGAAGCGTCAAGTCTCCCAACTCCTTGAAAGCACCCGGCACGGGCGGAGTCAGTAGGTAATTCTCGCCGAAGAAGGACGTGTCACTGTCTTCGCTGGCTCGGTCGATGATGACGCCGCCCACGTCGACGCCCAGCACCCCTTCGGGCGAAACCTCTACGCCCGCCAGAGGTTGCCCACCTGCCGCCGCCGATCTGCAACCTCGGACACTTTCAAGCGTCGTTGGCTCCCCTAGTTACGGCGTGAGTAGCGTTTTGTAATTGCTGTGCGCGTTGAAAATGCTCGGCGTCCACTGCAGTGTCAGTTTTCCTGTGGCGGGCACCTCGAAAGAGCAAGGCCTCTCGTGAGGGCTTTGGCCAGGGAGCCTAGCACAACCCTGTATGTGCTGGTCGAGCCACGTCTGCCAGATCGTGTGACCGGCTCGAGCGTGCCGCCCCGACTGATGGGCGAAACGTGGTCCAGGTGCTAAGCGCGACCCCGCCAGGGCTGGCGGCAGAGGGTGACGCCACACACTGCTTGGGCGCCTCCCTGAAGTCGGAGTGAGCGGGCCACCTCATCGAGCGTCCGCCCATCAGTGAACACGTCGTCATAAACAAGAATCGTGAGCCCGCGGGTGCGGCCGGGGTCGGGGACAAGCAGAGCGTCCCTAAACGGTCCCTCGGCGATGTCCCGCCGCTGTTGGTACGTCTTGCCGGTGAGCGGCTCGGTCGGGCCCGTTTTGATGATGGCCGGAGGCGTTGCGAGGTCAAAGGGCCATGACTTGCCGGGTGGCGCCTCGGCAGCCGCCTTCTCAAGGACTCGTCGCGTGTGGTCGAAGTTCCGGCTCCCCTCGCCGACGAATGTTGGACTGGCCACGATGAGGTCAAAGCTCTCGAATGACGTTGTCCGCCGGTCTAAGAACCCGACCAGAATTCGACCGAAGATCAGAGCCCAACCGGAGGCCCCTTCGTACTTGTAGGCATTGATGGCTCGCTTTAGTGCGCCGGAACGCATCGCGATCGAAAAGTTCCACTGGAAGTAGCGGTCTGCCCTCGAACAGAGCGGGTTGCGGCACTGCTTCTCGCCGAGATCCAAGGGCCTATCGCAGATATCACAGCGCCGGTTGTAGGGGGCTAGTGCCTCAATGGATCGGCGGGCGCATTCGTAGCAGAGTTCTGCCGGAGCGGAGATCAGGTATGGACAGACACGGCACTGGCCAAAGCCAGGGACATCATCGAGACGGGCGTCCATGCCGGGTCCCACTCACCCAAGCGAGAGGGCCAGCTGCACGCGCTGCTCAGCACGACTACGGACCTGCTCCGGCGACCGCAGTGCGCGGACGATGTCATCCACATCGGCGACCTCGTATACCCGCGGACGGCGCAGGTATCGCTTCGCCCACTCGCGTTCGGTCACAAGGCTCTGCAGTAGGAATACCTGCTTCCCATGCTCGATTGCGAGCCGCGCCTGCATCTTCGCGCCCGATGTAGCCGATGCCTCGACAACCACAGTTCCCTGGCCCATGCCGGAGGTGACCACATTCCGCCTCGGGAAGTTGTAGGAGGTCGGTGCGGCGTCCGGCCAGAACTGCGAGACGACCGCCCCGCTGGTTGGAATTCGATCCGCCAGCCCGACGTTACCGGGCGGGTAGACACGCCTGATTCCAGAACCCAGAACAGCGATGGTGCGGCCGCCGGCGTCGAGGCAAGCCTCATGCGCAGCCGTATCGATCCCCAGAGCGAGGCCAGACAGGACGGTGACGCGTGCCTCGGCTAGGCGTCCCGCCAGTTTCCGAGCACGACTAAGGCCCTCGCGAGTGGGCCGCCGAGTCCCCACGACCGCTACCGAGTAAGCATCGTCGTCGCGGAGTTCGCCTCGATAGAACAAGAATGGAGGCAGATTCTCAATGACCCGAAGATTCACCGGGTAGTCCTCATCCAGGACCGTTGTCAGGCGGATGCCGTCAGCTTGGGCTGACAAGATCACCTCTTCCACCTCGGAGCGGAGGTTCGGGAGTAGCTCCCGCCCCGCGCGGATGAGATCGATCGATTCCCGAGCGGCCAGGCTGTCCTCGGCCGCTTCGTAGGCAAGGAGCCGGTCCATGCCTCCGGGACGCTGAGCCTCCCTTGCGAGGAAGCACCACGAGATCCCCTTGAGCCGACAGAGCGTGAGGAGATCTACCCTGTCCATGTCTCTCCTACTAAGAACAGATGTTCGGATGACATCCCGGATCGTACACCCGTCGCGACTCGCAGCTCAAGACTAGTTGCCATCTTCCTCCCCGCTGGTGACCGCCAACACCGCCTGGTACCGCTGTTCAGCCACGCTCATGTACCTCATGAGCGCCACTGTGACCAATCAGCCGAAGTCGCTGGGACACCTCAGCCGAAGTTGTGCGACCCATCAGCCGAAGGC
>JBAQYY010000063.1:0-27129 GCA_049790415.1 Candidatus Dormiibacterota bacterium | reverse complement strand
GGCCCGGCGACTCCTCGCGGGTCTTCTACCTGCTGCTGGCGGCTCTGCTGCCCTGGGGCACCAACCGACCCTTCAGCAAGCGGGGCAGGCTGAACTGGACCCGGCGGGCCCGGCGGCTGGCCTGGGCCACGGCGGCACTGACGACCCTCGTCCTCTTCTTCTCTTTCTGGAGCGGCTGGCCGGCGGCGGTGGTGATCGGGGTCATCGATCCGGTCCTGGTCATCCTCCTGGCTCTGGCGGTCGGCCTCTTGGCCCCCGACGAGCGCCGTCGCCGCAAGCTCTTCATGGGTCAGGCCGAGCGCCGGATCCTGGATCTTGGCCCGCTGGTGATCGGAGTCACCGGTAGCTACGGCAAGACCACCACCAAGCTCTTCCTCCAGCAACTCCTCGATTCCCCAGAGAGCCCCTGCTTTGCCACCCCGGAGAGCTTCAACACCACCCTGGGCGTCTGCCGAGCCATCAACGAGGGACTGCGAGCGGAGCACCGCTTCGCAGTGCTGGAGATGGGTGCCTACCGCAAGGGGGAGATTGCCGAGATCTGCGCCTTCACCCATCCCCAGGTCGGAGTCGTGACGGCGGTCGGGGTGATGCACCTGGAGCGGTTCGGTTCCCAGGAGAAGATCGCCGAAGCCAAGTCGGAGCTGCTGGCCGCCCTGCCCGAAACCGGGATGGCGGTGATCCCCAGCGACGTCAACGCGCGGGCACGGCTGACCAACCCCCTGCGAGCCCGACCGGTCTGGGTCGGTCGGCCCGGTGACCGCTGGTGGTCGGAGGAGGTCGTGACCAACCCCGGCGCCACCCTGCTGCGGCTCCGCGGCAGCGCCGGGGAGGACCTCCAGGTCTCCGTTCCGGTCCACGGCGACCCGATCGTGACCGACCTCCTCTGCGCCTGGGCCACGGCCTGCGAGCTGGGCATCGGCACCGAGACCCTGATCGAGCGCGCCGCCCGGATCCATGGAGCGCCCCACCGCCTCCAGGTGAGCCAGGTCAATGGGCTGACCATCATCGACGACGCCTACAATTCGAACCCCGATGGGGCCGCCGCAGCGTTGCGGCTGCTGGCCAGCCTGCCTGGGCGGCGCCGCGTGCTGGTGACGCCAGGCTTTATCGAGTTAGGGCCACTGCAGGAGCGGAGCATGCGCGAGCTGGGTAGGCAGGCGGCCGAGGTCTGCAGCCACGTAATTCTGGTCGGCCCGATTCAGTCGGCGGCCGTCGCGGCCGGCCTGGCCGAGGCCGGCTACCCCAGTTCGCAGTTGACGGTGGCAGCGGATCTGGCGGAGGCTCAGCGGAGACTTCCGGAAGTGGCCGGTCCGGACAGCGTCGTGCTCTTCGAGAACGATCTTCCCGACTCATTCCTGGAGCCGGCATGAGCTTGCCGGGGGTGACCGTGGGGGTGGTCTTCGGCTCGCGCTCGGTGGAGCACGAGATCAGCATAATCACCGCCTGCCAGGTGATGCCGGTGCTACAGGAGCTGGGCGCTGCGGTCGTGCCCCTCTATGTCACCAAGACCGGCCGGTGGCTGACCAAGCCCAGCTTTCAGGAGCTGAGCACCTTCCGGGCCGGACTGCCCGAGGTGGGCGAGCCGGTTCTGCTCGACCTGGCCACGGGGCGCTTCCGGGCGGGAGGTTCGGCACTGCTCTCCCGGGCCCGTGAACTCGACATCGATGTCCTCTTCCCCGTCCTTCACGGCACCTTCGGGGAGGACGGCACCCTGGCTGGTCTGGCCAGCCTGGCCCGGATCCCCCAGGTCGGGAGCGACAGCCTCAGTGGAGCGCTGGCGATGGACAAGCTCCGTTCCAAAGAACTCTTTCAAGCCCTGGGACTGCCGGTGCTGCCGGGCCGGGCCGCCACCAGCGTCGGGCAGGCTCGGTCGGCGGCCGCCGAAGTGGGCTTTCCGGTGGTGGTCAAACCCAACCGGGGTGGATCCAGCATCGGGGTGGGGTTGGCCAGCGTGGCGCCGGAGCTTGACGCTGCTGCCGAACTCGCCCTCGATTTCGATGACCAGCTGATCCTGGAGCCGGCGGTACCGGGCGCAGCCGACCTCAACTGCGCTGTCAAGCGCCTGCCGCCGCGGGCCTCGGAGGTGGAGCGGCCACACAAAGGGGCGGGGTTGCTCAGCTACGCCGACAAGTACTCCCAACAGGGCAAGCTGGGGGATGGTGGCATGGCTGGCAAGTCGGACTCCCCCAAGGCGGGATACGGCGACCCCCGCCGCGAATTGCCGGCTTTGATTTCCCCCGACCTGCGGGCCGAGGTGCAGCGGCTGGCGATCCTCGCCTACGACGGCCTCGGCTGCGCCGGGACCGTGCGGGTCGACTTCCTTCTCTCCGAAGGAGGAGAGCTCTTCCTCAACGAGGTCAACACCATCCCCGGCTCGCTCTCATTTCATCTCTGGGAGGCGAGCGGAATCAGCTTTGCGGTACTCCTCGAGGAGCTTGTCCGGGACGCACTGGCCAGCCCCAGGGCGCGCACGGTGTCGCTGGCCGGCAACCTCCTCGCCGCCCACCAGTTGCTGGGCAAGCAGTAAAGGAGGGTTCTGGATGAGAGACGTCACAGCGCTCGGGGTCGGAGCCCGCATCGGCGCCCAAGTCATCCTGGAGGGGGTGGACTTCAGCGTGGCAGCGGGGCAGATGGTGGCGGTGACCGGACCATCCGGGTCCGGCAAGACCACCCTGCTGATGCTCTTGGCCGGGCTGCAGACCCCCGACTCGGGTGAGGTCCGCTGGGACGGCAACCTCGTCGACGATCTGACGCGGTCCCGGCGGCGGATCGGGATCATCCTCCAGAACCACGGCCTGGTGTCGATCCTAACCGCGGCTGAGAACGTTGCTCTGCCCATGCAGGTGCGCGAGATGAGGCCCGCCGATATCGAGCAGCGGACCTTGGCAGCCCTATTCGCGGTGGGCCTCGACGAGGCCGCCGAGCATCTGGTCCAGGATCTCTCGGGCGGTCAGCAGCAGCGGGTGGGGGTAGCCCGCGCCCTGGCTTCGGATCCGGAGCTGATCATCGCTGATGAGCCCACTTCTGAGCTCGCCGCGAGCGACCGCGTGCGCGTCCTCAAATTGCTCCGCGCCCATGCCCTGCAGGGCGGAGTGGTGGTCGTGGCATCTCACGACCAGGACGTGGTCGAGGCCTGCGATCGCTCACTCCGGCTGATCGACGGTCGGGTGATGGCTGTCTGAGTCGCCACGCCCGTCCGCGCCGTCGACGTCGCTGGAATCGGAGCGGAAGAGCTCGGCTCCGTTGGTCCGGCGCTCCACTCTGACTAAGGCTCCCGGAGGCAGCACCTCGAGGACCTCGTCGGGGAGTTGGATGCTGCCGTCTCGGCTGACCACCGCGAAGGTACGCCCGAGCCGCCCCTCGGCGCCGACCATGCCGTCTCGGATGTTCACCGTGCGAGGCATCGCCGCCGCCACCGCGACGTCGTGGGTGACGCAGACAACGGTTGTGCCCAGGTCACGATTGACTGCCAGCAGTGAGCTCAGGACGCGATCCCGGTTCTCGGCGTCGAGCTGATTGGTGGGTTCGTCGAGGAGAAGCAGATCGGGGCCCAGCGAAACTCCGGCGGCTATGGCCACCCGCTGCTGTTCACCGCCGGAGAGGGTGGCGGTGGGACGGGGACCGATGTCGCCCAGGCCCAAGGAGAAGAGGAGTTCGGCCGGGGGGCGGAGTTCCTTCTTGGTCCGACTGACCCCCAGCTTCTGAGCAAACTCCACGTTCTGCAGGCTCGAGGCGTATGGGAGGAGATTGCGGGTGGGGTCCTGGAGGACCAGGCTAACGCTGGTGGCCCGCATTCGAGTCAGCTCTCGGCCCGTCATCTTCGCCACATCCCGGCCACCCAGCCAGACCCGGCCCGTCGAGGGCATCACCAGCCCGGCCAGCAGTGCGAGCAGGCTCGACTTTCCCGAGCCGGAGGGCCCGAGGAGGGAAATTGCCTCACCGGCCTCGACCTCCAGGTCGATTCCCCGGAGGGCGGCCACATCACCCTCGTCGCTGGGGTAGAGCAGGACGACCCGGTCGCAGTGGATCGCCAGGCCCGCCGTCGGAGGCGCTTCCGCGACTGTCATCGGACCTCCAGTCGGAGTCGAGACAGGTCAACTCCCCGCACGGTGAGCAAGGCGGCCACCACCGCTGCCACGGATAGGACGACCAGCAGTCCGGCGGCCAGGACGACCAGCGGGACGACGGGCAGGGCCAGTTGCAGAGGGGGTTGGCCCGAGTTGGAACCGAACTCCGGCACTGCCCCCAGAGCGAGCAGCGCCGCTATCAGAGCCGCCACCACCCCGAGAATTAACCCGGGGACAAGGACCAGGCCCTGTTCGACGATCAAGGAGCGCTGCAGGATCTTGGTGGGGATCCCCAGAGCGCGCAGGACGGCCAACTCGAAGGCGCGCCTGCGAGCGTTCAGGAAGAAGGTAAGGATGGTAGTGGCCACCGCCAGGGCCGCCGCGGCACCCGCGGCGAAGACGAAGAAGCGATAAGCCAGCCCGAGCCCGCCATCGTTGAACTTGGTCAGCGTGGCCGCCGGGGTCTGCACTGCCACCACATGGACCCCCTGGCGGACCAGGCTCCGCATCACCCGTTTGGGAGCTCCCCGAGCGAGCCATACGGAGTAGGTGGTGTCCACCGGCGTCCCCTGGTCGGCCCGCATCGCGATGGGCAGGCTGATCAGCGATCCCAGCGACCCCAGGTTGGGCAGGGCCACCACCTGGGGGCTGGTGTTGACGTTGAGCGAGGTGCCGTCGAAGTCCTGGATCGAGTTGTGGGTGGGATCGGTGGGCTGGCTGTCCACCGTGGACACCGCCCGCAGTCGTTCCGGCAGTGGCGCCGGCACGACCGCCGGGGAGACATTCTGGTTGACGCTGTTGTGGAGGCTGATCGTCAGCGTGTTCCCCTCTCCGAAGAGCTGGGCATTACGGGGGGAGTTACTCGACCAATAACTCGGTTGGTAGACGCGCTTGCTGACCCCGGACCACTTCGATCCCCGCTCGACTTGGAGGCCGGATACGGTGATGGAGTACCTGACGGACGCCGCGGTCACCGGGCCCGGGTACCAGATCGGCGCCAACGACGTGACGTAGCAGCCGCCGAGGCAGGCGCCCGGCAGGGTGGCCGTATAAGAGTGGGTGCCGCTTTGGAGGTAGCCGAAATCCGCGACCTGGGCGTTGCCGCTGCTATCGAGCATAGTGAACTGCAGGTCAGGGGGCGGGTTGACCGGGGAACTGAGGTTGACCGTCATCCGGGTTGCCGTTCCGGTCAGAACCAGCGCTGGTTGCAGCTTCGGCTGCAGCCAGCGGACGATCCCTGCCAGGCTCGTCTTGCTAATTCCCGCCGGCCAGTAGGCGACCTTGGCAAGACGGGTGGGGTCGACCGCGAGCAGGTCTTGGTTGTACTGCCTGGTCTCCATCGCCGCCATCGCGTAACGGCCGCTGGGATCGGCACGCCGCACCGCTTTGAGTAGGTTGACCGAAGCTGGGAAACTCACCTGCACGACCTTGGCGGCGCCGACGTCGAAGTCGGCGCGTAGCGATCGGTTGGTCCCGGCCACGGACCAACCGATCACCGCGAACGAGGCCAGGGCGACGGCCACCGTGAGGATGAGGACCTGGCGCAGCACGGCTGGTCGGCGGATTACCTGGCGCACCGCCATACCCGTCCCTACCCGCTTGGAATACCGGGTTCGGCGAACCAGGAAGCTGCCAGCGAGAGGCAACAGCCTGACCCCGGGCACGGCCACTCCGACGGCGATCAATCCGGGGGCGAGGAGGGCGATCGGATTGGGGCGGGAGCCATTTAGGACACCAGCCGTGGCTAGTTCCAGCAGGCCCGCTCCGGCCAGGGCGATGGCGGCTCCCTCCCAGGCGGCCCGGGCCAGGGGGGAGGCGGGATCCTCGGTGGCCCGAATCTCGTCGACCAGCCGGCGGGTGAGCAATTTGCGAGAGCCCGCTCCCACTGCCACCAGACCACTTCCAAAGGCGGCGAGCCCGGCCAGCAAGGTGAGCACCGAGAACGGCACCGGCGCGTTGGAGAGCGCTACCTGGGAGGCGACCTCCATCCCCAACCAGGCCAGCCCGAGTCCGATTGGTAGCGCTGCCACCAGAATCACCACAGGCTCGGCGACACCGATCGCCAGAACTGACGGAAGAGTGGCGCCGCGGAGCCGCGCCAGGGCCACTTCGCCGCGGCGTGCCGCCGCGGTCCTGACGACCAGCACGTAGAGGACGAAGAGGGTGAGCAGCAGAAGTTGCAGGGCCACCACGCCCACGATCGACACAATCTCGCTGGCCTCGCTCAGGTAGCTGTCGAGGACGACGAAGACGCGCGAGGAGGCGCCCAGAACGTAGTCATTGCGCACGTCGTACTCGAAGGTATTGATCGTCTTGGTGAGGGCCGGGACGGTGCTGGGCTGGGTCCGCTTCACCCGCAACGGGAACTGGGCAGTGGCGACGACCTTGAGGCCGGCCAGCGTCGAGGCTGGGGTGAAGAAGGCGTCAAGGTCGGGGGGGGTGTAGCCGCCATGGATGGCATAGGAGAAGTAGGAGTCGCCCATCCAGTTCTGGGCGTTCTCGTTGGCCACGCTGGTGAAACCGGTGATGGTGATCGCCACGCTGACGGCGCCGTTGATGGTGAGCGGCCTCACCGCCAGCTTCACCTTCTCCCCCAGCTTGTAGCCCAGCAGCTTGGCGTCCCGCTGGGTCATCGCCACCTGGAAGGCGCTGGTTGGGCAGTGACCACTGATGAAGTGGAGATGGCTGCAGACACCAGCGCGGGAAACCAAATCGCCGTCAGCCCCCTTGGAGCTGAGCGCCGCATCCGGGGCGAAAACCCCGGCGTCCTGGCTGATCACTCCAGGCCCGTACCAGCGGCTCAAGCCGACCTGGCGAGCTAATCCGGGCAACCTGAAGACTCCGAGGGGATTGATCTGAGGGCCGACCACGTTGCCGGCATTTATCTGAGTCTCGAGGAAGCCGGAATCGGCAAGTGTCGAGTGGAGAACGTCGGTATCGGCGGCACCCAGGAAGAGGGGTCCCGCCGCCGCGGTGAAGACGGCCAGCACGGCCACCGCGAGTAAAGACAGGGACGCACCCATACGCCAGCGCAGGGCCGCTAGGAGGGGAGGGAAGGTCATCAGAGCGGAACTCAGTCCGAACTAACTAGCTGGCGGGAGAGGACGCAATCGAGGCCAGCACGGGCCTTGGACGCGACGGACGGAGGCGGCGCAGCGCTCATGGGACTTCCCTGTCAGGAACGAGACCACACCCGCTTCATCAAAAGCCGGGCCAATTTGTCGGGGTCGTGGTGAGTGGTGATGCTAGGGGATGCCAGGTCGCCCAGTACGTACTTGGTGGTCTTGACACTGCCTGAGACCCGACTGCGGTCGAAGGTCACCCGGTGTACACCCGCTTCCTGGGCGGCGGGGGAGAGCGGCAGGGTCAGGTTGCTGTTGGCGACGACATAGTCAAACAGACCACCTCCGACGTAGCGCTCCAAAGTCTCCACGTGGTCGTGGACCGCGTAACCGGACGTCTCGCCGGGCTGGGTGGCGACGTTGCAGACATACACCTTGATCGCCGCGGTGGAGCGCAGGGCTTCAATCATTCCGTCCACGAGCAGGTTGGGGAGCAGGCTGGTGTAGAGGCTGCCCGGACCGATCAGCACCATCTCCGCGTTCATGATCGCCAGCTGGGCTTCGGGGTTGAGGCGGGGATGCTCGGGGACCAAGAAGACGCGCTGGATAGGTGCTTTTCCGGTCGGTACCTTGGATTCCCCGACCAGCACCTCCTCCCCCGCGATGGCGCAGAGGGTGACCGTCTCCAAAGTGGTGGGCACGATCTGGCCTCGGACCGCCAGGACCCGGCCCGACTCACGCAGAGCGTGCTCGAAGTCGCCGGTGATGTCGCTCATGGCCATGATGAAGAGGTTCCCGAAACTGTGGCCACTCAGCGAGCCTTCCTTGAAGCGGTACTGGAAGAGCTCGGTCATCAGCGGTTCGACGTCGGCCAGCGCGGTCAGGCACTGGCGGAAGTCGCCCGGCGGCAAGACCTTGTATTCCGAACGCAGCCGACCTGAGCTCCCGCCGTCATCGGCGACTGTGACCAGAGCGGTCACGTTGCCGCTGTGGCGCTTGATCCCGCGCAGCAGAGTGGAGAGTCCGGTGCCGCCCCCGACGGCCACGATCCGGGGTCCCTTCTGCAGGCGCCGGAAGTCGTAGAGGCGTTCCACCAGGGCCTTGTCGCCGCCGGGGACGAAGGGACTCAGCAAGGAGCGGGTGAGCTTGTACATCCCCAGGCCGAGCAGGAATATGCCGATACCCAGGAAGATGGCTGCCCTGACGTAGCGCGGCCAGAACTGCAGCGTCAGGCTGTAGGTGAAGCCGGGCAGGTGGGCGCTCTGGTAGAAGTCGCGCAGGGCGTAACTCACCCCGAGGCCGATCCCCACGATCGCGACGATGGTGACCCCCACCCAGCGTTTGACGTGGAGACCGGGAACCAGCCAGCGCGTCACGCCAGAACCGACCCGGGGCGTTCGCATGACTGGCGGCGATGGTATCACCGACCTCCCGGGCGTCCCGATCTAGCGGTCGAAGTTCCTGACGGTTTGGCCCAAAGTCCAGACGTATACTTCGGCTGTCGCAGACCGGGACCGCCCCACAGTGCTGCAGGAGGTGCCATGGCCGCCCACGAAGCGAGTCAGATGGTGGTCGAGCCGGGTAGTTCGCTCGGGGGCCCAGCTCCCGTTTCGCCCAGCTTCGACCAAGAACGCGCCTGGGTCTTCTTTGGCGGCGAGCAGCGCCGCTATGGGGACTCACGGATTGGGCTGATGACCCATGCCCTTCACTACGGCACGGCCTGCTTCGAAGGCATCCGTGCCTACTGGAATGAGAGCCGCGAGCAGCTCTACATATTCCGTGCCCTCGAGCACTTCCAGCGGCTCCACCAGTCGGCCGCGATCCTCACCATGAAGGTCGACTACTCGCCGGAGGAGTTGGTCGAGATCACGGTTCAGCTGCTGCGCCGCAACCAGTTCCGATGTGACACCTACATCCGGCCTCTGGTCTACAAGTCGGCCGAGGAAATCGGGGTTCGTCTGCACGGACTGGCCGATGGCTTCTTCATCTACGCCCAGCCGTATGGCGAGTACCTCGATCGCAGCCAGGGCCTTCGCTGCATGGTCTCCAGCTGGCGCCGGATCGATGACAATGCCGCCCCCGCCCGGGCCAAGATCAGCGGGACCTACGTCAACTCAGCCCTGGCCAAGAGCGAGGCGGCCGAGCACGGCCTCGACGAAGCCATCGTGCTGGGCCAGGACGGCCATGTCTGTGAGGGGTCGGCCGAGAACCTCTTCCTCATCCGCAAGGGCACCCTCATCACCCCCGCCGTCTCGGACAACATCCTGGAGGGGATCACCCGGTCAACCCTGATGCAGCTCTGGAGCGAGGACCTGGGCCTTCCCGTGGTGGAGCGACCGGTGGACCGCACCGAGCTCTATGTCGCCGACGAGGTCATCCTCTGTGGCACGGGCGCCCAGATCTCCGCCGTCGTCGAGATCGACCGCCGAGCGGTCGGGTCGGGCAAGCCCGGTCCCTACGCTCAGCAGTTGGACCAGATGTACGGGAAGCTGGTCCGGGCCGAGCTTGAGAAGTACCGGGAGTGGTGCACCCCGGTCTACTGAAGCTGGCCCCCGGATGACGCCTCCGGGCTGATCAATCGCCGCCCCGGCAGGCCCGGGTGGTGGCCTCCCGTAACAGGGAGAAAGCTGTCTCCGGGGTAGGCGTTAGTGGGGCTCCGCCGGCTTCCGATGTCAAGCAAACCCGGCCGCCCAAGTCGAGCGCCTGCCGCTCTGCCCAGGGGTCGGCGCTGCCGGCTAGGACCAAGCAGGGGAGCTGACGCTGCAGGCAGCGCTGCAGCACTTCACCGGTGACCTTGCCGCGGAAGCTGCCCTGGTCGAGGCGGCCCTCTCCGGTGATGACCAAGTCAGCCTGGTTGAGCGCTTCGTCGAGGCCCACCCACTTGGCCACCAAGGATACGCCGGACTCAAGATGCGCTCGGCCGAACACGGCCAGCCCAAAGGCGGTCCCTCCGGCTGCCCCCATGCCCGGTTGGGACTCGAGCGACGAAATGTGGAGATCACGCTCTACCAACTGAGCCAGCCGAGTTAGTCCCTTCTCCAGGCGGAGCACGGTCGGCGGGTCAGCCCCTTTCTGGGGGGCGAAGGTGGCAGCGGCTCCGAGGGCGCCGAGGAGGGGACTGTCCACATCACAGGCGGCCACCAGTCGGCCATCCTGAGGGAGGGATGAAGTCTCGGGAGCTTCGATTCGGTCCAGATCGGTCAACCCCAGGCCGCCCGTAGCAATCGACTCCCCATGCCGATCCAGGAAGCGGAATCCCAGCGCCTGGCCCAGGCCCGCTCCGCCATCCGTGGAGGCACTGCCGCCGAGCCCGATCAGGACCCGCCGGGCGGAGCGGCCGAGCGCGGCGACGATTAGCTCCCCTAGACCTCTGGTGCTCGCCTGCAGCGAGGTAGCCGGGCTGGGGTGGTCAATCAAGCTGAGTCCGCAAGAACTGGCCAGTTCCACCACGGCGACCTGCTCGGACCTTTCCCGGAGCAGGCCCACTTTGGCCCAAACGGTCCCCTGCAGGGGACCTGCGACCTGGACCTGGAATTGGCTGCTCCCAGCAACCCCGAGCAGGGTCTCCAGGAAGCCGTCCCCACCGTCGGCCAGCGGTATCGAGCGGCACTCCGCCCCGGGCCAGGCCTGGGCCACTCCCGCTCTGATGGCGCGGGCGGCGGCGGCGGCGGTGAGGGTCCCTTTGAAGGCATTTGGGGCGATGACCACCCGTTCCGGAAAGGTCGCTCGGCCAGGTCTGGGCACCTTCTAGGTGTAACCGATGCCAATCAACCCGCGTACTCTCATGCCAGCGCGGTGTCATTCCTATAGGAGCGTTACCATGGCCGCTTCCTCGAACCAGCCTGCGAGTCTCGAGTAGGCCATGTCACGACGAAAACGCCGCCCCGTTCGACTGGTCACGGATCGCTTCCGCCGCTTGGTCGCTCGTATCGAGCGTTGGCACCGGCTCAGCATTCGCCGTCGAATCCTGGTGGCGATGCTGGCGGTCTCGGTGATTCCCCTGGCCATCTTCAGCCTGGCCGGGATGGCCGCCCTCTACGGGCTCAACAGCGGCGCTCTCAAGTCCGCCAACTCACAGCTGGAAGCCAGCCAGGACGGCCACCTTCAGGACCTGGTCGAGAGCCGGGCCCAGGTGATCAACGACGAGCTGCAGTCGGTGCAGGACGAAGTCGCCCTGCTCAGCCGTTCAACTGATGAGCTCCTGGCGCGACCGCCGACGCAGTCGCAAGTCGCCTCCGATATCAGTCTCTACGGACCAGGTGCCCAAGCCGCCGAGCCCGGCCCCCAGGTCCTGGCCCTGCGGTCACTCAGCAACCAGCTCGCCCTTGTCTATCAGTTGCATCCTGAGGTCGCTGACGTCTGGATCCAGCTGCCCAACAGCGGACTGGTCGCGGTTTCTCCGGCATCGGCGATTCCCAGCGCCCAGGAGGCCAGCCAGAGCGAGCTCTCGCCTCCCGAGAGCGCCTATCAGGAGGGCGTGAGCCGGCTCGCCTCGGCCCTAGACAGTCCCCACTGGCGGACCCTGCTGCCCCAGTCGGACCAGTCGGTGGTGTGGACCCCCGTCTACAACAACCCGGCCGCCGGGGGACGCACGGTCACGGTGGCCACCGAGACCACTTCGGCCAACGGGATTCCCTTCTGGGTGGGGGCCAACATCACGGTGCAGAGCCTAGTCACCCACTTCCTCACCAGCGCTCCCGGCCACTCTGAAGGCGGGTATGCCTTTCTGGTCAGCAGTGACGGGACCGTGCTCAGCTATTCCCCCCGAGGCCAGGCCGCCCTGAGTAGCGGACCCCGACACAAGGGAGCCGCTCCCGTCGACTTGCTGGCCAAGAGCAGCCCCTGGTTGGCTGTCGGCTCGAGCATGACCCACGGGCTGTCCGGGCAGCAGTCGATCCACTTGGACGGTGAGGCGGTGTCGGTCTTCTTCAGCCCCCTGCCGGCCAGTCAGTGGAGCCTGGGCGTGGGGATTCCTGTTTCCGGCATCGACGGGAGCGTGGTCGGCTTCTCCCAGAAGATCACCCACGGCTTGGTGGGAGTGACCGCTCTTCTGCTCCCCTTCCTGCTCGTCCTGGGTCTCTTGGTGGTCATCCTCACCGGGGTTCTGAGCCGGCGGCTGCTCCATCCCCTCTCCAACCTGACCGGAGCGTCCCGCCGGATCGCTGGGGGCGACCTGGAGACGCCAGTGGCGGTGACTCCCGGCCCGGTGGATGAAATCGGGACCCTGGAGATGGCCCTGGAAGGAATGCGGCGACGGCTGGCCGGGCAGCGCCAGCTGATCGACGCCGCCCACCGCCATCTCGAGCAGCGGGTGGAGAAGCGCACCTCCGAACTCCGCCAGCGCAACGAGGAGCTGGCTACCCTCAACTCGGTCAGCGCCGACCTCAGTCGCTCCTTGGTCCTTTCCGACGTCGCCAACTCGGCAGCCGCTCGACTCCGCCAACTTTGGAGTGTGGGCGAAGTTTCCGTGTACCTGCTGGACAGCACCATCTCCGAGGGGATTCGCCTGGTGGGCAGGTCCGCGGCGAAGCAGCTCGCACCCGGCGGATCCGAGCTGGCTCAGGCCTTGCAGCAGTTCCAAGAACCGCCCGTGACCCCGGTTCAGATCGACGATCTGGTGGTGGTCCCCTTGCTGGTGACCGGGTCTCACGTCGGCTATCTGGTTCTCCGTCAGGACGAGGTGCCCGGGCAACGTCAGGTCGAGACCCTCGAAGTCGTCGGGGGCCAACTGGCCCTGGCCCTGCGCAACGCCCAGCTTTTCGCTGACACCCAGGAGATGGCCACCCTCAACGAGCGCAACCGGATTGCGCGCGAGATCCACGACACCCTGGCGCAGGGCCTGGCCGGGATCGTGGTCCAGCTGCAGGCGGCCCAGGCCTGGTCGCGTCGGGAGCCAGGGCGGGCCGGCCAAGCCGTGGATCAGGCGATCGAACTGGCTCGCTCCAGTCTCCACGAGGCGCGGCGCTCGGTCTGGGACCTCCGCCCCAAGGCGCTCCAGCGATCGGACCTAGTGGCGGCCATGCGCGAGGAACTGGCGCGGGCGCAAGAGCGGTCCTCGGTGTCCGCCGGGCTCGACGTTCGCGGATCCATCCCCGAGGTGTCACCCCCGGCTGAGGTGGCCGCTTTCCGGATCTTCAAAGAAGCCTTGGCCAACGCTCTGCACCACGGTCATCCGACCAAGGTCGAGGTCACCGTGGTTAGCGATGGCCTCAACCTGCAGCTCCAGGTCCACGACGACGGCGCCGGATTCGACCCGGCGGCGCCCAGCCGCCAGGGGGCCTTCGGGCTCACCTCGATGGCGGAACGGGCGGCAGCCTGCGGAGGAACTCTGGAGCTGCAGAGCTCTCCCGGCGCCGGCACCACCGTGGTCCTGCGCCTGCCCGCAGTCCAACTGGCCCCCACCGAGGTGATGGGTTGATCAGGGTTCTGGTCGCCGACGACCATCCCGTGGTGCGGGAGGGCATCTGCGCCATGCTGGAAGCAGAGGCAGATCTGGAGGTGGTGGGAGACGTCAGGGACGGTGCCGCTGCCGTGGAGCTGGCGCTGGAGACTCGGCCCGACGTCGTCCTCATGGACGTGCAGATGGGCGGCGTCGACGGGATTGCCGCGCTCAAACAGCTGCGCGAGGTCCTGCCCTCGGCCAAGGTCGTCATTTTGACCACCTTCGGCCACGAAAACTATTTGATCCTCAGCTCCCGAGCGGGGGCCAGCGGCTATCTGCTCAAGGACGTCAGCCAGGAAGAGCTCACCAACACCATCCGCCGGGTGGCGGCCGGGGAAACCTTGATCGGGGTGGGGGCCGACTCCGACCCCATCAGTCCGCGCGAGCTCGAAGTGCTCGAGTGCATCAGCCAAGAGATGTCCAACCAAGCCATCGCCCGGGCTCTGGGGATCACCGAGAACACGGTCAAGACCCACGTCAGTCACCTCCTCAACAAGCTGGGGGCCAGCGACCGCGCCGGGGCCGTGCTGAGGGGCTGGCGGCAGGGACTGATTTCCAGTTCAGCTGTCGGGCAGGCCAACAATCATTCCAGCGGGGGATGACAAGCTCTTAGGCATCCCCTAATATGCCGACACACACCTGCATCCCTTGCAGGGTGATCGGGCTCAGGTGGCATTGCGCCGAGGTGGTCTCAATGACCTGGGCTATGGAGGGTCTACAAAACCGATGAGAAAGCTTTCGAAAGTTGCGGTCTGGCGCACTGCGGGCTTGGCCGCCCTGGCTGCCCTGACGGTGGCCGGTATCGGGTCCGGGGCTTTGACCGCCAGCGCCGCTTCCAATGGCTCTGCGAGCAAGATCGTGACCTGGGCCGAGGCCCCCAACTCCGGTCCCAACTACATCTCGCCGGTCACCGGCACCACCTACTTCACCACCAGCAACCTCTCCCAGTTCTCCGAGTTCATCTACCGGCCCCTGTACTGGTTCGGTGACAATGGCAAGCCCGTCCTCAACGACGGCCTGAGCCTGGCCGCGCCACCCAAGTTCAGCAACAACAACCGGACGGTGACGATCAATCTCAAGCACTGGGTCTGGTCCAACGGCGCACCAATCACTGCCCGTGATGTCACCTTCTGGATGAACGTCCTCAAGGCGGCCGTCAACCCGGCGGCGGCCAACGTCGGCAACGCCAGTGCACCGGGTCCCAGCTGGGGCGCCTACGTACCGGGTCTTTTCCCCGACAACGTCACCAGCTACACAACCAGCGGGACCTACACCGTGGTCCTGCAGCTCAACGCCTCCTACAACCCGACCTGGTTCACCTACAACGAGCTGAGCCAGATCAGTCCCATCCCTCAGGCTAGTTGGGACAAGACTTCGGCAACCAGCCCAGTCGGCAACTATGACGAGACCGTTCCGGGGACAGCCACCACTGGCGCTCTGGCGGTGGCCCAGTACATCAACGCCGAGTCCCAGGACACCAGCACCTACGCCACCAACCCGATGTGGCAGGTGGTCGACGGACCCTTCAAGGTGGCCGCCTACAACATTTCCGGCTACGTGAAGTTGGTGCCCAACACCCGCTATTCGGGACCGGAAAAGCCCGATGTCAAGGCCTTCGAGGAGATTCCTTTCACCAGTCCCGAGTCTGAGTTCAACGAGCTCAAGGCCGGTGACCTGGATATCGGCTATCTGCCCCAGGAGGACTACTCCCAGCTCAAAGAGCTTGAGCACAGCGGATACACCGCCAACTACTGGGACATCTACTCGACCAACTACATGCCTTACGACTTCAGCAACACCCAGGTTGGTCCGCTCTTCAAGCAGCTCTACATTCGCCAGGCGATGCAGTCGCTGGTAAACCAGAAGCAAATCATCAAGGACTACTACGTGGGTGGAACGGGCAAGGTCAACAACGGACCGGTCCCGAACACTCCTGGCAATCCCTTCCTGACCAAGCTCGAGGCCAACCAGAACGGCGTCTATCCCTACGATCCGGCCAAGGCCGTCGCCTTGCTCAAGGATCACGGGTGGACAGTCCACAAGGGCGGCGTCAGCGTCTGCTCCAAGCCGGGCACGGCTGCGACCGATTGCGGTGCCGGCATCACCCAAGGGGAGCAGTTGAAGTTCAGCTTCCTCTACGCGTCAGTGGGCAACGTGTTCACCGACGAGATGACCAGCTTGGTTTCCGGTTGGAAGCAGCAGGCGGGTATTGAGGCGGTCGTCAAGACCCCCGAGCCATTCGGCGACGTGGTCGGCGACGCCTACACCCCCGGCTACTCGTGGCAGCTGGACAACTGGGGCGCCGGCTGGATCTACGCTCCCGACTATCTGCCCACCGGCGAGGAGCTCTGGGAGACTGGAGCCAGCTCAAACACCGGCAACTACGACAGTGCTACAGCCAATGCGCTGATCAAGGCCACCACCACCGCCCCGAGCGCCAAGGCCGAGATCACCGCTATCGACAAGTACGAGAACTACCTGGCAAATCAGCTGCCGGTGCTCTGGATGCCCAACGCACCTCAGCAACTGACCATCTACAACAACAAGCTCAGCGGGTTGGTGCCCCAGGGCATCTTCGACGAGCTCTATCCCGAGAACTACCGACTCTCCTAGCCTTTCATGATCTACGCCACGGGGCTCGGCATGATGCCGAGCCCCGTGGGCCGCTTCCACCGGCCAGCTAATGGGAATAGGGGTGAACTGAGGTGATCGGCTACGTAATTCGGCGGGCCCTTCAGTCCCTGATCGTGATCATCGGGGTCACGATCATCACCTTCATCCTGCTCCACATGCTCCCCGGCAACCCGGTGCGAGCGATCCTCGGTCCCAAGGCGAGCCCGGCGGATGTAGCCTCGCTGACCAAGCAATTGGGCCTCAACAAACCGCTTCCATTCCAGTACTTGCTCTGGCTTTGGAACCTCGCCCACCTCGACCTCGGCTACTCCTACAAGCAGACCGCCTCGGTGGACACGCTCTTGGCCGCTCGGCTGCCCAACACCCTGCTTCTGGTGGGCAGTTCGACGGTGCTGGCGATTCTGCTCGCGGTCCCGCTCGGGGTGATGCAGGCGGTGCGGCGCAACAAGCCCGACGACTACACCCTGACCGGCTTGGCCTTCATCTTTTACTCGATGCCCACCTTCTGGCTCGGGCTCCTCCTCATCATCCTGTTCAGCGCCACCTTGAATTGGTTCCCGCCCGAGCCCCAGGCGTCGATCGGGCTGTTCCAGCAGCTCAACACATTGATACTTCCGGTCGCAACCCTCACCCTGGTCACCCTGGCCCTCTTCAGCAGATACATGCGAAGTTCGATGCTGGAGAATCTGGTTCAGGACTACGTGCGAACAGCCCGAGCCAAGGGGGTGTCCAACCGGCGGGTCCTCTTCCGGCATGTTCTTCGCAACGCCTTGATTCCTGTGCTCACCCTGGTCGGGTTGAGCATCCCGGGCATCGCCGCCGGGGCGGTGGTCACCGAGACGGTCTTCAACTTCCCGGGCATGGGCTACCTGTTCTTCCTCGCCGCGGAGAACGATGACTTCCCGGTGCTGCTCGGCGTAACCGTGGTGATCGCCGTGGCTACGGTGATCGGATCGCTGGTGGCCGACATCCTCTACGCGGTCGCTGATCCGAGAATTCGCTATGTCTGATTCGCGTCGTCGACCAGCCGTCGCTTACCGAATAGGGTTGGGTTGCTGAAGTGAGCCTGGGACTGAACACCGGACTGGCTGACATCGCCGTCGACACCGCGACCTCTCCAGAGGGAGGCGAGGCCTACCAGAGCGGAAGCGCGCTGAAGATGATCCTGACCGTCTTCACCGAGAACAAGCTGGCGGTGGTCGGAGCGGGCTTGATCATCTTCTTCATCCTGTTCTGTTTTGTGGGCCCGCTCATCTACCACACCCAGCAGGTATTCACCAATCCCAACATCAAGGACCAGGGTCCTAGCCTCCAGCATCTGCTCGGCACCGACGACACCGGGTTCGACAACCTCGGCCGGCTCATGCTCGGCGGTCAGACGTCACTCGAGGTCGGCATCGCAGCAGCAATCCTGGCCGTCTGCATCGGCGTCATCTGGGGGGCCACCGCGGGCTTGATCGGAGGCTTCGTCGACGCCGTCATGATGAGGATCGTCGACTCCATGCTGGCGATCCCCTTCCTCCTCCTGCTCATCCTCCTCGGCGCTATCTTCTCCACCTCGGTACCGGAGTTGATCATCGCCATCGCCTTTGTGGCCTGGCTGGGCCCGGCGCGATTGGTTCGAGGAGAGACGCTATCCCTGCGCGTCCGCGAATACGTTCAGGCGGTTCGAGTCATGGGTGGGAGCCAGCGACGGGTGCTCCTGCGTCATATCATTCCCAACTCCATCGGGGTGGTCGTGGTGAACGCCACCTTCCAGGTCGCGGACGCCATCATCGCCGTCGCCACCCTCAGCTTCCTCGGCTTCGGCATCGCCCCTCCGGCAACCAACTGGGGCCTCGAGCTTTCCGACGGGACGACCTATGTCTTTGCCGGCTACTGGTGGCTCATCTATCCGGCTGGGGTCTGCATCGTGCTGACGGTGATGGCCTTCAACTTCGTGGGTGATGCTCTGCGCGATTCGCTCGAGGTCCGCCTCCAGAAGCGTTAGACCCTTTCTGCTGACCCGTGACCCAGAGCGGCATAGACGCCAGGCATTACGCGCGAGTGCCTCCGGTTGCCCAGTGATGGTGCCGCTGCCAGCCGCTGTGGTGGCCCGCAACGTCCCCACAAGATCACCCCGCGGGGTGTCGCGACATTGGGCAAACGGGGTGCGACCTGGCATCATCACCGCAGGTGACCAGCAGACCCGCGGTGGCGCAGCACCTGGGCGGCCTTGCTCGCCTGCGCCGTGTCCGCGACCGCATCGACCGGGAGTTCGCCCTGCCCCTGGACGTCGAGGCGCTCGCCCGGGGGGCGCACATGTCGGCCGGGCACTTCAGCCGCGAGTTCAGCTGGCCTACGGCGAGTCGCCCTACGGCTACCTGATGACACGACGCATCGAGCGCGCCATGGCGCTGCTGCGTCGGGGCGACCTCAGCGTCACTGACGTCTGTTTCGCGGTCGGCTGCTCGTCGCTGGGCACCTTCAGCACCCGCTTCAAAGAACTGGTCGGTATGCCGCCCGGCGACTACCGGCGCCACCAGAGCCAGGCGACCTCGGGGATGCCCTCGTGCGTGGCCAAACAGGTGACCAGACCGATCAGGAATCGAGAAGTGCCGGGCACCGAGGCCCAGCTAGCCTGACCGCCATGGACATCACCATTTACTCGACCTTCCTCCCCCACAACGACCCGGAAGCATCCCTGGCCTTCTATCGCGACACACTTGGCTTCGAGGTCCGCAACGACGTCGGACACGGCGGGATGCGCTGGATCACGGTCGGCCCCCCCGGGCAGCCGGGCACCTCCATCGTCCTCGAGCCACCCGCCGCGCCCGGCTGCGGCGTCACGGAGGAGGAGCGTCGCACCATCGTCGAGATGATGGCCAAGGGCAGCTATGCCCACGTCATCCTGGCCAGCGCCGACCTCGACGGCACCTTTGCCCAGATACAGGCCAAGGGCGCTGAAGTCGTCCAAGAGCCGACCGAGCAGCCCTACGGGATTCGTGACTGCGCCGTCCGAGATCCGGCGGGCAACCTGATCCGCATCAGCGAGGTGCGCTGAGCCATTCGGCGATCTCAGCCCGCCAACCGGCCCCGGCTGGAGCGTCCCACTCCAGCTGGCTGCCACCGGGGTCGCCTTGCCCAGTCCTTAGTTAGAACTAGCCAAGCCACCGGGAGACCTAAGTGAGATCAGGGACTGGGCGCTCTCTACCCCGGTTCGCTGATCCCATTCCCGGCTCCCGCCACCTGGGAAGACCACAAATCATCCCGACGAGGGATGTCAGGAGTTCTCGGGGCGGTTAGGATTCCATTAACCATGCGGGCGAATCGCGGATCGGCATCTGGCCGGCCGGAGCGCCTGAATTTGGATCATGGCATAGGAGGGTCGAGATCTTGGTGAAAAAGTTGTCTAAATTTCCGGCTTGGCGATTGGCCGCACTGGGAGCCATGGCGGCGGTGTCCATCGCCGGAGTGGGCTCCGGAGCGCTCTCGGGTGCCCTGAACGCCAGCGCCGCGTCCGCATCCTCGAGCAAGGTAGTGACTTGGGGCGAGGCTGCCGGTGGCGCTCCCGACTACATCTCACCCGTCGAGTCGGCCACCTACTTCACGACCACCAACGCCCAGTACTTCTCGTGGCTGAGCTACCGGCCCCTGTACTGGTTTGGCAATGACGGCAAGCCAACGCTCAATCCGAGCCTGAGCATTGCCGACGCGCCCAAGTACAGCAACGGGAACAAGACGGTCACCCTCAATCTCAAGCATTGGAAGTGGTCGAACGGTACCCCGATCACCTCGCGAGATGTCATTTTCTGGATGAACATCCTCAAGGCTTCAGTCAGCCCGGCTGCCTCCAACCTCACCAGCTCTAGCGCTGCTGGCCCGGGCTGGGGCGCATATGTGGCTGGACTGTTCCCAGACAACGTGACCAGCTACACCGCGCAAGGTAACTACACCGTCGTGCTTCAGCTCAACGCTGTGTACAACCCCACCTGGTTCACCTACAACGAGTTGAGTCAGATCTACCCGATCCCCCAGGCGAGCTGGGACAAGACCTCGGCGAGCAGCCCCGTGGGCAACTACGACGAGACTCTTCCCGGCACCGCCGCCACGGGTGCGCTGGCTGTGGCCCAGTACATCAACTCCGAGGCGCAATCGACCAGCACCTACGGGACCAACCCCATGTGGCAGGTTGTCGACGGTCCTTTCAAGATCAGTTCGTTCAACATCTCGGGCTACGCAAAGTTCGTCCCTAACACGCGTTATTCAGGTCCGGATAAGCCGGACATCAAGGCCTTTGAGGAGATTCCTTTCACCAGCGTCACCTCTGAGTTCAATGAGCTCAAGGCGGGGGATCTGAGCATTGGCTACTTGCCGCAAGAGGACTACTCACTGCTCAAGGAGCTTGAGCGCAGCGGCTACAAGGCTTCCTACTGGTGGATCTACTCGACCAACTACTTCCCGCTTGACTTCAGCAATCCCCAAGTGGGCAACCTGTTCAAACAGCTCTACATCCGCCAGGCGATGCAGTCTCTGGTCAACCAGAAGCAGATCATCAAGGATTACTACGTGGGAGGTGCGGGCCAGGTCAACAACGGACCGGTACCCACCTATCCCTCAAACACCAAGGAGAATCCTTTCTTGAGTAAGCTCGAGGCCAACCAGAACGGGGTCTATCCGTACGACCCCGCCAAGGCGGCTGCCCTGCTCAAGGACCACGGCTGGAAGGTGAACAAGGGCGGAACTAGCACCTGCTCCAAGCCGGGCACCGGCGCCACCGACTGCGGTGCCGGAATCACCCAGGGAGAGAAGCTGCAGTTCAAGTTCCTCTACACCTCCGGCAGCAACGTGTTCACCGACGAGATGACCTCCCTGGTTTCCGACTGGAAGCAAGAGGCGGGCATCAACGCCGAGGTGCAGACCCCGGAGACCTTCGGTGATGTGATCACCAGCGCCTACACTCCTGGCTATGCATGGCAGGTTGACAACTGGGGCGGCGGCTGGGTGTACTCACCTGACTTCCTTCCCACCGGCGAGGAGCTCTGGGAGACCGGAGCCAGCTCCAACACCGGCAACTACGACAGTGCCGAAGCCAATGCGCTGATCAAGGCCACCAACGTCGCTCCGACAGCGGCAGCTGAGATCAAGGCAATCGACAAGTACGAGAACTATTTGGCGGAGCAGATCCCCGTGATCTGGATGCCGAACCCGCCGCAGGCACTGACGATCTACAACAGCAAGCTCTCGGGTCTCAACCCGCAGGGTATCTTCGACGAGATCTACCCGGAGAACTACCGGGTCTCGTAACGGCGCCAGACTCGAAATCGAAGCGGGGCCCGGCGTCAGCCGGGCCCCGTACTTTTTGTCCGGCAGAAGAGTGGTCGCTGAGCGACCAGGGGCCACCGCGCCACTGAGGAGCTTCCCTTACGGCGGTGCCCGTGCTCGTATGGAAGGGGGGGGGGGAAAGGGGCAAGTGGCAGGCGGCCAAGACGGCCTCCGCAGGGGCACCTGTGCAGTGCCCAGATCTTGCCGCGGGACGGTGGGTGCGGAACCGGCAGCCTGAATGGGGGAGAGAGTGCCGAGGGCAGATCAGCCCCAGTGCTGAGGAGCGGCTTTCAGGCGGTGGCGGTGGGCGTCTGGAGGGGGAAGTGGCAGGCGGCCCAGTGACCAGGCCCAAACGGCCTCAGGAGGGGCACCTGCTCAGCGCACAGGTCCTGGGCTTTGGGACAGCGGGTGCGGAACCGGCATCCTGATGGGGGATTGAGGGCCGAGGGCAACTCACCCTTGATGGGGGCGGCAGCCTTGGCGCGTTCCCGCACCGGGTCCGGCTCGGGAATGGCGTTGATGAGCCCCAAGGTATAGGGGTGGGCCGGGTTCTCGTAAATGGCGTGACTAGGCCCGATCTCCACTAGCTTGCCCAGGTACATGACTCCGATCCGGTCGGAGAGGTACTTGACCACCGAGAGGTCATGAGAGATCACCAGGTAGGTGAGCCCGTGGGTGGCCTGCAGGCTGTTCATGAGATTGAGTATTTGCGAGCGGATCGACACGTCCAATGCTGATACCGGCTCGTCGGCCACGATTAGCTTGGGGTTGAGGCTGAGCGCACGGGCCAGGCCGATCCGCTGTCGCTGTCCTCCCGAAAACTCGTGGGGATAGAAATCGACCGCCTTGGGGCTGAGACCGACCTCGCTGAGAAGCTGGCGCACGCGGGCGCTGCGCTCTTCGCTGCTGCCAATCTTCTGCACGTTGAGCGGCTCTTTGATGATCGAGCCGACCCGCATTCTGGGATCCAGCGAGGCATAAGGGTCCTGGAAGACCAGCTGCAGGTCGCGGCGCTGGCGCCGGCGGGCACCTCCCGTCATCTTGGCGATGTCTCGGCCCTCGAAGAGGATCTCGCCCGAGGTTGGCTTCTCTAGGCCTACCAGCAGCCGCCCGATCGTGGTCTTGCCGCATCCCGATTCGCCCACCAAGCCGAAGGTCTCACCCTTGGCGATGCTGAAGGAGATGTCGGTGACCGCCTTGATGGTCCCGATCTTCCGCTGTAGCACGGCTCCCGCCGTGACGGGAAACTCCTTGACCAGGTTGCGAATTTCAACCAGTGGTGCGGTCTCGTCCGCGGGGGCACGCTCGGGGGCAGTTGCCGGGATTGCCGCCATCAGCCTGGTCTCCTCCTGGCCCGCGGGTTTGCTCTCACGCCGCTCCCTCGCGCCTGACATTGCCAGAAACGGGGTTGAAACACGCATATTCGTGGCCGGGAAGATCGCCCGCCAGCGGTGGCTCCTCTTCGTGGCAAATGGTTGTCGCGTAGCGGCACCGGGGCTGGAACCGGCACCAAGTGGGGGGATGGGACAGATCCGGGGGAAGTCCGGGAATGCTGTAGAGGGCGGTATCTTCTCGCTGATCCATGCGGGGAATGGATGCCAGCAGAGCCTCGGTGTAAGGGTGTCTAGTCCGCTCGAAAAGCTCCACCGTGTCCGCTGCTTCGACAATCTTGCCGGCATACATGACCATGACCCGGTCGGCCCTCCCGGCGATCACGCCCATGTCATGCGTGATGAGCAGGACGGCCATCTTCAGGCGTTGCTTCAAGTCGTATAGAAGCTCAAGGATCTGAAGTTGAATCGTGACATCCAGCGCGGTGGTGGGCTCGTCGGCGATCAGTATCTTGGGCTCACAGGCGAGCGCCATGGCGATCATCACGCGCTGCCGCAGCCCTCCTGAAAGCTGGTGGGGGTAGTCGTGCAGCCGCTCTTTGGGTCGCGGCATTCCCACCAGCCCGAGGGCTTCCTCGGCCCGCTTCATGGCCTGCTCGCGGGTGGCGTGGCGGTGGATGCGGACCCCTTCGGCGATCTGTTGACCGACTTGCATGGTCGGGTTGAGCGAGGTCATCGGGTCCTGGAAGATGACCGCCACATCGTTGCCCCGGACGTGGCGCATCTCCTTCTCCGGGAGCGTCACCAACTCCTTGCCAGCCAGCTTGATGCTGCCGCCAGCGATGTAGCCGCCGGGGGGAAGCAAACGGATGATCGACATCCCGGTCATGGTCTTGCCGCAACCGGACTCGCCGACCAAGCCCAGCGTTTCGCCCTCCTCGATCGAGAGGGAGACGCCATCGACGGCACGGACCTCGTTCTTGCGCTGTCGGATGTAGGTCCGGAGACCGCTAATTTCTAGTAGCGGGGCCATATCATGATCTCAATTCATCTTAAAGAACGCGCGAGCTGATCGCGGCCAAAGTGAGCGGAGTATACCGGCCCGATCCCCATTAGGGAACGCTTTCTGAGTTCCTCGCCTGGGTTAGCGAGCGTCGGCTAGCGCTATTGTCCTGTTTAGAACCATGAGACTCCCAGCCAAAGTTCGGCATTTCCCCAGCTTGCGCCGGCTACTGCCAGCCCTGATCAGCCTGGCCATTCTGGCCTTGATCATCGAATACGTGCACCCCAGCGAACTGGGGGGAGCCTTGAGCCGGTTCAATCTCGCCTACCTGCCGCTGGTGCTGGCGCTGTCCTTGGCCTACTACCTGCTCAAGGGTTACCAGTGGCATCTCTTCCTCAAGCCCCTGAAGCTGGACCACGGCGCGGTCGAGACCATCCTCATCTACTTCGCCGGTCAGCCCACCGCCATCCTGCCCTTGGGTGAACTGAGCCGAGCCTTCATCCTGCGCCAGCACGCCAAGGTGAACCTGGGCGAGGTGTCGGCCACCATCGTCGTCCAGGAGCTCCTCTACCCGATCGGGCTGATCGCCGCAGCGATCCCCGGTGCCGGGCAGTTCCCCGGGGCTCAGGCGGCCGTCTTCGTCGCCTTGGTGGGGATCCTCGCCATCTCCACGATCCTGCTCTGGCCCCGGGCCTTCAACTTGGTCATGCGCTTTGCCGTCCGGGTCCCTCTGGTCCGCCACTACTCGGCGGACCTCATGTCCCTGCATCGGGACGTGATCTTCATCGCCCGTCGGCCCGCAACGCTCGGCCCGGCGCTGCTGGGTCCCGTGGCCGCCCTGATTGCGATCGCCATGTTCTACTTCACCATCCGCAGCGTGGGGGTGGAGGTGGGCATCTACCAGGCCGCTTTCGTCTATGCCGTGGCCCACCTAGCCGGCGGGGTGAGTCTGCTCCCCGGTGGCATAGGTGCCTATGAGGGGTCGATGACCCTGCTTCTGGTGGCTTTCGGTGTCGCCACTCCGGTGGCGGCGGCGATCGCCATCCTCAACCGAGCGTTTGACCGGCTCCTGGTGACCGTGGTGGGGACGGTTGTCTACTTCGCTATCCGCAGGCCGCTGAACCTACGAGGCATCACCCTCCTGCCTGACCAATAGCGATAGGCTTTCTCTGATCTGCGGCCGTGGCAAGGAGAGCACCCATGAAGGCCATCATCACCACTCCAGGCACCAAGGGCAGCGTGCGCCTGGGGACCATCTCCGAGCCCTCGGGAACGGGCATGGTTGAGGGCGCCGATGGCAAGCCGGCTGCCGCCGTCGAGGTCGAAGTGGTCGAGGTCGGCGTCTGCGGCACCGACTTGGAGATCGCCAACGATGGCTACGGTGCTCCGCCCCAAGGCCGGGACAGCTTGGTTCTGGGCCACGAGAACCTGGGCAGGGTGGTGACTGCGCCGGCCGGAGTCGAGCTGGCCAAAGGCCAGTTGGTGGTCGCCACGGTGCGCCGACCCTGCCCCGAACGCTGCCCACCGTGTGCCGCCGGTCAGAGCGACGACTGCCTGACCGGCCATTACACAGAGCGGGGCATCAAGGGCCGCGACGGGTACATGGCGGAACGCTACGTGGAGTCGAGCGACTACCTGATCCCTCTGCCGGCCACCCTGACCAAGGTGGGGGTCCTCATGGAGCCCAGCAGCATCGTGGAGAAAGGCCTGATTCAGGCCTTCAGCATCCAGCGGGGAAGGATGCCCTGGGAGCCCAAGCAGGCACTGGTTTGCGGCGCCGGGGCGGTCGGACTTCTGGCGGCCATCTTCCTGCGCCTGCGCGACCTGGAGGTCAGCCTGGTCGCCAAGGCCGACCCTGACTCGCCCGCCTACAAGGTGGCCAAGGCGGTGGGGGCCAATCTGCTCGATGCCACCCAGCACCCCGTCTCCAAGCTGGCCCAGGAGCTGGGTCACATCGACATCATCTTCGAGGCCACCGGGGCCTCCTCGGTCGCCATGGAGGCCATCTCCGCCACCGGTCACAACGGGGTCTGCTGCCTCAGCTCGGTGACTGCTGGGATGAGGACTGTGACCGTCGACGCCGATTCCCTCAACCTGGACATGGTGCTGGGCAACAAGCTGGTCTTCGGCACCGTCAACGCCAATCGCCGCCACTTCGAGGCGGCGGCTCGGATGCTGGGGGCAGCGGTGCGCAAGTGGCCCGGGGTCCTGGAGCAGATCGTCACCAGGAGAGTTGCCACCGAGCAGTTCGCCGAAGCCTTCACCAGGCAAGCCGATGACATCAAGACCGTGATCAGCTTTTCTGGAGGTTGAGCTCGATGTTCCCTCAGTCCCGGGGTCGTTTCAGCCGCCAGGCCCACTGTGACCGTCCCGAAGGCACCTTCGAGGAAGAGTTCGCGCGCCAGGGCTTCTTCGGCCCGGCCTCGCACCTCTACCACAGCCACGCCCCGACCGAGTGGCTGCGGATCGAGGGGCCCCTTCGGCCCCGCGCCTACGACCTCCGCCGAGTCGAGGCTGCCGATGCCCAGGACCCGGCCGCCGCTTTGACTCCGGTGCTGGGCAACCAGGATCTGCGCATCAAGATCTCCCGGCGCACCGAGGCGATGCCCTTCTCCTATCGCAACGCCGACGCCGACCTGATCTACTTCGTCCACCGCGGTGGCGGCGAGATGGCCACGGACTTTGGCCGCCTCACCTACGAGCAGGGCGACTACCTGGTCCTACCCCGGGGAACGACTCATCGCATCTTCCCCCAGGGAGACGAGAGCTTCCTACTGGTCATCGCCTCAACTGAGATGCCCGAGCTGCCTCCCGCCGATCGCATGGGCCAGCACTCCCCCTACGACCGGGCGGTTCTGCGGCTGCCCGAGATTCCCTTCAGCGCCGGCCCGCCCAATGCCCTCGGCGAGTGGGAGTTGGTGATCGAGCGCGAAGGCCAGTGGACCCGGGTCTTCTATCCCTTCGACCCCATCGATACGGTGGGCTGGAAGGGTGATCTCAGTGCCTTCGCGCTGAACGTTCGGGACATTCGCCCGGTGACTTCGGGGCGCTTCCACCTGCCTCCGTCAGTGCATACCACTCTGCGCACCTCGGGCTTCGTCCTCTGCACCTTCGCGCCCCGAAGGATCGAGGGGATCGACGACGAGGGAGCCGTGCGGCTGCCCTTCTATCACCGCAACATCGACTACGACGAAGTCCTCTTCTACCACGCTGGTCAGTTCATGAGTCGGGCCGGAATCGACGCCGGGATGATGACCTGGCATCCCCAGGGCATCCACCACGGGCC
>JBAQYY010000062.1:0-6874 GCA_049790415.1 Candidatus Dormiibacterota bacterium | reverse complement strand
CAACGCGGCCGCGGCTTCGGGTAGCGGCCGGGCCCGGCGGGGGTCGCGGACCACCGGGGCCAAGGTGCCGTCGAAGTCGGTCGCCACCAGCAGGCTTCCCGAGCGGGCCAGTCGGACCAAGGGGGCGCCCAGTTCCTCGAGGGACTGGCGGTAAGGGGCCGGCACGACTTGATGATATGCGGCGCGGAAGCTTGAGCCCCGATCCGCTACGCTGCAGAGATGGCCAGCCCCGAAGCTCCCGAGCAGACCGTGACGGATCTTGTCCACGGTCTGACCGGCGATGTTCGCCAATTGGTGACCGACGAGGTTGCCCTGGCCAAGGCCGAACTCAAGGCGGCTTTGAAGAGGGCAATCCGGGTGGCTCTGGGGGCGGTCGTGGCACTGCTGGGGCTGGGGGTGCTGCTCATCTTCGCCCTGGTCACGCTGGTCGAATGGCAGCCCAACCACACCCTGGTCGCCGGCATCGTTGCCATGGTCGGCTTGCTGCTGCTCCTCCTGGGAGGGGTGGTGGTCTGGATCAACCGGCGCCTCTGGCCGTTCAAGGAAACCAAGGCCAGTCTTGAAGAGGATCTCGCGTGGGCACGTCGCCTGAGCAAGCGCGTCAGACCGTAGTCGCCACCCGCGGGCGCCTGGAGGCCAATACCAGTCTCCTGGCGGCGCGCCTGCGCTACGAGCTGGATCCCCGCCAGCGGCTGCGCCGGGACGGCGTCAAGTTGGCGGCAGGTCTGGCTGTGGTGGTGCTCGTCGGTACCGTGTACGTGGTCCGCGCTCGGCGGCGAAAGAAGGACGAGAAGCCGGTCGCCACCGACTGGATCGCTGACATGCCGCAGGAGTGGCGGGAGCGGCTCGAGGAGTTGCTCGCCGAAGCGGCAGATCGGGGTGATCTGTCGCGCCCGAGCGCAAGGTCCGGCAGGGGCCGCTCGCTGGCCACCAACCTGGCTCTGCGAGCAGCCCGCATGGCAGCTCCCGTGGTGGTGTCAGCAGCAGCGGAGCGGATCGGGCGGCGCCAGGCGGTTGCCGCGGCGGGGAGACGGGAGGTCTAGGACCGCTGGCCAGGCTCCTCGCTGCCTAACCAGTAGAGATGGGAGCGACGGCGTTGCAGGATGGCGCTCAGGATGAGCAGCAGGTAGCCACAAACCAGCAGAGCGATCCAGAGAATTGATGCATCCTTGGTGTACTGCCCTGAGTCGACGAAAGCCAGCACCGTCTCCCCAGCAATTCCAGCGGAGAGTGCCGCCACCACCAAGCGTCGCCCGGTCCGGCGCTTGAGCAGCATCAGCGCGCCCCCGAGTACGGCCACGGTGGCGGCGGTGACGTCAAGCAGGAGCCCGATCAGACTGAGCACAACCGGCCAGAAGTAGATGATTCCGTGGGAGAGCAGCGGAGAGGCCGTCTGCAACGCCAGGTACAGTTCCGATCCCGTGAAGACTCCCGCCGCCGCCGCCAGGCCGAGCGCGGCTACGCCCAGAGCCCTGCTGCCCACCAGGAAGCGCATCAGCGACAGGGGCACTACGGGAACGTTCATCGGGCCTCCGCTCGGCCGGCGTACCCGCTGGGCGAGTTCAAGCGCCGACCGTGGATGGGTCATACACGAGCGACCGACGCTCGTCAAGACCTAACCGGCAACCACCGACGTTCGGAGATTCTCCGGAACTCGAGGCGCCGGTCTAGGAGACGGCTCTCGCGTCTGCCCGAGACACCCTCCGGGCCTCACTCGTAGCGCAGTACTTCCAGAGGACGGACCCGGACCGGCCGCCAGGCCACCAGCGCGGCAGTGCCGACGGCCACTCCGATCGCACCCAAGACGATGGCCAGCGCCAAGGGGGTGGGAATCCCCAGGGTGACCTTGAGGACAAGCCGTCCCAGAGGAACCAGAACCAGGGCGATCGCCGCCATGCCGAAGGTGGCGCCCAGCCAGGCCACGGTCGCGGTCTCCACTAGCACCTGGGCGTACACCGCTTTGCTGCTCAGGCCCACCGCCTTCTGGACGCCGATCTCGCGCCGCCGCTCCAGCAGCGAGAGCGCCACCGAGTTGGCCACGATCACAATCCCCGCCAGCAGCGCCAGGGAGGCAATGGCGGTGAGAAAGAGGATTGCGTTGTTGAGGAACTGATCGATGATGAGCGTGAAGTCAGCCAGGTTGACCACGTCCGCCGAGGGATCAGCTTTGCGGAGCTTGGTGGCTGCGGAATCGACCCGGTTGGGCGGGAACTTCAGCTCCACCACCCGGTCGACCTCGGTGCCCGCTATCGCCTCGGCCGTCGACGATGCCCCAAGGATGGGGACCAGGGTGACGTTGAGGGAGACCCCTTTGCCCTTGGTCACGATGGGTAGGTAGAAGCCGACCACCTTCAGGGTGACCAGTACCGGGTGAGCGGCGACGGTGTCGCTCACCGTGATGGTGTCGCCCAGTTTGAGGTGATAGGGAGCCTGGCGCAGGGCAGCGCTGAGCAGCACCCCGTTGCTGGCGGCGTCACTGGGCCGGAGCTGGCGCCCACTAGTGATGTCGACTTGGGGAAGAGTCCCCGATTGCAGGGAGTAACCTTGCACGCCGCTCAGAAGCTCGAGGGCGCTCCGGGCCCGGGTCAGCTTGCTCGAGCGAGTCCCCAACTCGGCGAAGGGACTTCCGTTGACCAGGACAGGAGCGGTCGGCGCCACCACCGTTACCAGCTCCTGCTGAGCACCCAGGTGAGAACTGGCCCGGATCAGCGAAGCAGAACCTCGATTGGGGGCCACTGCAATGAGGTTGTAGGTCGTCGACTTGGTGATGAAGCTGTCCAGATCACCCCGGATGTCGGTGCCCAGAACCAGGATCAAACCGACCGCGAAGACGCCTACGAAGAGGGCCACGGCAGTGGCCGCCGTCCGAGTACGGTCGCGCGATGCGTTGCGCAGGGCCAGTCTGATCACCGAACGCGCTGGCCGGGGTACGTAGACCACGATGAAGCCGAGCAGGGAGGCCGCGATCAGCAGCGCGCCTACCGCCCGCAGGCTGGCCAGGAGAGCGATCCCGATCGAGATCACCAGTGCCAGACCGACCAGGATGACGTAGAAGGGGCTGAGCCGCTCCGGTACCGGCAGGCGTCCAACCACCCAGAGGGCGACGCTGAAGACCAGGGTGAGCAGGCCGAGGGCGATCCCGGTGCCCACTACCAGCCAGAGAGCGAGCCAGATCGAGCCCAGGATGGCGGAAGCGAGCAGCCAGAAGAGCGCCGCCACCAGGGCCAGGAGGGCAAGGCTGGAGCCGACGACACCAGCCGTGGGGCTCCCCGTCATATCCCGCAGCACGGCGACGGGCCGGACCCGACTCAGGCGGACGATGGGCAGGATGGCAAATATGCAGGTGGTGGCAACGCCGATGCCGACCCCGGCCAGGATCACCTCCGGACTGAGAACAAAGTTAATCTGCACGCTGGCGACGTTCTCGACCAGAACCCGGACTCCGTCCGAGAGGATGATTCCGGCGGCCGCTCCGGCCACCCCGCCCATCAGTCCGAGCAGCGCCGCCTCCAGCCCGAAGAGCAGGTAGAGGTCACGGCGCCGGTAGCCGGTGGTCTTGAGCATGGCGATCTCAAGCCGGCGCCGGGCCAGACTGACCTGCATGGCGTTGACGATGCCAATCCCCCCGATCAGGAGCGCCGCCAAGCCGGCGACGGAGAGGAACTCAGTCAGGTCCGAGCTCGCCTTCTTATCGGAATTGAGGGCCTGCTTGACCGTGGAGACCGTAGCCAGGGGCAGCTGCTTGCGCAGGGTCGCTGCCACCCGAGAGGCGTCCCCAGCAGTCTTGGTGGTCACGTAGACGGCGGCATAGTCGGTGACAGCTCCCGGGCCGAGGACCGAGTGGAGCTGGGACTGGGAGACGAAGATGTCCTGACTGAGCCCGGCCGGTGGGGAGCCGGAGAGGATCCCCCCGATAGTCCACTTGACGACTCCCTTGGAGCCAAACACCGTCACCGTCACCTGCTGCCCGGCGCGCACTCCCAACAGCGATGACACCGAGCCGGAGAGGACCATGGTGTGCGGCCTGGTGATGAGCTGGTGGAAGGTGCCCAGGGCGCCCGCTCGAAGCGGTAGGTCGCCGACCAGTGGGAAGTTGGCGGGATTGACCGCGTCGATGGTCATGGAGACGCCCTGTCCGTTGGGCCGGATCAGGGTCCCCGACTTCTCCTGCACGGCGGTGTAACCGGTGATCCGGCCCTGGTCGCGGAGGGTCTGGAAGAGGTGGACTTGGCTGGCGGGGAAGGGCACCGCCACCGAGACCACCGAGACGTCACCACCGTTGGCGGCCCGGACGTTGGCCGTCAGGGAGGCGGTGACCATCGCCGCGGCCAGTTGCAAGCCCACGATGGCCATGACCCCAACCCCGACGCAGAAGCCCGCCAGCACTGTGCGGTTGCCACCCCGGCGGAGGGATCGCGTGGCGTAGCGGAAGTAGAAGCCGAGCTTCACCGCGAGGTGGCTCGGGGCCCGGGCGCGTCGCTGATCAGGGCCCCGTCCGCGAGCTGCAACCAGCGCGTCGCGTAGTCACCCACAGTCCGGTCGTGGGTGGCGATCACCAAGGTGGTGCCGAGCCGCTCCTTCAGGCTCCAGAGGAGATCGAGGACCTCCTTTCCCTGGGCGGCGGCAAGGTTTCCTGTCGGCTCGTCGGCGACCAGCAGGGGCGGCTCGGTGGCCAAGGCACGGGCGATTGCCACCCGCTGCTGCTCGCCACCGGAGAGCTGGTTGGGACGGTGCTCCAGGCGGTTGCTCAGACCCACCAGTCCGAGCAGCTCGGTGGCCCGGTCCGAGGGTGAGCCGTGCCAGCTGCCGGCATAGAGGGGGACCTCGACGTTCTCCCGGGCGGTCAGGGTGGGGATCAGGTTGAAGGCCTGGAAGACCATGCCCACCGTCCGGTTGCGGATCCCAGCCAGCTGCGACTCGCGCATGGTGGAGATGTCGGTGCCGTTGAGAAAAACCTGGCCGGTAGTGGGCAGGTCCAAGCCGGTGATGCAGCCTAGGAGGGTGCTCTTGCCACTCCCGGAAGGACCGGCCAGGGTGACGAATTCGCCTCGCCGGATGCTGAAGTTGACGTCGCGGAGAATTTCCAGCAACTCGCCGCCCAGAGGTAGGGAGCGTCCCAGGTGGCGCACCTCGAGCACGGGAGTGCTCGAGCTGCTGGGCGCCGGGGGAGCGAGGGCGGAGGAGTTGGTGTCAGTCAACGACGGCGCAGGCGCGGACCGCCTTCATCTTGAGCACGTCACATATATTGAGGGATCTTGCTAGCCACTGCACACCGCTCTGCCGAGGTCTCCATGCCGCGAGGCGCCAGCTTGGTCTTGGTGCAACGCGCCCTGACCCACCTCAACGGTGCCGTCAACCTCGTCGGACTTACCGACAACCACATGGGACGGGCTCGGCTCTCGCCGCTGGCGGCGGTTCCCGACTGTCTCAGGTTCGGCCTCCGGCCGGTGCTCCACCTCTCCTGCCGGGACCGCAACCAGCTGGGCCTGCACCAGCAGGTGGCCGGGGCCTCGGCGCTGGGCGCGGCTGGGGTTCTGGTTGTCCAGGGCGACCGGCGCGGTGGTCTGGCCGTCGATTCGGCGATGCGGGCCACCGAGGTGCTCCGACTGGTGCCCGAGTGGGCGGCCCCCAATCGGGTCCTCCGCGGGGCGGTGGTCAACCCCTTCGCTGACCGCCGACGCGAGCTCTCCCTACTGGAGCGCAAGGTGGCCGCGGGGGTGGACTTCGTCCAGACCCAGATGGTCTTCGACCTGGCTCGCTTCGATGACTTCCTGCGGGAGGCCGAGTCGGTGCTTCCGCCCCAGGTCGGGGTCTTCGCCAGCGTGGGCATCCTTCGCGCTGCCCGCAATCTCGAGTTCGTGCGCCGGGCGATCCCCGATTGCCCCATTCCCGACGCCCTGGCCGAGCGGATCAGGGCCGGGGCCGGGATTGAGGTTGCCGCCCAGCTGGCGGGCGAGATCGGGCGGCGGCCGGGCCTCCGGCTGCACGTGATCCCCCTGGGCGCGGAGGGACACGTCCGGGATGTGGTTGAGGCCTTTGATGGCGCCCGTACCCTGCAGAGGGCTGCCCAGGCCTAGCTCCGGTCAGAGCTGGAAGAGACCGTCCAGACGTCGGTAGCGCTCCCGCCGCCTGGTCGGGTTCACTCCCTCCTGCACCAACTGCTCCAGCTTCGCCTCCAGCCGGGGGCGCAGAAGCGCTCCGGTGGCGTCCCAGTCGGTATGTGCGCCTCCCGGGGGCTCGGGCACGATCTCATCGGCGATCCCCCACTCGATCAGGTTGGTGGCCTCCAGCCGCAGCGCAGCCGCGGCGCTCTGCTTGCGCCCGGCATCACGGAAGAGGATCGCAGCCGCCGCCTCAGGCGAGGCGACCGACAGGAAGGCGTGTTCCAGGACCAGCACGGAGTCGGCCAGCAGCGTCGCCAGAGCTCCCCCGCTTCCCCCCTCGCCGATCACCACCGCCAAATAGGGGGTGGGCAGCGCCAACTGGGCCTCCAGGGTCTGGGCGATGGCCCAGGCCTGGCCCCTCTCCTCGGCGGCGACGCCGGGATAGGCGCCCGGGGTGTCGATGAAGCTGACCACGGGTAGCTCGAGCCGGCCCGCCAGGGCGAAGAGTCGCTGGGCCTTCCGGAACCCCTCCGGATGGGCCATACCGAAGTTGCGCCGACCCCGTTCTTCCAGGGTGCGACCCTTCTGATTGGCGACCACGCCGAGCCGCCGACCACCCAGCCGAGCGAGCCCGATTACCACCGCCGCGTCATCTCCGCCCTGGCGGTCGCCATGGAGCTCGATGAAGTCGTCGAGGCAGCGTTGAATGAGATCTAGCGAATAGGGACGATCGGGGTGGCGGGCCCCTTCCACCTGCGCCCAGGCCGAGG
>JBAQYY010000061.1:0-17157 GCA_049790415.1 Candidatus Dormiibacterota bacterium | reverse complement strand
GCGCACAATCCCCGATGGGGAAGGGGGCGCCACGGAGGGGGAGGCCGGGTGAGACGGTGGGCAGCGGCTGTAGTGGCATTGGTGACCTTCTGTCTCGCCTTGGCGGGGTTCCTTCTGATTGGCATCGCCGCGCAGAACGGGGACGCTCGAGTTCTAGTGGCGAGCCGGACCATTACAGCGGGTGCGACTTTGCACGCCACCACGGCTTACCTTCGCGCCGGGGGAGCATTGGTTCAGCTGACTCCCACTGCTCAAGTAGACACCATTCCGGAGGCCGACTTTCGTGAGGTGCAAGGGGCTGTCGCGCTGGTAACGATTCCGGCAGGAGCGTTGATACTCCGGCACGACCTTGCGCTCGGCTCGGGCTCGTCGCTTCGGCAACTCAGTCTGAACCTTGCCTTCATGCCTGCGGGTTTGCTCGCTGGAGATCGGGTTGACCTGTTCGCTGTCTCCGGGGCACAGGCTGGCAGCGTCGCACCTGGAGCAGATCTGTGCGGCGAGAATGCCTCCGTCGGATGTGTCGTGCCGTTGGCTCAGTCAATCGCCGTCATGGCAGCGGATCAACCCGGGCATCTGCTGACGATTGCTGTGACTCCGGCACAAGTCGCCCCCTGGCTCCTCCTCGACGCCACCGAACCAATCTGGGCAGTTCCGGCCGGTGCGGTCAGTTGCGAGGGCACTGAGCAAGCGATATCTGATCCCTATCAGGCCTTACTCGCAATTCGAGCAGGTACTGCGGCTAAGTCCTGCTCGGAGGCTTTGCCGGCGTCCGGACCCGGTTAGCGGAGATGGTTGCGCCATTCCAACGAAGTAGAAAGAGCCAGACTCATCGCGTCGATGAAGGTTACCGAGAGGAGTCGAATTCTGTCGAACTTGGTCGCGCGGTTGGAGTGACCGGATCCACCGGTGCGCCAGGGCGCACCTTCATGAGTATCAACCTGGCCGTCGCGATCCACGCTCTTGGAAAGCGCGTGGTTCTGGTTGATGCGGATCCCCACCTCGGAGCAGTAGCAGTCCAGCTTGATCTTGCCGAGGATAGATCGCTGGTCTACTTGGCGCACGAGGCCAAGCTCAGGCGGGTCGATGACACCTTGGTGTCTAGGCACATCCAGTCCGCATCGGGGTTGGATGTCCTTACCGGGCGCGCTGTCGCCGGACTGGGAAATATTGTGCCGGGCTCGCTGCTGGCCGACGTCGTTGGACTCTTGCGCCGCCGATACGACGTGGTCGTTGTGGACGTCGGAGCGCTCGATTGTCGAGACTCGCAGCAGGCGGCTCTGCTCTGTCAATTGCTTGTATGGGTGGCGGTTCCCACCAAGATGGGGACTGACCTATTGGACCGCACCCTATCGGGCCCCCTTGCAGGCGAAGCGAGAACGCGCCCCAGCCTGGTTGTTCTCAACCGTCTCGGAAGTCTTTCGTTGCGCGAAGTGGACACCGCGATGCGCCGTCGATATGGAATGGCGGTCGCCGGCGCTGTCCCGGACCGCCCGCGGGCTTGCCTCCAGGCTGAGGATAGTGCGCGCCCAGCGGTCCAAGCGGGTCCGTTGGCCCCTCCTCTGAGTCGTCTCGGGAGAGTGGTCGCCTCGGCGTTGAGGGCCTCCGACGAGGAGGCTCGGCCAGGGTTGATCCCGCTCCGGCCGAAGGCTTCCATCACCCTCGTTGGCGGAGGTACGCGGTGAGCATCGGAGAGGTAGGTACGCGCCGGACGGAAGAGTCGGACGGACAGGCGGCCGAGGCGAGCGTGCTTCCGCGGGTTCAGATGGCCATTGCCGAACACCTATCGCGACGGACCGACACGCACGTGTCGTCGGAAGATCGCAGCTGGATAGAGCCCCTTGTCGAGGCCGAGGTCGAGCGCTACCACAGGCATGCACCACACGACGGTTCGCCAGTGCTTGATCAGGACGGATACGCCCTATTGCGGCGGCGGGTCTTGTTCCGAGTGACCCCCCTGGGGCCGTTGACCGAACTTCTCGCTGATCCATTAGTGGAAGAAGTCATTGTCAACGGGCCTCGCGAGGTCCTCGTACTGCGTGACGGGATCCAGGAGCCGGCAGGCGTCGAATTCGCCACCGAAGACGAGCTGCTTCAGACGGTCCGCCAGATGCTAGGCAACGGATCAGCTCGCTTGGACCGGGCCAGCCCAATGGTGACGGCTACGCTGGAGGATGGCTCTCGACTGAATGCCGTTCTGCCGCCCGTCGCTATGCCTATGGCTGTGACCATTAGGCGACATCAGCTCGCCCGATTCGGCCAACTCGCCGACCTGGCGCTCGCGAATACCCTGCCCTGGGAGTTGGTACCCCTCTTTCAAGCCGCCGTCATAGCCCGCCTCAACTTTGTCGTGTCGGGTGGTACGGGCAGCGGTAAGACCACCATGCTCCGGTTGCTGATCGGTGAAGTCCCCCGTACTCAGCGGATCATCACTATCGAAGATCAGCGGGAGTTGCACGTGCGGTCGGCTGGTGGCGGCCGGGCTAACACGGTCTCCCTTGAGGCGCGGGAAGCCAATACCGAGGGCACCGGCGAGATTACCATTCAGCAGCTCGTCCGAAATGCGCTCCGACAGCGACCCGATCGAATCTTCGTCGGCGAGTCACGTGGGCCAGAGGCGCTCGATGTAATTGACGCGATGGGGACCGGCCATGATGGCAGTGCAACAACCCTTCATGCAAATAGCGTCCGAGACGCCCTAATGCGACTCGCTGCCCTCGTGCGGCGCCATCCGGCGCAGGTACGGGCGGAGCCGGGTGCGGTCGCGCGCGACATCGCCACCAAGGTCGACATGGTGGTACACCTGACCAGATTCCAAGACTCAGACGCGCGGGACCGTCGCGTTGTTGGGGCGGTTGGGTTGGTGACCGGCCAAGTCGAAGGAGAGATTCCTGTCGTCGAGGAACTGTGCCGCTTCGATCGGGCCCGGGGAGACTGGCGGTGGTCGATCGGTCGCCTTGACGATCTCCCAGTAAAGATCGCCGATAAATTCGCCGCGTCGGGAATCGAGCTTAGTGCGGTGGTCGCTACCCTCGGGGGTAACCTGGACCGGCGGCTCTAGTCCGTGCAGCCCACCCAGATACTGCTCGCCGGAGTCGGTGCCCTGGGGCTTGCTTGTGCTGTGCTGTTCATTGCCGGTCCGACACGCCACCAAGGTCGCCCAGAGCCTCAGGTTGGTGCAGGCCGCGCGAGACAGGTAAAGCAAAGGCTGTTGGCGCGTGCACCGAGCCTGGCGGGAGCGGGTGGAGCGGGCCTCTTGGCTTACCTGTTGATTGGGCTTGTCGCTCCGGCCATGGTTACAGCCGTACTCGGATGGGCCGCAAGTGGCGCATTCCGCAGATGGCGCGAATCGCGACGGGCGGCGGCCGTTAGCGCCGCACTGGTTAGCGCCGTGGATCTTCTTGCCCAACTTTTGCCGGCAGGCCACAGCACGCGGCAGTCGTTGGTGGTACTAGCTGAGAGTGGCCCCGGTCAACTTCGCGGCGAGATCACCCACATACTCGCCCGCCTCACCGAGGTTCCGCTCGAGCAAGCGCTGATAGAGGGTCAGGAGACCATGCGACAGCCTCTCTTTACATTGATTGCCTCCGCCCTGATTGTCGGGAACAGGTCAGGTGGGAGGCTGGCGCCGCTATTGCAAGAACTGAGCCGGGCAGCGCATCAGGTCGACTCAGTTCAAGGGCAACTGCGCGCAGAACAAGCACAGGGACGTCTCGGTGCGTTGGTGATCGCGGTCATGCCGCTCGGCTTGCTTGCCCTCCTGCACGTCGTAAACCCCCAGTACCTCGCACCCTACGAGACGGTATCCGGTGAGTTCGTACTCGGCGGCTTAGTGGCCCTAATTGCGGTTGGATATCTGTGGATGGTGCACATCCTGCGGGTTCCTCAACCTGATCTCCTCCCCTTGGCGCCGCAAGCTGACAGGTCCGCGTCCAAACAAGAAAGAGCCGGGCGCAATATCCCACCTTTGCCCACCGCTCGACTTGGGGACCGGGCCTTCTACCCGAGTGGACCGGAGTCACTGCCGGAGATTAGGGGTTGAGGTAGTGCCAGACTCACCGTGGACCGTACCGGTAGTACTCAGCGCGGCCTGCCTCGCAGGCGCTACCTGGATTCTCGCTGTCACTTGGCCACGACGACCGACGCTGGACGAGTGGCTGAGACGGCGGAACTCGCGCAGGACGACTAGCCGACGCCCCGCCCGCGTTGGCCGGTGGGCCTTGGTGGGCGCGTCGGTGACGCGACTCAGCAGCGCCGTCCAGCGCTACTTACCTCAGCCACTCCGCGCCACTCTGTCGGGATCACTCAGCCGTGCCGGTATAAGCGCTCCTGCCGAGGTAGTAGTGGCCGTCACATTACTACTGACCACCGCACTGGGAAGTGTCATGCTGGCCCTGACGCTGCAGGGATTCGCTCCACCTGCACTCTCGGTCCTGGCCGTGGTTGCGCTCCCGCTAGGAGTCGCGGTTCGCGTCGTTGACCTAGGGACTAGGCGTCGGAGGGCGATAGTGGACCAACTTCCCATCCTCGTCGATCTCATGGCCCTAGAACAAGGCGGAGGAGGCGTGGGAGCGCGATCGGCTATGGAATTGGTCGTCAACCGGCTGAACGGACAGGCGGCCATGTTGCTGCGAGGCTGCCTCGCCGCCTCCGCTACTGCGGGCACTCCACAGCTCGATCGTCAGCTAGAGGATGCCGCTCGCCACCTTGAGATTCCATCGTTGTCAGCACTAGCAGCGGTTGTCCGCGTGCAGCGCGAGGAAGGGGTCTCGACAACTCTGCCATTGGGGTTACTAGCGCGAGGGCTGCGCGACCGGCAAAAGGACGAACTGCTGGCTCGCGGCCGCAAGGCGCTGGTGACCATGCTCCTACCCGTAAGTTTATGTATCTTGCTGCCGTTTGTAATCATAATTTTATATCCGGCGCTGACACGCCTGGCTACCGCCTTTTCATGAACGCAAGGGTTCAGAGCGGACAGGCGATGGTCGAGATGGCGATTGGCGTCACCATTTTTCTGGCCGCCAGTCTGGGCGCAGTCCAGCTCGGAATTTCGGCGCTCACCTCTGAAGGAGCTCAGAGCGCGGCGCTGGCAGGAGCGCGAGTGGCCTCTGAGGTGCCCATACCAGGCGCGCCAGTGGCACAGTTGGCCGCGGGCCAGACGGCCGCAGATGCTTCACTGTCCACTGCGCTGCTGAACCAAGCTGACGTGAACAGGTGTCCCGCGGCAGTGGTGACTTCCGCAGTGTGCGGCCTTCCTTTGACGTGTGTTCAGTATCGGGACGGAACCCCCGAGATCAGCACGCTGCAGACATGCCCCGCGAATTCGGTGGGTGGCGCCGGTCTGGTGTCGCTTGGGCCATCCCCTAACAACCTGGATGGACGCCAGAACCCTTTGTGCCACGACTCGGATTGTTTCGGCGTGGCTCGGTCGATGGCCCCGTGCTCACAGGACGTGCCACGCGGCGAAGTGGTGGTGTGCCTCGCCTATACCTCGTGGCCCGCCACAGCGGTAGACATCTGGATCAGGGGCACCCTGCGGAGCGTGATTCCAGTCGCCAGTGCAGCTGGTGTAGATGCCCTGCCGGTCAGCGTCCAGTTGAGACTACAGGTTGAGTCTCTCACGACATGATTGGCCACTTCGGACGACCTCAGCACGCTGGACAGGCGCTAGTCGAGCTAGCCCTCGTTCTCCCAATTGTGCTCATAGTCGGGTGCGGTGCCGTGGCGGTCGTCCAACTCGCGAGAACCCAAATGACGATGGAGTCAGCCGCGGCGGCCGCGGCCTTGGTGGCAGCCCGCGGCGTGGACGCGACCGAAGCTTGCTCCTCGGGCCATAGAGAACTTCAGACAGTGCTGGCGGAGAGTGGCGGCCTTGTCCCAACGACAATCGAGGACGAGATGCATGGAGGCTGTGCGGGGGCGCTGCCAAATAGCCAAACGATGCCCACATCCCTGGGCGGTGGTTCATTCGCGCTTTGGTTCGGGTACGGAGGCGCAGATGACACTTTCTGCAGAGTCGGCACCGTCGCCACTTCGAGTATCCCAACGGACGGCGACGTCATGGCAACGGTGGTCTTCCGGCCAAATCTCAGTTGGATCCCACTAGTAGGCGGAATGCTGTCACCTCGCCTCGTCTCCGCCGCGACAGACAAGGTGAATCCGTTCCGCAGCCGCAAGCCCTCGACCGATCCCACCGGTGACAATTGTTGATGCGTAGATGAGAAGTCAGACGAAGAGGCAGCGTGGTCAAATCCTGCCGATCTTCTGTCTGCTTCTAGCCCTGCTCCTGCTGCCGGTGACTGGACTGGCTGTGGATGGTGGGACGCTCCTGTCTACCCACGCTAGCCTGGTGGCAGCGGCTCAATCCGCTTCCGAGGCTGCCGCTCAAGCGGTCGACGTGACCGCTATCCAGCGGGACGACACCTTCGAACTCTGCACTGTCCCTGACGGAGGTGCTAATTGTGGGAACGGAGTTGGCACCGTGGCCGAGGTGGTCGGGGCAGCGATTCGCGGCAGCTATCCGGGTGCACCCTTCAAGTGCACCAACGACGACGGGAGCACGAGACAAGTTGCGGCTCTACACGGGTCCGGATGTACGTACACACTTAAGTCATCCTGCCCCCCCGGGCCTTTAGCGGGCGTCGACGCGGGGTCGCTCCTCGATGGTGTCACAGTTCGAACCTGGGAGGCTGTCGAACTTCCCCTCTTGGTCTTCCCTGGCTGGTCAAGCGTCGCCGTGACATCCACCGCAACGGCGTGGATGCAACATGGCTTTGCGACGCAGAGCACTGCCCCTAATCTGGGTGCCAACGCGTGCTAGGCACGGCGAACCCTGACCTTGGGGGTGGCAGATGCTGAGAGATGGCAGGGGGAGTGCCGCCCTCCCCCCACCCCCTCCCGAGGTGGGGAGCGTCGGCGGCTCCTCCCTAATGTGGAGCGCTCCGCCTACCTACCAACAGCAAACCCTCCCCGCTCGACATCCCCTGCTTTGGGTCGCCGCAGCCTGTCCCCCTTTGTCCAGGCATCCGCGGAGGAAACTTCTCCGCCGACCCAGCCCGATGTGGGCAGCGCTCAGAATTCGGGCCGACTTGCGGAGGGGAGCCGCTGACCTTCGCTCAGACTCCTCGCCCGTAACCCCCACAACCGATCGCGGCCACCCGGTCGTTGTGGCAGTTGCGGGTGGTCGAGGCGGATCTGGTCGCACGAGGCTCGCCATCGAGTTGGCCACGGTCCTCGCCACCAGCGAATTCGGCGACGCAAGGCGGGTCCTGTTGGTTGACGCAGATTCGAGCCATCCCGATCTGGACCTGGTACTTGGCACCACCGACTGGGAATCTGATCACCGGCCGAGCGCAAGGAGTGATCGCATCTTCCTGCAATTTCCGGAATTAGCGGACCACCGCATCTCACTTGAATCGCTTCTATGGGTCGATCCACGGTCAGGAACGCGCGGCATGCTCGCTCCCGACCAGCTCAGCGCCGTCAGGAGAGAGCAGCTCGACTACTTGTACACCTACTTCTTGCGTCCCGCTTTCGATGTCATCGTTGTCGACATGGGTCCACACTGTGATGGAGGCGCGTCGCAGCTCGCCGTGGCGCCGGCCTACTGGCTCTCACTGGCCCATCTGGTGCTTCTCCCGCTACGGCCGGGCGTTTCAGGTGCCCGAACGGTGGTGGAAGAGGTCCGGTCATTGGAAGGAGCTGGTATTTCCAAGGACCGTTTTCGCCTGGTGATGGGGGTTGCAAGTAACGAGAGGGGTGAAGCTGCAGACTGTCAGCGCCACCTCGGCAACTACGTCGTGGTGCGCTGGCCGTGGGTACCGGAACTGGCTCGTCGAGCGACTGTCGATCGTTGCCCTATGTCCGAGCACAACCGTGACTTTGCCAAGAGCGTGGCTGCATTGCTGCCGGAAGTTTGGGACAGTGCGCGGATGAGGGACTGAGGTGACAGGAATAGCCGAGTGGGCAATGAAGCTGAGACCCAGGAACTCTGGGCGTGCGCGAGGAATCGAGGAAACTACCGAACGAGTACGCCAGCTAATGGACGGGATCGAGAGTGCGATCGTGTCGGGGGATGACCTTGAATTGACGCAATATCTCGCTTCCCCGGCGCTGGGAATACTGCTCTCTCAGACGGCCATGGAGCGAGGGGCGAGCAGAAGATGGCTCCCCGCGCGAGCAGGACTGCGATGGGGCATGAGCAACCGAGACCCAACGGGTCCAGGCCGGCTTTGGGTGCGGCTGCGGTTTGAGGACAGAAGCGAGGTGCGATCTGCTACTGAGTCTTTAACCGCAGGTGGGCTCGTGCATGCGCTGGAAGTTGAGCTACTGACCACGAGAATTCCGTGGAAGCTCAGCCAAGCCGAAGAAATATTTGAAACCTGAGCCTAATTGAGAGCCCTTCGCAGCGGCGAGGGCTCCCTGCTACCTGGGCCCCACGTTGCGACCCCAGCAACGTACATGATCGGCAGGCAGTTCTCCGATCGTCTGCGATACTCGGGCCACGCGGGTCGGTCGCAGTTTCTTGAGGAATCCCCCATCGATGTCTTCCTACCGGCTCTTTCATGGGGACCTGATTCGACTAGCTGCTCCTCGCCCGGGAGACGGGGAGGTCCTATCGCGGTGGAGTGAAGACGGCGAGTACCGGCGGGCCATGGATACGGATGCTGCCCGTCCTATGCCGGCGGAGTTCCTCGCCGATCGTGATCAGGTATCTGAGCCGTCGGCTGATGCCTACGAGTTCCGGGTCCGAACCTTGAAAGATGACCGGCTGGTCGGATTCATTGCCATCTTCAGCATCGAATGGCCCAACAGCCACGGTTGGATCGCGGTCGGTATCGGGGACGCCGACGATCGGGGCAAGGGATTCGGCAAGGAGGCGACCAGCCTGGGCCTGCGTTTCGCATTCCACGAACTAGGGCTCCGGCGATTGAGTCTGGACGTGATCGCAGACAACTTGCCTGCCATAGCCCTCTACCAGGGGCTGGGATTTCGGGAAGAGGGGCGCCTGCGGGAGCGGATCTACCGCGACGGCCAAACCGCCGACCTCATCTACATGGGGCTGCTCCGACGGGACTGGGAGTCCCGAATCAGGCCGTCGTCAGTGCCTGAGCCGGGCTGAGCCGGGCCAGGGTCACCTCGCAAGTGCAGGAGCCGCCATCTGGCCCGCCCAGCCGCGGAAGCTGGCCGCTTTGGTCCCGCCGCGACCAACTGCGCGCGTCTGACGGAGACCGGGAGCAGGCGGTCATGGAACTCACCGAGCACCATGTCCAGGGTCGGCTCAGCACAGAAGAGCTCAGCGAACGCTCACGCCTCGCCTTCGCCGCGAAGACGAGTGGGGAACTGAACGGCCTGCTGGCCGACCTTCCTGGCCGCCCGCGTGGGCCGATGACAGTCTGGGAGGGTGTGCGCTCGCTTCGCACCAGGGGGCCTTTCCCAGGCCTAGGCTATCTGGGCTTTTGGCCCCGCGCGGGAGCGCTCGCGACCGATCTAGTGCTGGTTGGGGCGGCGGGTGCCGTTCTTCAGGCAGGCAGCCGCGACCTGCACCTCCTTTTCGGTGCCATCACCCTGCTCCAAGTTGGCTACTTCGTGGTTCTCTGGGCGACAACCGGCAAGACGGTAGGGCTCTGGCTGGTGGGTGGTCGAGTCGTTCGAGAGGAGGACGGGGGCCGACTAGGTCTGGGCCGGAGCGTGGTCCGGATGGTCGGATACGTGGTCGACGTGGCCACCTGCTGCTTGGGTTTCGCGTGGGCTGGAGTTGACCGGCGCAAGCAGGCCTGGCACGACAAGATGGCGGGAAGTTACGTGGTGCGCCGTCTCCGCTGAAGAACTGTCGCGCCGCAGCGGCCCTGCCCCCGTCGCCGGCCCGCCCACCCATTCACTGCCGAATCGCCTTGAGATCCGATGCAGCGCGGCCAATACGGGAAGCCCGAGCACCAAGACCATGACCCCGTTGCCGCCGGCCCGGAAGGCGTCGTACCCGGCCGAAGTAACGAGGTAGTACTTGACGAAGTGTTCCAGAGCTGTCAACGGTGCCAAGTGCGGGCTCCAACCGATTTGTGGAGAGGAGAAGTAGAAGGTCCAATTCCAGATGTCCATCACCGCCCCGAAGGCAAACCCGCTGACCACGCCGACCCCGGCTAGCAGGAGCATGTCCCGACCGCGCGGCCGCTGGTGGGCCAGTACCAGGCCGACCAAGCCGGCGAAGGCGCCCACCCAGCCCACCGCGAAGATCTGGTACGGCACCCAGGGGCCGATTCCGCCCGTGACCAGTGCGGACACCAGCAGGGAGCAGGCGCCCAGGAGAAAGCCGAACTCAGGTCCAAGTGCGTAGCCGCCGCAGAGCACCAGCAGGAAGATCGGGCTGAAGCCGCCAATTCCCGTGACCAGAGCGGCTCGGAGCCCAGCATCAATCGCGCTCAGGGCGGCTAGCAGGGCCAGCTGGCGGGAGTCCATCCGTCTCGTGCCAACCTCGATTGCCAGCAGGCCCAGAACCGCCCCGAGTCCGATCGCGACCGCTGGCGTTGCGGCCGGGAGTCCTAGCCCGCTGAAGGGCCAGAGGAAGAGCCCGACCCCGAGCGCAGAGATCGCCAGAAGCTTCATGCTGCCCGCTCTCTGGGTTCCCGGAGGTGACCTTCAGCCAGCTCCATTACCCGATCGCCGATCTGGTGGGCCAAATGGGTGTCGCTGGTCGCCACCATTACTGCCGACCCCTGGGCTGCGAGCCGATCCAGGACCTTCAGCAGCATCCCCCGGGAGTGAGGGTCGGCTCCTCGGGTCGGCTCGTCGAGGAAGACCATCTCCGGGCGTCCGACCAGGATGGCGGCCAGTGCGGCCCGCTGCCGTTGGCCGGTGCTCAGATCGCGTGGATCCGAACCAGCCAATGAGGAGAGCTCGAACTCCTCCAGAATCTGCCCGGGCTGGCAGTCCAATTGCAGCCAGCGGATGGTCTGTCTCACCTCGTCCTCGAGGGTTGCCTGATGGAGGATTCCGCCCGGTTCCTGAGGCAGGTACGCGCAGCGGCCGGGTCGGCGGAAGACAACTCCCGAGAGCGGTCGAAGCAGGCCAGCGGTCGTCCTTAGGAGAGTCGTCTTGCCGCTGCCGTTGGGGCCGGTGAGGCAGACCACCTCTCCTTCCCTACCAACCAGGTCGATTCCGGTGGCCACTGGCTCCCGGTAACCGACGGCCAAGTCACTCAGCTCCCAGACGACGGCACCAGTTGCACGGCCACGCCTGGCGGGAAGGGCTGGAGGCCCCGACGGGAGCACCCGGGAAGACACCAGCGAGCCCCCCTCGAGTTCCAGTTGGTGAGCGCCCGGACTTCCTACTCTCCAGGGCCGATGCTCGGCGATCACCACTGCTAGCCCCTGGACTGCCAGGCTGCGGCATGCCAGCCGCAGGGAGTCTGCGCCGCTGTCGTCCAGCTGCGAAGTCGGCTCGTCGAGGAGTAGCAGCCGGGGCCGCATGGCCAGGGCGGCGGCTAGGGCCACCCGCTGTCGCTGGCCTCCGGAGAGGGTGGCGATCCTCCTCTCAGCGAGTTCTTGGACGCCCATGGCTTCAAGGCTGGAAGCCACTCTCTGGGCTATCTCCCGAGGGGGCAGGCCGAGGTTCTCGGGACCGAAGGCGACCTCCCGGCGCACGTTGGCCAGGACGAATTGGGACTCCGGTTCCTGAAAGACCATGGAGACGGCCCGTGCCAGCCATCTGGTTGAAGTGGCGCTGAGGTCGGTCCCGAGGATGGACGCTCGGCCCCAGGCTCGGCCGCCGTGGAAGTGGGGTACCAGGCCGTTCAGACTGCGCAGCAGGGTGGTCTTGCCGCTCCCGGAAGTCCCCCCGAGGAGGGTCAGCCCGCCGGCCAAGTCAAAGGTGACGGCGCATAGGGCCGCGTCCGCGGCCTCCGGATAGCGGTAGCCGAACTCCTCGAACCGAGCCAGCTCGGTCATGGCAGTAGGGCCGGAGCGAACAGTGCCAGGCAGCATGCAGCAGGCCACCAATTGAAGGCGGGGAGCAGGAGCGTCGGGTACGGCTGCCAACTCGGAACCTGACCCAGGACGAGCGCAATGACGAATGCGACTATCGCGCCCCCAGCGGCGGACGCGGTCACGACGTCAGAGCGGTGCCAAGTCGAAGTGGCCAGAGCTGACCGTGGTCCGGAACCGAAGGCCCTAGCCTCCATCGCTTCGGCCAAGAGCACCGACCCCTCGATGGTGGTGAGGACGGAAGGGACCAGGACTGCCGTCCAAGAGCGCAATCCGCGGGGGCGCCAGCCCCGCATCTGCTGCGCCTCCCGAACCGCAACAAAGCTGTGCCCCAGGCGAGGGACCAAAGTCAGGGCGGCACCCAGAGCGGCTCCCGTGCGCGACAGGACCGCCGGCAGTGAATCCACCAGTTGGTAGGGCTCGACGACCAGGGAGAGGGCGATCCCGGCCACGATGCAAGCGGCCAGGCCGAGCGCGATATCCAACCCGTAGACAGCGCCTTCGACGGTCAGAGGTCCGCCCAGGGCTGGCAGCCAGCCGGGAAGGGCGACCACTACGTTCTGTCCGGTGTGGCTCAAGAGAAAGTTGAAGAGGATGGTCAGGACCGCTGCCGCGCCGACCGCCAAAAGGGCCGGTCGTAACCGGACCTCGGGCCGACGCCGGACCGCGACCACCGCTACTGCCGCCCCCAGAGTGAGGACCCGGTAGACCGGATCCTCACTCCCCAGGCTGAGCAGGAGCACGGCAGCCACCCATACGGCCAGGGCGCGCGGGTTCATCAGGTCACGTCTGCGGTGGCCGGGGTGGAGGCGCGGCCTGGCCGCTGCTGGAGTCGTAGCGCCAGCCGAGTGCCTGGCCGGACCTCAGTTCGACCTCGCCGATTCCGGTGGAAGCGGACTTCCACTTGCCTCCTCCGGTCCAGAGGAAGAGTGCCCAGTAGGGCTGCCCAGTAGGGAAGCATGAGGTGTACGACTTCGGCTCGTGATCGATCTGGCAGACGGCTTCGCCGTAACTGAAGTGCTGGCTCGCGAACTCGATCTTGCTGCGCTGGAGAGCGGTCTCCCCGGCGATTTCGCCGCCGTTGAAGTTGACGCAGCTGTCTACCACATGGTGGTCACTGGTCTCGACCACCACCTCGACGTGGTGACCGGAGCCGGAGCAGGTAGCACTCGGGTTGGACCCGCTGCCCCCCCCGCCCCCGCAGGCGGACAAGAACACTCCCAGAGCAATCGTGGCCAGTGCTGCGCTGGCCAATTGAGACGATCTCATCGTCTCGACCTCCTGGCGGCGGTTTGGTCCCGTCACGCCAGAGGTAGACCTGCCGCCCAAGGCCGACCGTCCCGTTGCGCGCGGGGGTGCGTCGATCCCTCTGGGCCGGTCTCCTGGCTCGCGGATCAACGCCTTTAGCCGCCTTCCCGGGTCTCTCCCAGTGGCTCGCTGGCTCAGGTTCCCCGCACACAGTTGCGCGACAGCTCCGGCCTTGGGGTCTGTCCCCGCACCGGATTCCCATTTGCCCTTCGGGCTATTCGGATGTGTGCTGAATGGTACGGCCAGGGTGGGCCCTGTGGTGGCGGTCTCGCGTCCCAGTCATGGCACGGCGCTACCGGTCGCACGGCGACCTGGCTGGCTGCCAGACTTGGGTCAGATTTGAGTCATGGAGGCTCTCGTGGCGGAACAGACACAGACTTCCCCGGAACCCATCCAGTTCATCTCCGCGGTGCTCATCACCTCGGACTATCCAGACCGGCTGGTCAGCTTTTACCGCGACATTCTGGGGGTGCCGCTCGTCGCCGAGCACCACGGCGAGGGCCGGTCCCACTTTGGCTGCGAGCTAGGCGATGTTCACTTCGCCATCCACCCGGCAGTCGGCACGAGTCCCGGAGGTGCGCTGAAGTTGGCACTTTGGGTCTTCGATCTAGCTGGCCTGGTGGCTCGCCTTGACGCCCTGGGTGTTCCCCTCGAGTATCCCATCGAAGACTTGGGCGAGGCCTCGCTGGTGACCGCCGTTCGTGACCCCGACGGCAACGAAGTGGAACTGACGCAGATGGGCGAGTCCTGGTGGCAGCACCTGGCCGATCGCCGAGCTGAGGGGTTCGACCTCATGAGCCGGAGGCGCCACCCCGGCTGACCACCGCTCTCTGACTCAGCTCAAGGCGCCTTCGCCAGTGGTCCCCGGTTGGCGCTGGCTGGCAGGCGCCGCCCGAGACGCTCGGCGAAGACCACTAGCCCCGCCGCCACGGCCGCCCAGAGGAACCACATCCCGGGCCTGACCACCGAGCCGATCACGAGCCCGCCGATGGTCGGTCCAATCAGCAAGCCGACTCCCCAGGAGAGGTTGAAAGCCGCCATGTAGCGGCCGCGCACCGCCGCCGGAGCCAGGTCGGCCACCAGGGGCCCGATGGTGGCGCTGAGCAGGCACTCGCCCAGCCCAAAGCACACGGCGAACACGCCCAGCAAAAGGCTGGCGCTGAGGCCGTGGGTCAGGCTGGCCACCTCGCCGATCAGCCAGGCCAGCAACCAGGCGGAGGCGCTGAGGGCGAGGGTGCGGCTCCGGTTGAGATGGCGCACAGCCCTGCTGATGGGCAGCTGGGCGAGCACGATGAAGGCGGTATTGGCAGCCAGGATGATTCCCAGGGCCACGGTGGGAACCCCGAGGAAGACGCGTGCGTAGAGCGGCACGGAGGTCTCCAGTTGGGCGTAGGTGGAGAGCACCAGCACCGCGTTGAAGGCGATCAGCCCGAGGAAGGTCCGGTCACGCAGGACCACCCGGTAGCTGGGCCGTTCGTGGCTCTCGGCCAGGTGCCGCCCGGAGGGGACCAGCGTGACGACCAGGACTCCGAAGAGAAGAAAGCTGACGGCATCGACCAGGTAGATGGTGGTGAAACTGCTGGGCGAGGAGGTTGACACGATCAGCCCGCCGATGACCGCACCCACCCCGATACCGAGGTTGGTGGCCGCGTACTGCAGGGCTGCCGCCGCCGACCGCTGGGTGCGGTTGGTCACCGCGGCCAGCAGCGACGCCATCGAGGGATAGAAGCAGCCCAATCCAGCGCCGATCAAGACCATCGATGCGGCGGCGGTTGCTGCCGAGGTGGCGAAGCCGAACCCTACGTATCCCAACGCCTGCAGGAGGAGGCCGCCCAGCATCATCGTCCGCGGGCCGAGCCGATCGACCAAGCTCCCTCCCACGGCCCCCGCTACCAGGGACGCGAGGGCCGCGCTGGAGATGATCAGACCGACGACCGGGATGGGGAGGCCCCGGACCACGTGCAGGTAGATCGATCCGAAGGGCAGGACGAAGCCATTCCCCACCGATGAGATGGCGACCCCCAAGATCACCGTCCAGACGCTGGCCGGAAGTTCGGGCTTGAGGCTGCGGAGATATCCGGCGGGACCGCCCGGCGGACTGGTTGGCGAGGCTTCAGGAGCGAACTGGCTTAAGTCGCCATCATCCCCGGTGCTCTCTCCTGGCGGCGAAGGCATAGGAACCTCCCGTGCGAGGAGTGGATGGGGCTCGAGCGAGCGATCCAGGTTAGCAACCGCCGCCACCGGGTCCGCGGGCTACTTTGGGATGCTTTAGGCAAGGAAAATTTTCGACTCCTAGGGTTCTAGTCGGCAATCGAGGCCCCTCGACACCCGAGAATGAGGGAGGAGAGAATCCCCTTGGGCGGGAGGCTGTGTACCGCAGACCGAACCGGGGGCGACCTGGGTCGCCCCCCCAATGAGGTCGACCCTAACTTGGCCAACACGCGGCAGCCCACCAGCCAGAGCGCACCGTCCTGGGGTTGGAACGTATCCCTGGTCTCGGTCGCCACCTTCATGGTCATTCTCGACCTGACCGTGGTCAATGTGGCGCTTCCTGAGATCCAGAAGAGCTTTCATTCGCAGCTAACCGATCTGGAGTGGGTGGTCAACACCTACGCCTTGCTGGTTGCCGCGTTGCTTCTGCTCGCCGGGAGCACGGCCGACCGAATTGGGCGCCGCCTGACTTTCCTGATCGGAATGGGCGTCTTTACGGTGGGATCCCTGCTCAGCGCTCTGGCTCCCAGCGCCATCCTCTTGATCGCTTTCCGGGGACTTCAGGGAGCGGGGGCGGCTCTGCTCTTCGCCACCGCCCTGGGCATCCTCGGCAATCTCTTCCAAGGCAAGGACCGCGCCCGGGCGCTCGGGATGTGGGGCGTCGCCATCGGCGCCGGCCTTGCCTGCGGACCGTTGGTTGGCGGGGTACTGACCCAAATCTTCGGCTGGCCATCCATTTTCATCGTCAACCTGCCCATCGGCGTTGCCGTCTTCGCTCTGACTCTCTGGCGGATGCCGGAGTCCAAGGATCCCCGGGCACGTCGGATCGACAAGCTGGGTGCGGTAACCCTGGCGCTCACCCTGCTCTCCCTGATCTTCGCCCTGGTCGAGGGCAACACCCTGGGCTGGGACAGCCCGCTGGTGCTCGGCGGGTTCCTCCTGGCCGTGATCGCGAGAAGCGCCTTCGTTCGGGCCGAGCGCTCCCCCGACCCCATGGCCGACCTCAGCCTGCTCCGCGATCCCCGCTTCCGGGCGGCAGCGGTGGGGGTCTTTGGCCAGGGACTGGTGATCGGGGCGATGCTCTTCTACCTGGTGCGGGTCCTGCAGCAGGCTTGGGGCGACAGTCCGCTTTTGGCCGGGCTCGAGATTCTGCCCATGACCGTGGTCGCCATGGGGGCCGCCATCGTGGGTAGCCGGCTTGCCCCCCAACGTCGGGTCGAACTGGTCATCTGTGGGTCACTTTTCCTGATGGCGGCGGGAGCAGCCGCTCTGCTGGTGATCGGGGTCAGCCACAGTTGGTATCTGCTCCTGCCCGGACTCGTCCTGGCCGGGCTGGGCTGGGGCGCGATCAACCCGGCATCGGCGCATGGAGCTCTGGTCTCCGCGCATCCCGACCAGACGGGCATGGCTTCCGGCTTCGTCAACACCGCGCGCCAGATCGGTATCGCCGCCGGGCTCGGCGGCTTAGGCGCCTTCTTCGAGCTACAAGTGCGCACCAGCACCGTGGCTCACCTGGCCAGCCTGCCTGCGGCAGTACGGACCAAGGTGTCGCTGGTGGCCGCTCAAAGCGGACTGCCGCAGGCTCTGCTGGCGGCCTCCAAGGCGGACCGCCAGCGCGTCGCCGTGGTGGTCCGGGGAGCCCTGATCTCCGGGATGCACGCGG
>JBAQYY010000060.1:0-1764 GCA_049790415.1 Candidatus Dormiibacterota bacterium | reverse complement strand
GCGCGCGGCACCGCATCCGGCCCAGTCGCGAAGCCTCTGCGCAACTGGTCTGGACCTTGCGACCGCAACTCTGGGGCGCTTACCGCTTGGGCCGGGTTCGGGTTCGGGCCGAGGACCGCTTCGGACTCGTACTTTTCTCGGAGGAATTGGGAGACCGCGTCCGGCTACGGGTCTTTCCTGGATTCGACCGGCTGCGCCAGGTGGTGACCCCGGCCAAGACTCAGTTGTTCGCCGGGAATCGGATCGCTCGCCAGCACGGTGAGGGCATCGAATTCTCAGCGATTCGAGAGTTTGTTGCCGGCGACCGGGTCCGTCGGGTCAACTGGCGCGCCACGGCCCGGGCCGGGACGCCCTTAGTGAATGACTTTCACCTCGAGCGTAACGCGGATCTGATCCTCTTTATCGACAGCTTCGTGGACCTCGGCGTGGCCCAGGACTCGATCTTGACTATGTCGGTGCGCGCGGCGGTTGCCCTGGCCGACGGCTACCTGGGCGAGCGCGACCGGGTCGGGGTGCTCGGCTTCGGCGGAGTCTTGCGTTGGCTCTTACCCGGCATGGGACCGCGGCACTTTTACCGAGTGGCGGAGGCGCTCCTCGACACCCAGGTAGTCACCAGCTACGCCTGGCGGGCAATCGACATCGTTCCGCGCCGGGTGTTGCCCCCGGCCGCCAGCGTGGTGGCTCTGACTCCTCTTCTTGATGCCCGCAGCCTGGGCGCCTTGCTCGACCTCCACCACCGCGGCTTTGAGGTGCTGGTTGTGGAGGTGGCGCCAGGTCGGTACCTACCTCCACCGAGCGGCCAGCTGGACCATCTGGCAAGGCAGCTTTGGGATCTGCTGCGGGCCGCTCGGCGGCGATCTCTGCAGCGCGCCGGGGTGATTGTGGTGGAATGGCCGGACGGGATCAGTCTGGAGACTGTGCTCGCCCAACTCAGGGAGTACCGGCGATTCGCCCACCGATCGGCCGCCTGATCTCCTCCGGCTTGGGTCTGATTTGCCTGGGCTCGGCTGTGGCCGAGACAGCTCTCAGTAGTGGTCACCTGCCCCGCGAGCTCCTTCTGGGGATTGAGGTAGCCGGACTGCTTGTGGTCGTGCTGGCCCTGATCGTGGCCCGAGCCGCCTGGGTGATGATCGGAGTGGCGGTTCTGGCAGTCGCCGAGGGCGCGGTGCTGGCGATCGTCGGTCCCGGCGCCTGGGCGCCTATCCTGGGAATGCTCTTGCTGCTGGGGGCGGAACTGGCGCTCTGGTCAATCGAATGCTCCCGGGCGGGCAGGGAGACAGCCGCCGTTGGCCGGTACCGTGCCATCCGGCTGTTGGGGCTGGCCCTGGTGGGCGCCGCCGGTGCCGTCTTGGTGGTGGCCGGGTCGGACCTGCCGCTGACCGGAAGCCTTGACCTGACGGTGCTTGGGGTCCTCGCCGCGATTGCCATCTCTGCCGTGGTCCTGTGGCTGGCGCGCGACGCTCTGGGAGAGCCGCTGGGCCGCGAGGGCGGCTGAGCTAATGCGGTTTCTGAATACCTGCCTGGCCTCATCTGACAATTGAGGTGAAAGCGCTGTGAGTCCGCAGTCAGCTACGCCGGCCGGATCCCCAAGAGGGCCCAACCGGCTGCGCTCAGCGTTGCTCTTCGTGGTCCGCCCATGGCGCGCTCCAGGAGCCACCGGACAGCGCCTGGGGCTGCTCTTGATTGTCAGCCTGGTCTGGGACCTGGTGCTCAGCGCGGACCAACAGGCCTCGGGGAAGCAGGTGATCTGGACGATCGTCCTGA
>JBAQYY010000059.1:0-27749 GCA_049790415.1 Candidatus Dormiibacterota bacterium | reverse complement strand
CCGCAGAGATCGGCCAATTGGCTCTGGGTAAGACCGGCGGCCAGGCGCGCCAGGCGCAAGCGGCGTCCGGCTTCCAGGGCCCCGGTGTGGGCGCCGCGGCGAGAAGGCTGACTCTCAGTCAAGCACCGCCTCCGCCCCGCTGAACTGGGGAGGGTCGTCGGCCCAGAGAAGCAGCGTTGAGCCCAGCTCGGGTGCTTCGTCCAAACGGCAGTGAAAGCGCCCCGTCCACTCTCCAGCTGCCTCCATCTCAGCGTCGATGCGCCCGCCCTCGGGCCTAACCTTGACCACTCTGGCGGAAATACCGACTCCCCCAGCCGGCCGGTCGACCGCGTGGACTCGCTCGGGATGAATCGCCACCAGCTGGCTGCCACGGCGCAAGAAGCCACGGTACCCCACCATCTCCGCCACTCGGGCCGAGTTGGGACGTAGGACCAGCTCGCGCGGACCTGCCACCTGGAGCACTTGGCCCCGGCCGAGCAGGATCACCCGATTGGCGAAGGCCTGGGCCTCACGGAGTTGGTGGGTCACCAAAAAGGCGCTCACCTCAGCCAGCTCCTGCCGGACTAACTCCAGGAGCTCCAATCCCAGCGCCGGGTCGAGCGAGGTAAAGGGCTCGTCTAGACAGAGCAAGCTGGCACCGGTCTGGAGGGTGCGGCAGAGAGCCACTCTCTGCGCTTCGCCGCCGGAGAGCCCGCGGGGGCGGACGTCGAGGAGCCCCGCCAAACCCATTCGGGCGGCCGTCTGCCGAGCCAGGACCGGCGACGCTCCAGGTGGGTAGCAGATGTTCTCGAGCACCGTCAGGTGGGGAAAGAGTCCCGGTCGCTGGCGAAGCAATCCGACCCCGCGGTGGCCGGCGCGCACGTCCGAGCCAGGGTCGGCCGCCCGACTCAGCTGGCGGCCGTCGAGCGAGATTTGACCGGCGCTCAGTGGCAGCAGCCCGGCCAGAGCCTCCAGGCAGGTGGTCTTGCCCGCTCCGGATGGCCCGAGAATCGCCAGCCTTTCCCCCGCCTCAGCCTGAATCGCCAGCCGGACCGGGAAGGCGCGCCGGGCTACCTCAAAGTCGGCGACGAGCACGAGCACTCCAGAGGTAAGCGGCGACCGGCAACGGCAGGGCGACCACCAGTAGCACCAGAGCAAAGGGCAGAGCCGAGCTGAGTCCCGTCTCCTGCAGAGTGACCCAGATCTGCATGGGAAGGCCGAAGGGGTGGTAGGCAATGATCAGCACCGCCCCGAAGGCGCCCATGGCCCGAGCCCAGGTTATGGCCAGCGCGGTGGCCAGCCCGGGCGCCGCCAGGGGCACGGTAACCCGCCGCCAGGTCCGCCAGCGGCCATCGCCGAGCAAAGTGGCAGCCTCCTCCAGCTCCGGGTCAACGCTGGCGAACGCGGCCGCCGCGCCCAGAACGTAATAGGGCACCGCCTCATAGACCTCGGCGATCACCAAGGCCAGGAAGGTATCGGAGGCGCTCAAATTGAGGTGGCCGAGGGCGCCTCCTATCGCCGTGTTGGGCCCGACCATGAAGATCAGCAGCAGCCCGATGACCAAGGGCGGGGTGAGAAGGGGCAGGATCACCCCCACCTCCCAGATCCTGGGAAAGGGCAGGCGTCCGCGGGCGAGCAGGTAGGCGAGCGGCGTGCCCAGCAACAGGATCACAGCCAGCGCGATCAGAGACGCCAGCACTGAGACCACCAGCGGCTGGAAAGCTCCCGGTTGACGGAGGGCGCTGACGACCGCGCCGGGGGTGAGATGAGCGAAGAGCGCGATCAGAGGACCGAGCAGAGCTATCCAGACGATCAGCGCCCCGACCAGAGCGGCGCCAGTGCTGGCTCGGATGCCAGGCCTGGGCAACGCCGCCGGTCTCGGCGGGGCGATCACTTGCTCTTGATGAGGTGCCTGATCGACTGGGGAGCCGCCGACTTGTCACCAAGCAGTGCTGGTGGCAGTAGTTGGTAGCCCTCTTTGCTGAGGATCTTACTGACCGTCTTGCTGAGCAGGAACTTTACGAATGCAGTGGCGGCAGCCGGATCCGTGCCCTGGATGACTGACGCCTCGAGGTCGAGTAGCGAGCCTTGCACCACCTGACCGGTGGAGAGGGTCAGCGAGGTGTTGTCGTAGATGGCACTGTCCTTGGGATCGCCGAAGTCGATGTCGGCAGGAAGGCGAACGTAGGGAAGCCCGAGCTGGACTGCCTGGGGAAGGTAGGCGCTGGCTGCGTCCAGCTGGCCCGCCTGCAGGGTTGGCTCCAGTCCGGTCTCGGAGAAGATCTGCGAGTTGCCGTTCGATCCGCCCAGGTCGGCGGAGGCCGTGGTGGCACTGACCCCCAGATGTTTCTCGGCCAGATGCACCATCTCGATGAAGCCCTGCCCCTGGGGATCAAGGGCGGGGTCGGTGCGGCCGAGCTTGAAACCAGGAGTGGCCATCAAGGCGAAGAGATCCTTGATGGGTAATTTGCCTTGGGAGATCTTCTTCAACTCCGCCGCGTGCGGACCCTTGGGGTAGTACGCCACCACCAAGGGACTGGCCGCAAACTGGACCGCCCACTTGGTGACCTTGGGCTCGAGCAGGGCCATGGGGGCAGCCCCGATGGGAATGAAGACATTGGGAGTGATCTCGCCGGCCACGATCTCCTGAGCCAGACCCAGGCTGCCCATCGATTGGTTCTGGTATTCGTCTCCGGTCTGCTTGATGAAGGGTGGACCCAAGTACTTGTCCATCAGCAGTTGCAGCGAGCCGGCGCTCGCCACGTTGGCCAACTCCGGCGTGCCCCCGGTGGCCATGGCCACCGGGGCGAAGCCAACTGACGAAGCGATGAGCACCGCCGCGGTCAGGCTGATCGTTGCGGCTAGGCGCTGGTGTTTCACGACCAGAGCATACGGCGGCTGCGCCAGCACTGCTTGCGTAGCGCAAGCGATCCCTTAGCCGGTGCTGGCTATGGGATCTCGGGAAGGGGATGGCCAGTCCGGCCCCGAGATAGACTGCCAGCATGGCCGAACTTCCTCCGGAGTCGGCGCTGCCAGCCCGCTCGGGAGGTGGTTCCCAGGTACTGGCATCCGATCAGCGCCGCGATCAGTCGGTGGCGCTGCTGAGCGCCGCCTGCGCTGATGGCCGCCTGCCCTTGGAGCACTTCTCGACCCGGGTGGACCTCGCTCTGGCGGCGCGCACCGTCGGCGAGCTGAGCCAGTTGGAGGCCGACTTGGGCCCGGCGGCGGCGCCTTCGTACCCTGCAATGGGGAGCGGTCGACGCCCTCCCGCCTGGTACGTGGCGATCATGTCCTCGACGGTGAGGCGGGGCCACTGGCTCTTGCATCCGAGTTCGCACGCGCTGGCCGTGATGGGTGAGGTGAAGCTCGATTTGCGCGGTGCGGACGTGGGCGCCTTATACAGCCACATCACCGCGGTGGCGGTCATGGGGTCGATCAGCGTGATTGTGCCCGAAGGCATAAACGTCGAATTGGATGGCCTCGCCGTGATGGGGAACAAGTCGGTTCGGGGAGGTGCCGACCACCCCCTCCCCGGTGCCCCCACCGTGGCCATCACAGCGGTGGCTCTGATGGGCGAGGTGAAGGTGGTAACCAAGGGGCCCAAAGGCCCGACAACGAAAGGGGCTGCGATTGCCGCGAGCCCGGGCAGCGTCTCCGACCATCTGCTCGACCACCGCCAGCGCCATGTCGAACGGCTGCAGAACCGGGCCGACAGGATGCAGCGGAGGGCAGCCCTCCACCAGCATCGTCTCGGGGATGACGACGAGGACGACGGCGAGTAGGTTCGGTTAAGAAGGCCCCTGCCCACCGGCCACACGGTCGATCTTGGCGGCCAGGATGAAGTCGTTTCGAGTCAGGCCCCCGGCAGCGTGGGTGGTCAACTCCAGAGCCAGGTAGCCCCAGCCCATGCTCATGTCGGGGTGATGAGACTCCCGCTCGGCGAGCAAGGCCACCCGGGTGGCCAAGCTGAAGGCGGAGGCGAAGTTGGGGAAGCTTAGCCGGCGGCGCAGGCTGGTGCCCGCGATCGCCCAGTCGCCATCAAGTTCGGTGAGCAGACCAGCGGCCTCAGCTGGACTCAGCGTTGGCGTCTCGGCGGTGCAACTCTGGCAGCGCTCCCGGGCCAGCTCAGTCACGGCCTAGCCCGACCCCAAAGGGGGCGCGCTGGCGCAGCGCTCGAGGATGCGGGCGGCGATCGCCAGGGCGCCGGCGTAAGTTGCCTCCATGCCCTCGAAATGTAAGCCCCGGGCGCCCAAGGTGCGGGCTTGCGTGTAAGGCGTGTCCGAGGCGTAGTGAATGACGCCCACTTCCATGGCCGGCCGGGTCAGGTCGACTTGTTCCCGGTCGGGATAGCGGGCGCTGTCGCCGGCTTCGAAGACGGCACCCAAATAGGGGCCCGCCTCCATCTCCACGACGGTGTAGGCATCCCGGTAGTAACGCTCAAGATAGCCACGATTTTGCAGGAAAGTTGAGCGCACCGAGACAGCCCGCTGGCGGTCCAGCACCGACCTCGAGGTGACAAACGGGGCCAGTTGAGCAAAGGAAAAACAATTGTTGAGCCAGTAGGTGTTACCACTCTGCTCGTCGTGCACCACGTCGGATACCATGACGTCACCAACGTCAGCGTTGAGGGTGGCCGCCTTGCCCAGGATATACACACCATCGACGTGCTCGGTGGCCTCCATCACCTGGCGCAGAATGTGGTACGCGCCCAATCCCAGCGGGTATTGAATGTTGAGGATGACGTGCGCTGAGCTGTCCAGCTCCGCCACTCCCGTCCCAGTCCGGAGTCGGGGGTCGAGGCGATCCGGTTGCAGCCGGTCGAGCACGATCAGCTGAGCCGCCACGTCGGTTCCCGATTGCGAGGGAACGTGAAAGATCCCTTCCTGGCGCTCCTCCCGGGCCCGGGCCTGGCGCTCCTCGGCATGGACCTCAAACCAGCGTCGGGCGGCATAGTAGAGGAAGTTCTCGGGAGAGAGCCGCGACCCCTTCTGCTCCAGCTCAGCGGCAATCAGTTGCAGCTCCGGATCACCCGAAGTCTCCACCCATTGGGCGACTTGGGAAGCGCGCTGGCGCGCGACCCCAGAGAGCAGGTTGACCAGACAGTGGCCGTTGCTGCTGACGAAGTAGAGGGGACGGTCGAGAAGCTGCTCCTGACGCAGGACATCGCCCACCGGCCGCCACCACTCCCGGGTTGCTCGCGCGTACCCCACCTGAGAGCCCCCGAGCAGCTGAATGCCGAGGTCCATGGGCCGGGACGACAGATCGGTAAGAAAGTCATCGAGTTGGGGGCCGAAGACCAAGCGCAGGCGCTCCCAGTCGTCGTCCGATATGGCCAGCCGGCGCTGTATCGCCAGCTCACCCGAGGTCCCATCGGGCTGGGTCTGATCGGCGAGCAGAGCGTGAGCCTTGTTCCACTCGATCTGCATGGCGACCAGAGTCGGCACCAGGTCGTCGAGATCGGAGCTGCTGGCCAGGGCCACGACCAGGGTCTTCAGTTGGCCATTCCACCACCAGCGCCGCCGCCTTCCGGGAGCCACCACCGGTAGCCAGTCGGCCGGCTCTGAGCCTTGGTAATGGAGCAGCTGGGTGGGTGATTGCCCCAAACACACGTGTTCCAGCTCGAGGACCACCGGGGGCAAGCGATGCAGGCTGTAGAGGAGAGCCCCGCTGTCGAGTTCCAGTTGGGAGCCGAGAGGATGCAGCGACGATTCCATGCCCAGGTGAGCTCGCTCCAGCGCCTGGAGCCTGATCTCCCCGGAGGAGCGGAGCAGTGATCGATATGTGCGCACATAGAGCTCTACCTGCTCCTCCCCGGCACCCGGGCGGTCAGGCACGGTCGAGTCTCCGGTCATCGCCGAGCTCCGGTCGAGCGCTCCCCCGCAGCCGCTCTACCGGGAAGCGCCTGGTTCAACGCAAGCGCCGGGGTGGCTCGGCCCAACTCACCGGGGTTTCGGCAGGCAAGGGGTCGCTGCTCGGTGGGCGGGGCAGCACTCGGACGGTGAAGCCATAGTCGCCGGCGGCGGCCAGCACCAGACTGCCCAGGTAGCGACGGTTGCCGTTCTCATGGGGCTGGTCCTCAACCATCGATTCGACGGTCGGCGAGATAAGCCGGCCGTCAGCTCCGATGGGGCCGTGCAGGAGCTCCACCTGGACGTCCTCGGGAGGCAGCGCGCCCAGCTCCACCAGAGCCTCCACCACCTTCTCCTCCCCTTCCGGCTGAGGTGTGGCCGACGGCGCTGAGGAGAGTGCCCGGGCAGACACCCGGGCGTTGGCGAAATCGCGGCGGACTCGCTCCCACCAGAGGGTTCGGTCGCGGGCCACCTGGTGGCGATCCTGGGGGGTGAAGACGGCAGCGTCGACGGCCGGCTGGTACATCAGGCGGACGTAGTCGGCCACCATCCGGGACCCCAACACCAGTGGTCCCAGGGTCTCCAGGGAGTGGCGCACCCGGGCCAGCCAGCGGTGGGGCATCCCGCTCTCCGCCCGGTCGTAGAAGCTGGGGACGACCTCCTGCTCCAGGATCTCGAAGAGAGCGTCGGCCTCCAGCCGGTCGCGCTCGGAGTGGTCTTCGACCTGCTCGAAGGAGGGAATCGCGAAGCCCGACTCACCGTCCCAGCCCTCATCCCACCAGCCATCCAGGATCGAGCAATTGAGCGCTCCACTGAGAAGCGCTTTCTGGCCGCTGGTGCCGCACGCCTCCATAGGTCGTCGGGGCGTGTTCAGCCAGAGATCGGAACCTTGGTATAGGAGTCGGGCCAAGCCCATGTCGTAGTCCTCCAGGAAGACCACCGAGGCGCGGAGCGCCTGAGCGTGGGTAGCCCGGGACAGCGCCTGGATGATCTCCTTACCGCGCTCATCCTGAGGATGGGCCTTGCCGGCGATCACCAGTTGGACGGGACGGTCGCGATCGAGCAGGAGCCGCGCCAGACGCTCCGGCTGAGAGAAGAGCAGCAGGGCCCGCTTGTACTCAGCCACCCGTCGGGCGAAGCCGATGGTGAGCGCTTGGGGGTTCAGGATCCCCTGGATCCACGCCAAGTCCGACTCGGCTACGCCCCGACCCCGCTCCGCCGCCTCGAGACGCTCGCGGGCCGCCTCGATGAGCCGGGTGCGACCGCTCTGCCGGGCCTCCCAGATCTCCTGGTCGGACGCCGCCTTGATGCGACTCCAATCGACTGCCCCGTGGACGTCCCAGCGGGGCCCCAGATAACGCTCCAAGACGCGGCGCATGTCGGTCGACACCCAAGTCTTGGCATGGACTCCGTTGGTGACGGCGCGGATGGGCACCTCCTCGGGAAGGAGGTCCGGCCAGAGGCCGGCGAACATGCGCTGGCTGACCGTCCGGTGGAGCTTGGAGACAGCATTGGACTGCCCCGAGAGGCGCAGTCCCATCACCGCCATGTTGAAGGAGTCCTCATTCGCCTGACCGGGGAAATGCCCGAGTTCCATGAGGCGATCCAGGGAGACCCCCACGGCTTCGCACCAGGGTTGGAAATAGCGCGCCATGAGATCTCTCGGGAAGTGATCGATCCCGGCGGGGACCGGCGTGTGGGTGGTGAAGATGGTCGCCGCCCGGGCCGCCACCATCGCCTCCTCGAAGTCGAGACTCTCCAGCTCCACCAGTCGGCGGATCCGCTCCAGGACCAAGAAGCCCGCGTGACCCTCATTGCTGTGAAAGAGGAGCGGTTGCTCGTCCGCCTGGGCCAGAGCTCGGACCCCGCCCATTCCCAGCAGGATCTCCTGGCGCAGGCGGTGCTCCACGTCCCCGCCGTAGAGGCGGTCGGTGACCAGCGCCAGGTCCTCGGGGTTGTCAACCCCGGTGGTGTCGAGCAGGTAGAGAGGCACCCTACCCACCTGCTGCCGCCAGACCCGAGCCCGGAGCAGACGATCCCCCAGCGCCAGTTCGATGGGGTCGCCGACGACCGCCGTCAGTCCCAGCTGTTCGGGATCCTGCTCTCGGTAGCCCTCCTGCTGCCATCCGCTCCGGTCCAACTGTTGGTGGAAGTAGCCCTCGCGATAGAAGAGCCCCACCCCCACCAGCGGCCAGCCCTCGTCCGCACAGACCCGCAGGTAGTCACCCGCCAGAACTCCCAATCCGCCTGAGTACTGGGGGATCCGCTCGCTGACTCCGAACTCGGGGGAGAAGTAGGCGACGCGCGGCATCGATCCGGGGGCCAGTGGTCCGGCCGGGGCGGATGTCTGCTCAACGCTGAACCGCTCGACGGCGCGCACAGTGACAAGGTAGCGGCAAGCCGACGCCGCCCGCCCATCTCTTCGACAAGCGCCCACGATCGAGGTTCAGCCGTCCGCTAAGATCGCCCGGTGATGGCTGCAGATGGGCGATCCCAGGAGGACGCTGCTGAGGACAGCAGGGGGGATCGCTCGCGAGCCACCCATGACCGCAAGCCTACCCAGGCTCTCTTGGACTTCATGGCCACCGGTTGGGATACCTCCGGCCCCGACTCGGGAACGCCGATTGAGGGAGTGGAGAACTACCAGCGTCGACGGGAGGATCTCTCGCAGCGCTTCCCGGGGATGCTCATAGTGGTGCCCGCGGGTGTCGAGAAGATGCGCTCCAACGACACCGAGTACCACTTTCGGCCTTCGACCGACTACCTGTATCTGGTGGGGGCGGGACAGCCTGACGAAGTTCTGGTCATGGAACCCCAGCCCGAGGGCGGCCACCGCGCGCGCATCCTTACCGAGCCGAGCCCTGACTACACCCAGAGCGGATTCTTCACCGACCGCATCAAGGGCCCTTTGTGGGTGGGGCCCTCGCGTGGCCTCCATGCCACCGAGAGCCAGCTGGGGGTCGGCGCCGGCGCCATCTCAGATCTTCCCCAGACCGTGACCGGCTACGACCGCGGGGTCGTGCTCCGGGGGGTCGATCCCAAGGTCGACGAGATCGCCGCCGACCTGGCCGGCCCCGACGAGGAGCTCTCCCACCAGCTCTCTGAGATGCGCCTGGTCAAGGATCCTCTCGAAGTGAAATTGCTGGAGGAGGCCTGCGACCTCACCAGGCAGGGCTTCGAGGATGTGGTCCGAGCTTTGCCGCGGGCGCGCACCGAGCGCGATGTCGAGGTCGCCTTCTTCGCCAGGGCTCGAGTGGCAGGGAACGACACCGGCTATTCGACCATCGCCGCCGCCGGAAGCCACGCCACAATTCTCCATTGGAGCCGCAATTCCGGGGCGATCCGGCCCGGTGAGCTCCTGCTCCTCGACGCCGGCGTGGAAGGCAATCGTTACTACACCGCGGATGTCACCCGAACTATGCCCATCAGCGGACGCTTCAGCCCGGTCCAGCGCAAGATCTACCAGTTGGTCTATCAGGCCCAGCGGGCCGCCTTCGCGGAGGTGCGGCCGGGCAACGAGTTCCAGGCACCCAACCGGGCCGCCCAACGGGTCCTCGCCAACGGGCTGGCGGAGATGGGGCTTCTCCCGGTCAGTGCCGAGCAGTCGCTGGCCCCGGACAGCCAGTTGCACCAGCGCTTCACGCTCCACAGCGTCAGCCACATGCTCGGTCTCGACGTCCACGATTGCGCCCAGGCGCGCGAGCAGACCTACACCAAGGCCCGCCTCGAACCGGGCATGGTGCTGACGGTAGAACCGGGACTCTACTTCCAGCCCAACGATCTCACCGTCCCCGAGGAGATGCGCGGCATCGGGGTGCGCATTGAGGATGATGTCCTGGTCACCGAAGGCGGCTACCGCCTCCTCAGCGTGGGACTTCCCTCCGCGCCCGACGAGGTCGAGCGCTGGATGGCCGACCTCTGGGCCAGCTCCGGGAGCTAACCAGCTCCTTCAGCTGCTGAGCGCTTCAACCAAGCCTTCCTGGACCCAGCTGAGCAGATGCAGGGTGGCCAGCGGAGGACGCCGATGCTCCTGGATCGTGTACTGCTCCTCCCAGCCGTCGGCGCTGATCCCCACCCGTTCGGCTAAGGCCAGACGCAGCAGGTTGAGCGCGCGCAGCCAGGCCATGGCGGAGTTGGCGGAGAGCAAGATGCGGTCGTCGGACTGCAGCGCCTCCCGAACCTGAGCCAGATCGGCGGCCCGCGCCTCGGCCAAATCGGTCCCGACTAGACGTTGGAACTCTCGCTCGTCGTGCTCGTCTTGGTAGGCGCGCGGTCGGGCCCATTGGGAATCATCAATCAAGGGCTCCAAGCGCTCCAGGATCTGCAGGAGCGCCTTGCGTTCACCCCGGCTCACTCTCACGTGGACGAGCTCGCCCTGGCGATTGATCTGCGCCAAGCTCAGTCGCGAGCCATGGTCGCCTGCAGCCCATGCGCGTGGAGCTGGGCGACCGCGACCTCGGCACGCTCCCGAGGTTCGGTGGCCACCACCGCCTTGCCCTCGTTGTGCACCTGGAGCATGAGCTTGGTGGCGGTGGCCAGGTCATAGCCGAAGAGGCGCCGGAACACGAAGACGACGTAGCTCATCAGCGTGACCGGGTCGTTCCAGACCACCACCTGCCAGGGGCGGTCGCGACGGGCGCTGTCCTTCTGCTGGGACCCCGTCTCCTTGACCACCAACTCGTTGGTCGCACTCACGGAGTCCTACGGTAGCGCGCGGCTCGGAGATTGGCATTTCGGTGTTTGACGGCTGTCTGAGACAGCACCATCCGGTACCCTGATCGGGATGCGAGGTGCGGGCCCATCCCTGGTCGACCAAACTTGGCAACGTCTCCGCCGCGGCCCAGTGGTTCTGGGAGGGCTTGCAATCAGCCTGAGCCTGGCCGCGGTCCTGACCAGCTGCGGCGGCAGTCCCAGCAGCAGCGCTGACACCGGCGTCGGCTGCTCGGTGACCGTCCAGATTCCGAGTTCCGGAAGCACGCTTCTGGGCAGCGTTCGGACCAGGGTGGCGGGACAAACCTATCGCTTGGCTCGAAACATCAGCACCGTCGCGGTTCCCTGCGGCGACCAGGTGTCGCTCTCGGCGACGGCTGCCTTCCCCAGCCAACACCCATTCACCGGATGGACCGTCGGCGGCCAGACCAGGTCGTCCGCCCAGCTCAAAGTCACCGTCGACGGCTTGGTCTCGGTTGGCGCCGCCTTCTTTGTCCCCCACGCCGCACCCGGCCCCTCCCCCACGCCAAGCGCCAGCCCTTCGGCTACCCCCTCCACAGTCACACTCGACCAGTGGGTCTCCTATGACTCGGCCGCCAAGACCGTGACCTGGAAGGTGGAAGCGGGCTACCAGGGAGTCAACCATGGCCTCAGCTTCGACGGCGAAGCCGACGGAGCCATGAAGTTATCCGTGCCCAGCGGTTGGAGCGTGACCGTCAACTTCAGCAACGTCGGCACGACCAACCACTCGGCAGTGATCGTGACCGCAACCGGGACAACCCCGGTCTTTCCCGGGGCGGAGACGCCCAGCCCCATGATGGGAACGGCCCCAGGGCAATCGGCCACCTTCACCTTCGCCGCCAGTCAAGTCGGCAGTTACCGCCTGGCCTGCCTCATGCCCGGCCACGAGGCGGCAGGGATGTGGGAGACCTTCACGGTGACCAGCGGAGGCGTCCCCAGCGTTCAGCTCTAGAGTGCTCAGGCTATGACCGAGACCACCATGGGCGCCGCGGTTGTCGAAACTTTGGGGTCGGCTCCGACTTTCCAGGAGATTCCGCGCCCCACGCCCAAGGCCGACCAGGTGCTGATCCAGATCGGCGCCGCCGGCCTCAATCCGATCGACCTGCGGATCGCGTCGGGGACCTTCTACGGTGGGGCTCCCGACGTGCCCTACGTTCCCGGATCAGAAGGGGTGGGAATCGTAGTGGATGGCAGCACCGAACTAAAAGGCGAGCGGGTGCGCTTCGAGACGGCCCGGGGCACGAGCGGGGCCCTCGCCGAATGGACCGTGGCCGCGCCCCAGAGCTGTCTCCCGTTGCCCGCGGAGCTCGACACCGCCACAGCTGCCGGTGTGGGTGTGGCCGGCATCGCTGCCTGGATCTGCTTGGTCGACAAGGTCCAGCTGAAGGCCGGGGAAAGCGTTCTCATTCTGGGCGCTACCGGGGCGGTGGGACAGGTGGCGGTGCAGATCGCGAAGCTCCTGGGGGCGGGGCGGATCGTCGCCGCCGGCCGTGACCCCGGAGCCCTGGCCAAGACACTCGATCTGGGTGCGGATGCGGTGGTAACGATTGCCGATCAGTCTCCCGACACTATCCGGCAGGAGCTGATGGACGCCGCAGGTGGTCCGCTCAATGTCATTTTCGACCCGGTCTGGGGCCGTCCTCTGGAAGACGCCATCGGGGCGACGGCTCAGTCGGCTCGGGTCATCCATCTCGGAGAAAGCGCGGGAAGTGACGCCACCCTCAGCTCCGCCACCGTGCGGGGGCGCCAGCTGACCATCATTGGCCATGCCAGTCCCCAGACTCCCTGGGAGACGCGCGCTAGGGCGTTCAATGAGGTGGCCGACCATGCCGCCGCTGGCCGGATACGGCTCAGCCTTGAGGAGATGCCCCTGTCAGAGATCTCGTCGGCTTGGCAACGTCAGGCTGACTCGCCGCATATCAAGCTGGTCCTGATTCCCGCTCTCTGACGGACCACGGAGGTCGACGGCCAGGACCATTAGGAGTGAGCCGACTTGGCAAAGAGAGAGTCAGTTTGAATCCTCCCCAGATCCTCCCCACCCGGATCCGCGAGGGCCTGGCCCCGGGGGTCACCTACCTGATCGAGGGCGAGCTGGTGCCCATGCTCCACTGCAGTCTGGATGGGTCGATGGCGGTCTACTTCGAACATCATGTGGTCCTCTGGAAGGATCCGCAGATCGGAATCAAGCTGAAGGCGGTCCGGGGAGCGGTCCGCCGCCTCGTCGCCGGACGGCAGGTGTTTCTGACCGAAGCTAAAGGCCACGGTGACATCGCCTTTTCGCGCGACGCTCCGGGCCACGTCTTTCCGCTGGAGTTGCCTCACGGGGCAGCTATTCTCGCCAGGGAGCACCAATTCCTGGCCGCCACCGCCTCTGTCCGCTACAGCACCAGCCACCTGCGCGGTTTCCGCAACAACCTCTTCGGCCACAGTGGCTTCTGGGTGGACCGCTTCGAGGCTCACGACAGCGAGGGAGTGGTCTGGCTACACGGTTTCGGCAACGTCTTCGAGAAGGTTCTAGCTGACGGCGAGGAGATCGATGTCGAGCCCGGGGGCTGGGTCTACATGGATCCAGATGTGCGCATGCGCCCGGCCGTCTACGGTCTGCGAACGGGAATCATGGCCGGAGTAGGCGACTTAGTTTTCAACCGATTTCGCGGCCCGGGCAGGGTGGGAATCCAAACCATGTACCTACATCCACCCAGCGCAGAGTGAGCGGCGGGATTTACGTATTTTTCGCGATCTGGTTTGCGCGTTACCTGGGAGAGACGAATCCCGGCGAATTGCGCACTTCACACCCTCTACTTATGAAAGTGAAGGGAGTGCAAGGCTCAACTTGAACCAATCAGCCGGGATGCACGCGCGCTTCGTCAGTCGAGGCTGACGGTGCTAACGACGGAGCTTGGCCGAAGGGGCTGAGCCGTGGACTGGAGGCGCTGTTCGGCTCTGGCCGACCGCAGTTTGCGCAGGTTCGAGGCCGCCACCGAGGTGGCACCGTACATGCCCAGGGCGCTCAGGCCGCGCCAGCGCAGGCGGTCTCCGCAAGCACCGCTGCAGTCGGCGTTCTTGAGAGGTCGGCGCAGGCTCTCTCGATGGTCCGGCTCTGCCCCATGAGTCCCGCCAGGCACGGGGGCCGTGAGAAGGATCCTGGAACGTCAGCGGATCGTCAGTCGCCTCCAGGTCGCGCTGTGGAGTCCGCAGTTTCAGCAGGCGATTCTGGAAATGCCGACCGACTTGCGTTTGCCCATCTCCAATTTGACCGCGGAGAGGAACTTGGGTCTGTTGAGGTAAGATTCGGGTGTTCTCCCGGCTGACAGACAGTAGCGCACGCTAGCTTTGCCGGCCCCCGGCCGAGTAGTCCGACTACACAACGTGACGCACGCGGCACAGGGACTCCACAGCCGCGTACTTTCTGGACAGAGTGTCACGCCTAACTACGCTTACAGCCTATAGGCTATAGAGCGACTGGTGAACGATAGCACGATGATCCACACCAAATGAGCCGACACCGCGGCTACTCGCGGCCAACCAAACGCGCTTCGCTTCCCATGCAAAAATGATCATATTATGCAACACGGGTGTTGACAATTGACGGGACGTCCCGGGGTTAAACGAAGCAGCCCTTGACCCACTCCTCAGTTCTGGCTATGTCCCCCCAACAGCTTGGGATACGTTTCGGGAGGAAGTTCGATGCCGCACTTCCAAAGCGACGAAAGTGCGGGTGTCTCTGAGTGCTTGAGCCTGGTGACGCTTGCCTATCAGCACGCGGGCCTAAACATCCGGACTCGCTCCTACTACTATCTCGCCACCGGCGAATGGAACTATCCACAGAACGCTTGGAGTTTCCACACCAGGGACCCGTTCACCGCTGGAACCAAGCCTCGGCTACAGGCCAAGCCTGGTACGGATGGCGAACGTCGTCGTTTTCGTTTTAAGGAGCGGACCACAACAGCGGGACCTATCCCGTTTAGAATTTCCCTCTCGTCTTGGAACGTGCTGGAGCCATTCGACGAATGGCTGGCGCGCGAGATTCACGAGCGCCATCAGATCCGCCATAAGTCGGCCATGCAGCTTGTGCGGGGCGGCCTAATCCTCCCACTGTTAGATGGACTCGACGAAATGGATCCGCGAGTGTGGACGAAGCGCGACGATAGTCCTGGAGTCGCCGACTCCGGCGCTAATCCCCGGGCCGCTTATCCTGGCCGAGCAGCGCGCCTGCGCTCGCTTCGCCAGGCGACCATCGTGGGTGAACCGGCACCAAAGGTCCTAGCTTGCCGCAGCGAGGTCTACTCCTCGTTGATCCGTGACCGCCGTCGCGATCACCCCAGCTGATCACCTCTAGGACAGACCCACGTCGGTTCCAATGGAGCAGACTCGCACGGGTGAGGTAGCGCCACGCGGAGCGCCGGGTAGGGGGGATGTGCTGTTGTCGAAGAACTGCTCCACTAAGAATCCGTCCAGGTACGTCAGCAAGGGAGGAGTCGGGCGCCTTAGAAACATCTCCCATCTATACGATCGGATGCCCCCTCCCGGACCTGGCACGTGGGCCAGCCTCGTCCCTCAGCCAGAGGTTGGCCAGGTCGCCTCGGTTGAACTTTCCAAGGCGAGCGTACCTCGATTAGAAGTAGTGCGCGAATCATGGGCATTCGACTCTTCCGCGCTTCTCGCCATCAATCTGGGGCCAGCCCATTGCGTTCTCATTGACGAACGGCTCGGTCCGGAGCCCCAACCTGTGGACCTAGTGTTCAACGCCCTTATGGACCTTAGGCATGCGCATCGCGCCCAACTCGCCGTGACTGCCGCTCGCGAAGTGTTCAGTTCTGAGGCGCTCGCCTTGGCTAGTTAATGCCTCGAATACCGCGACATCGTGACCGGCTTGGTCTAGCGCGTAGGCAGCGTACAATCCAGCAATTCCTGCCACCAAAGATCGCCACTCTTTTGTTCTTGCGAGACCTGACCTGCCAAGCGGAGTCCGCAAAAGATCCAGGGTGTGCGAAGACAGCTTCCGCACTAACATCCGCCGAAGGATCCGCCCGTTGCAACTAGAATCGGAGGTTATCTGCGCGGCCGAACTCTGCTTGGGCTGCCCCCCTCCCAGCCATTTCAGACGTATAGACGGCGCAAGGCAGAGCCACAACACCGAGGATTTGGCGGGCGCTGGCCCGTACCACTCGCATCAAAACGCTCGGCGAGACATCTCTCTCCGCTACTCCGCACTTGTGACGCTGAAGCTCTTCCACCGTGCCGGCTCAGCTACGCCAAACGGTCACTGGCCCGCGCCGAACTCAGATCAGCTGGATCCAACAGACAGCTTGGTACCGGCTTCCGCCACCAACGAAGACCGTTGCCACAGGCTATAGCGACCACCGCTATAGCTCATAAACATCCATGTTTGCATGGACTACTTGACATTTGTCGTTGCGTCCCCTACGGTCACTGGCACTTGGCCTCAGCGGCCTCTATCGATGGTAGTGAGGAGGACATCGCCATGCACGTCCGTCGGCTCTTATGGCTCGGAGTACCATTGGCAGCGCTGGTCACCGCGATGAGCGCGGCCCCGACTCTGGCGGGCTCGACCGGCTCACCCACCGTCGTTTCCAGGGTGGCGAGCGGCGCTTCCACGGCGACATTTGTCTTGCCCGACAGCATTGTCCGGGTAACTTTTGGACCGGTGAGCCGGTCACAGACCGCGGGATCTTCCCTCGTGCCAGCTGGCTATCAAGAGCAGTACGCGGAGGTCGACGACATCGGTACAGGCATCTTTTCTGGCTTTGAAGCCAAGATGTATGGCGACTGGGAGTACAACGGGACGTATGCCTACACGGTGGGCTCAGTCAGTCATCAAATCATCCAGGGAGATACGTACTCGCAGTGGCTCTCGACAACTGTCTACGGAAACGGCGCCAAGAATCCAGCTAACATGAGTTGGGACGGCTCTGGCGAGGTGATTACTCCCGTGCCGACTGACTTCTACCTGTACCTCTACTTCTGGGGCTCCGGCTCACATAAGGCGGCAGCCAGCGGCCCGTAGACGGAGCAGCCACCGGCTGAGTAGCGCGCGCACCCCTAGACACGCCGGGCGGGGCAGTCCACCGTGGGCCCCCGCCCGGTCGAGGGCAGGTGAGGAGGGGTGAGGATCCGTCGCAGGGGGGCGAGCCAGACTCATGCTGGCCGCGAAAGGGCGACGGCGACGGGCACGGGTATCCGCAACGGACCGTGGATTGCGTCGGCAGCGCTACCGCCTCTGGAAGCGGAGGGGCTATAACATATAGTGGGGAGAAAGCGTTTGCCACGGTTGTCAACGGAACCGGCGGCTACTACACTGCCGGAATGACGCAAGAGGCCGTTCCGGTTCTGGCGGCCGCGATAGCGCTGGTAGCTACTTCTAGGCGCGTGGTCGGAGCCACCGCTGACTTTACTCCAATTCGGGCATGCACCAAAGCGGCAGCCACCTACCAAGAGGTGCGATCCCGGGTTCTCGACGGAACGATTGCGCCTGGCGCCGCCATCAACCAGCGGCAGTTGGCCAAAGCTCTAGGCATCTCCATAATCCCCTTGCGAGAAGCACTAGCCCGATTGGAGAGTGAGGGGCTAGTGCAACGCACCAGTTGTGGCTCACTGCGCGTGACTCCACTTTCGCACCCTGAGCGAGCTGACCTCGTAGCGGTGCAGCTTCTTCTCGAGCCTTTCGCGGCCGGTTTGGCTGCCTCGAATGGAACCGCTCCAGAGAGGGACGCTCTTACCGCTCTTACAGTCAGGATGGAGGGAGCCACACCAGATGACTGGGGTGGATGGCACCGTGACTTCCATGAGTTGGTGTACACCATGACCCGCAACCAGGTTTTGCTCACATCGCTGCAACAGGTGTGGACTAGGCTCGACCGATATCGGCATCCAGACCATCCGACGGCGGCGGCGACCTCTGGCGCGGTTCTCGGGCATCGAGCTATCGCACTTGGTATTGGCGCTGGAGACGGCGCGACTGCAGCGGCTGCGATGATGTCACATCTGGAATACGACGACGCTATCTTCACGCCTGTAGGCGCCTGATGGTCGACCTCCCACGACAGTCTTCCGCTCCGGTTTGGAACAACCCTACGACCTCGATGCGGCGATCTAGCTCGTAGCCACGCAGTCTTACTTGGATGAGACATGTGCTGTCTGGCCGTGGAAGTCGCAACGGGGGCTGCCCCGTCTACGTTCCAAGGAGAGCGCTGTTGATTAGATCGCTGTGAGCTTCAGAGATAGGCTGACCGCATCGTGATCGACGTAGTCGCCTTCACGAACCCCGTAGCGCCACCGCCCGCCAATCCCCTTGAGGCAGTCTTCTTCTACGTACTGCTTACACCTATTGGGGTCGCGCTCCAATATTTCGACCACGTTTTCAGGGGCTTTGGACCCACCAATGCCATCGGTGCCTTTGGCCTGGCGGTCATCGTGCTTACGCTCTGTATCCGCGGGGTGCTCTTCCCCTTGTTCCGCTGGCAGATTCGCACTCAATGGAAGATCCAAGCCGACCAGCGCCGAATGGGACCGGATCTGCGCGAGATCCAGGCCAAATACAAGAAGGACAAGGCAAGGCTACAGGCGGAGACTATGGAGCTCTACAAGCGCCATCAAATCAACCCTCTGAGTCAACTATCTGGCTGCCTCCCGCTTTTGATCCAACTGCCCTTCATCTATGCACTTTTTGGGTCAATCAAGAAGCTATCCAGCACCCTGCACGGACATCTCAACTTTCTGTGGATTCCCAACTTGCAGATGACGCCACTGCACGCGGGCATCCTAGGCCATCCGACCCTCCTAGCAGTTCCACTGTTGGCCGGGGCACTGACCTTCATGCAGTCCAAGATGATGATGCAACCGCCGCGTCCTGACATGACCGATCAGGAAAGGCAGATGCAACGAGTAATGTCCCAAACCACCTACCTGATGCCGGTGCTCATCGCCGTCTTCGCCCTGAATTTTCAACAGGGGATCGGCCTTTACTGGGTGGCGCAGAGCGCCGTGATGGTAATCCAGATCTTTTCGATGATGGGCTGGGGAGGTCTGAGGGTACCTAACTGGTTCCCCGGGGCGGGGTGGAAACCTAGCAACTCCCCGGTGCGGGTCGGAGCGGAGCATGCAGGGACTTCGTCAGGGCAGGACCAGCCTGCATCTCCTTCCGCAAGTCCCACTACGGTCGGCGACCGCCCGGGGGCTCGAATCCCCCCGGCACGAGACGCAGCGCGCAGGTCACGCAACGCCCGGAGGCGTACGCGACAGTAACTAGTTCAACTCCTGTCTGCGAGGACCAGGGCGCGCTGTTGACCAGTATGGATCTCACCCCTGAAGGGTAGGAACCTCCGCCCCGAGAGCGCGTCCTCGCCACCTGATGGGACCTACTTGCAACGTTCTGCCGGCGGCGTGCAAGAAATCAGTCACTCGGGGAGCCTGCTAGGAGCGTCTCCCAGTACGTCTGTTTCTTCCATGGCATTCAGGTGAGCTGCTGCCAGGCTGGCGGCGAGGGCACCGTTACGCGTACATATCGCCTGAGCGATTTGCGCGTGTGGGACACCCGATAGGTAATCGAACTCTTGATCGCTCAGCGCAAGCAGGCGATAGCGATCCAGTCGGTGCCATAGCCGGCGGAGGGTGTCAGCCAAAACGGTATTCGTGGACATCTCCCAGATCGAGTTGTGAAAGTCGAAGTGTGCAGCATGCCACTCGTTAAGATTGGTGAAGCGCGGTAGATCTGAGCTCGCAAGTAGCCGCTGTACTTCATTCTCGCGATGGTTCAAAGCGGCGAGCGACGCGGCCAAGGGGTCAAGGCTAAGCCGAACGGTCCGGAGGTCCCGAAGCTCTCGGGCGGTGAGAGGGACCACCCTGGCAAACTTAGCCGACCTCATTTCCACCAGTCCCTCGCCCTCCAGGCGACGCAGTGCCTCCCTGAGAGGCGTTACAGAGATGGCCATCGCTGAAGCTAGAACTTCTTGATTCAGCGCTGAGCCGGGGGGCAGAGTTCCGTCCAAGATTCGGCTCCGCAGTTCAGCATAGGCCGCAGACGTCTTCGTGGTACCTTCTATCGGCGTCACATTGTAGGGGCGCCGATGTGGGCTTGGGCAGTCCTCCTCGGTGGATTCAGAAGTCGCCATGCGGCGATACTCTACTCGCCCACCTAAATGGTGACGTCCCGGCGGGACGCTAGGCTCACTTTGGCGCCTCCAATTGTCGACAGTTGCCGCATTGCTGAAAGTAGTCCTACTGGGGCTTCACCTATCTCCTGGCTCTGGTCTGGAAGTTGACCGTCGGAGTTGGTTAGTGGTTGGTGGAGTCACTCGTCCTCGAGCTTCGAGGAGCACCTTCGGGAGTTCAATCCGTTGCACGAACTCGTATTGCAAGCACACGAGGTGCTGCAGCGCTAACCGGGCATTGGGCTAGCCGACGGCCCGCCAATTCGAGATACCCCTTGGTCGGACGGCTCGATCGTAAATTCCCTGGCGCCTCTACGGAACTCACACGGGACTGGACACGGATGGCTCGGTCGCCGGAGATTCTCGCGGAACATGCGGACATTGCTGCGAACGCAGCCTTGCTGTGGGGGTTGACCTGCCTGATGGCCGACCTGTCCCGGATCGCAATCGGCTCCCCGACCTCTACTTGGGGTGAGTCCCGGTTGGATGAAGATGACACCGGGCGTGCGGCCTGCATTCGGGCCTTGCTGCTGGCCACAGAGACCGACGACTACACCGAGCCCGTCCGCTAGTCCGGCACCACCGCCGTTGCGTCTTCGGCGTCGCTGACCGAGCCCCATCTCCAATGGCTGTTACCAACGGCTGCGGAGTGCCGCACTGGACTCATTTGTGCCTTTGGCCTTGGGTCAGAGGACGGCCTGGCCCGAATTGTTTGCTTATCGCTGCACATTCAGACCAGGAGCCCGGGGGCGGGCACGCTCAAGGCGCCCCCAGCGACTGGGCAGCGGTCTTTTGCCGATTTGCTCGCCAGACGATCCAGCCAGGAATCGCGAGGAGCACGAAGAGTGGTGGCGTGTTGGGGTCAGTTCCCATCGAGTTGAACACTCCGCCCAACGCCTGCCCCCAGTACCAGATCGCCGCTAGGGTTATTCCCAGGAGCCAGTATCCGAGGGTCTTGGGGTGCGGACCGAAGAGCAGGATGGCGATCGCGAACAAGAGGATCGCAAAGACCGCATTCCAGAGCACCGGATTGGCCTGGGTAACGGTCACCCCGGGGGTCAGGGTGGAGATCATCCATGGCGGTGCCATGGCGGCCTGCCCTTCGATCAGCACTGACAGTCCCCGAACTCCCCAATATCCGGGCGTAAGCACCTGCGCCAAGCCACCGTAGAGGAAGAGCAATGCCAGTGCGTCACGAGGCAGGCAAAACCTCGCCGAGAGCTGCCACCAGCGGTCCGGAAGCAGACAGAACACGGCGATGAACACGTACAGCAGCACCGATCCCGGGCCACCCGTGAGCAGCGTCCCATTTCCGGTGAAGACGCCGCTAGTGCCCTCGCCGAACACCCAGACACTACAACCCCAGAAAATGGAGACCACCAAGCCGACCACGATTGCACGGTTGTTCCTCCGGATCAGACCGTAGAAGAGAGCCAGCGCAATGAACAGCTGGGTGCAGGCGAAGACCCAGTTCCACTGGGCGATGTGCGGACTGACCCAGCCCAAAGTCCACGTGGAGAGTGCTCCCAGCCAAGAGGGGTCGCTTGCGATTGATGGTTTCATGACGCCGCTGACGAAGTCGAACGTGAACATCGTGGGTTGGAACTGCAGCCCCGCGTCGATCAGCCAGAGGACGGCAAGCCCCCAAAGCATCGCCCGCTTGGCTCGGACCATCCCGACTGTCGGCGTAAGACCAGCTGTGTCATGGTCCGAATGAGACCGGTACCTGGCCTCCGAGCCGGCAGCGGCTGAACTCATCGGCGGGCGGGCGCCGGACATGCCCGTTGGCCCCACACTCTCAGCGGACGAGAGAACTGCTGCGACGGTGAGATAGGGCTAGCAGTTGCCATTCCAGTCGAACTTGTAGGCCCCAGGGCAGTTGACGTCAGCGTGAGCGTAGCTGGCGGTGTTGGGCAGGTAGTAGTTGGCGTCTTCTCCGGTCCCCTTCTGCACCACGTCAGCGGGTTTCGTGTACCACAGCGCCGGCTGCCCTGCCAGAACCGATTCCATGTAACTCTGCCAGAGTGGGGCTGCCCCTGAGAGTCCCGAAGAAACTGCGGAGAGGGTTTGGTAATCGGGATTGCCCACCCAGGTCGCGGTCAGCAGTTGCGGCGTCCAGCCGAATGTCCAGTTGTCGCCGATGCCGGCGAGATCGCCGGCACCGTAGTCCGAGGTACCGGTCTTCACCGCCACCGTGCGGTTCGGCAGCGTCAGGCCATTGACAATTCCGAACTCCGGTTGCCGGTTCTGATTGCTCTGGAGAATTTCGTCCATGATGTATGCGACGTTGGCTGGAAGTACCCGCACCGAGTTGCTGGCCACGTTGTACTGATAGGTTGTCTTGGTTCCCTGGACCACGCTAAGAATGCTGGTGAGGGTATGTCGCACCCCGCCGCTGGCCAGCACCTCAGCGCCGGTCGCCATCTGGGTCATCGGCAGTCCCAGCGCCAGACCGCCGAGGGTGAGGGCGTCGCCATAGGTGTTCTGGGGATTGAGCAGACCGCTGGCCCCCATCCGCTCCGCCACATTGACCACGTCCTGCAGCCCGGTGATCACCTCGACCTTGACCGCCGGGACGTTGATCGAATTGCCCAGGCAGAATTTCAACTGACATATTCCCGTGAACGTTCGGGAGTAGTTGAGGGGAGAGTAGCCGTCGATGTCGATAGGCTCGTTGAGGATGGGCGTCGTCATGGTGAACTTGCCCGAGGCCAGGGCAGCGGAGTAGGTGAACATCTTGAAGGACGAGCCCGGACGCCTGGGGCGCGTGGTCATGTTGATCTGGCCCCACTGGCCGCTGGGGTCGGTGGTCCCGACCATGGCCAGGATCGCACCGTTGCCCGGGTCCACTGACAGCAACGAGGCGTCGCCGATGTTGAAGTTGCGCAATAGTTCTGCGTCCTTGGTGGGATTCTGGAGATCGGCGATCCCCGCCGCCTGGTCGGCGGTGTCGAGCGACGTGTAGATGGTCCAGCCACCAGGGTTGAGGTAGGCATCCCCGAACTGGGCCTGCAGCTGGCCCTCGGCAAACTGGACGAAATCGGGCTGGGTGTCGACCTCGCTGGCCCCCCAGGGGTAGACGGTGAGCACCTCTTTGAAGGCTGCATCAGCCTGCGTCTGGGTGATGTAGCGGTTGCGGACCATGGCCTGCAACACCACCCGCTGGCGGTCCTTGGCCAGGTTGGCCGAACCGATCACCCCCTGATAGAGGACGGGGTTGTAGGCGGTGGGAGCGTCGGGGATGCCGGCCAGCATGCTCGCCTCGGCCAAGTCGAGTTGCGACGCGGGAAGGTGAAAGTAAAGCTCGGCTGCTTCCTGGACTCCAACCGCCTGATTGCCGTACGCGATCCGATTGAGGTACATCCGGAGGATCTCGTTAGGGGCGAAGACCCTGGAGATCTCGTAGCCCAGGAGCAGCTCTCGGATCTTGCGGGTGATCGTCTTCTGGGGGGTGAGGAAGGCGATCTTGGCCAGTTGCTCGGTGATCGTGCTGGCCCCCTGCACGGCGCCGTGATGGCGGAGGTCACTGAGGCCGGACTCGATGATCCGGGGGAGGTCAGCCGAGGCCGTGTCCTGGTAGAAGTGGCGGTCCTCGATCGCCACCGTGGCCTTGACCAGGAGGGGGCTCACCTTGTTCAGGGCCACCCCCACATGATGTTCACCAGGCTCGTGGAGGATCGCCAGCAGGGTTCCGTCGCTGGCCAGCATCTGGCTGTCGTTGGGCGGACCCAGCTGCGGGAGCGATTCCACACTGGGCAACCCGACCTGGAAGGCGGCCAGGACGATCATCCCCGCTCCCACCCCGGCACAGCCGATGAGCACCACGACCAAGGTGGCCACCGCGACGTTTCCCAGCCAGCGGTGTCGAGACAAGAATCCCGGCTTGCGACGGCCGAGCATGCCCACGGCGTGGTGCGAGCCCGCCGCTGCCGATGCTCGCTGACGTGGCGTGACGGGGTTCTCCTGCATCTTCCCTAGCCCTTACCCCGAATTCCGGCCACCTCGGCATAGCGGTTGCTCCGCCCGAGACGATCCGGCGAGCCACCCGGTGATCGTTTCGCGACAAAACGGTTGGGCGACCGCAGGACGGCTGGTGGCGAGGGTCTCAAAAAACCGACAACTGCCGTCACGAAACGTGTCCATTACAGGACCTCACCTTGGACGGGGACCCTACCCAGATGCCGATTTGTACTCAAGCTAGCAGACTGACGTACATGTACGCAAAGTTACCTACACCACCCTTGTGGGGGATTCGAGCGCCGGGCCAGCGACGGTGGGCGCGCCACCCATGGCGGGTAACGGGGTGAAGTGCCAAGCCACCGAGCCACCCCGAGGCGGACACCAGCGTCTGCGCGGCGACTCGGCTAGGCCGCCGGCGTGCGCCCCTGCGGCGGCGCGGTTCCGGGGTCGAGCGACTTCATCGTGGGGTGATGCTCGCCAGCAGCACGTCCAGCGCGGTCTGGATGTTGCGCCATTCGAAGGCGGATGCTTCGAGTGCGTGATGAAGCATCAGCCCGTCGGTCAGGGCGAGGAGGATCGAGGCGAACGCGTTGGCAGGGATTTCGACCATCTCCCCTGCCTCCACCGCCTGCTCAATCCAGGCGCGAAGAACGAGACGGACATCCTGCACGGCCGAGTCGAGACGGGCAGACACTGAAGGTTCGCTGCTGATCGCAGCCCATGCGTCAGCCCGCAGTTGAACCCGGCCAGCCTCACTGGCCCGAGTGATTGCGCCCCGAGCGAACTTACTGAGCTTGCGGATCGGCGAATCGGCGGCACGGTCTAATTCGGCCGCCAAGCGGGCAACCGCATTGGCGTCATCGTCGATGAGCGCCAGCAGAAGCTCCTGCTTCGACTCGAAGTGCGCGTAGAAGGCGCCTTTGCTGAACTCCGCCTCAGCGCAGATGTCATCGACGGTCACATCCCCGTAAGGTTTGCTGGCGATACAGGCCCAAGCCGCATCAACGAAGCCCCGGCGGCGTAGGCGACGAGTCGACTCGAGCAGCCGGGGCATTGCGTCAACTCCTAAAGCCGCATCGGAGAATTCTTTGCTATCCTAGAACAAACAGACTTATCAGTCTGTTAGCTGCCGGGACCGCGACGGATTGAGCAGGCGGCTCAGGGACGGCGAAGCAACGGACGCCTGATGCGCCAGAAGGAGATCGATGCCGGCCTTGGAAAGCCTCCCCTTCCCGGCCGCTGCGCAGTTTTCGACGCTGGCACCTGGACCTCTTGGACGTCGGCCGTTGATCCGCCACCGGTGGCCTGGCATCGACCAACGAGGAGAAGGACCCGCGCCCCGTCGCAGAGCGAGGTCGTCAGCGGAAGCTCGGCCGGAGTTGACCGGGCCACGGCTCGCCGAGCGACTTGGCCCGACCTTGGGGATACCGTCCTGCTCCGCATCGGTTCTGGCGATTCGCGCCACCGCGAGGAGCCGTCTCGGAAGAGCGGTCGAGCCGTCTCGACCGGAGGTGTGACCGGCTTGCACAGAGCTGGTAGTCGAGTCTTGGCCGTCCGCTTCGACGGCTGGCGGGACTGGCGCCGCAGCCGACCGACCAGAGCGGCGACGCAGGTCGGATCAACGCCACCGCTAACCCGGGCCGAGAGGGTCGGTACCGCTCTACGCTACTTCCTGCTCACCGCGGTGCTGGTGGGGGTGGTCGGTCTGGCGGGACGGCTTCTCGCCTGGCCCCTGATCACGAGTACCGTCGGCCCCACCGCCTACGTCTTCGCTGCTGACCCGCAGAGCGAGGCGGCCCGGCGTCGCAACGCCATAATCGCTCACGGCATCGCCATCTGTGTCGGGGTGGCATCTCTGGCAGTGTTTGGCTTGCTTCGTCATCCGTCAGTGAGCGTCCTCGGAGCACCATCCTGGTCCCAGATCGGAGCCGCGGCTCTGGCGACCGGACTGACTCTCTTCCTGCTTCAACTGGCCGGCTCGCACCACGCGCCGGCGGCTGCGACGGCCCTGCTGGTCTCCACCGGGCTGGCCAAGCCCGGTCCGGGTTTGATTGGACTGGTGCTAGGCCTATCCGTGGTGATCGCGCTGGGGCCACTGATGGGGCGCTGGCCGTTGGCCCGGGCGGCCGCGGCCCGAGATCAATCGCCGATCCCGCCCCCGGCTGGGTTGTCATGACCGTGCGCCCGCGCCAGGACGGCTTTGCCGCTCTGGCCGACTATGCCGTCTTGGGTGACGGCCGAAGCGTCGCGCTTGCGGCAGCTGACGGCCGCGTTGACTGGTGGCCACAGCCGGCCCTGGACTCCGACCCGGTCTTCGCGGCCATCCTCGACCCGCAGCGAGGGGGCTTCTTCTTGCTCACGCCGGCAGACAGCTTCGACGCGAGCAGGTGTTACCTGCCAGGTACAAATGTGCTCGAGTCCACCCTCACCACCGCCACCGGGGCGGTGCGCATCACCCAGGCGCTCAACACGGGTAGCGCAGGCCGGCTGCCCTGGAGTGAGATGGCTCACCGGGTGGAGCCGCTCTGGGGCCGGGTGCGGATGAGGTGGGAACTGTTTCCCGGAGATCGATTCGGCACAGTCCGACCGGAGGTGAGCATGCGAGGTGGCATCCCCGTCCTGACCGTGGGGACCCAATCCATCGCGGTGGTTGTCGGCGGTGCCCCAGGAGGATCCCTTCGGGCCGGCGCAGTGAAGGGTGAGTTCTCCTCCGAGTCCGACGCCCGGGTTGTCCTGGGATTGATCGCGACCGACTCCGAGCCGGTGGTGATCCCACGCGCCAGTGCGATTGACACCCGGCTGGACCGGACCGCGGAGTCGTGGCGTCGGTGGACGGCCCAGCTCGACCATCAGGGGCCCTGGAGAGATGCGGTCGAGCGGTCGGCGCTGGCCGTCAAGACCATCCTCAACGAGAGCACCGGTGCCATCGCCGCGGCTGCAACCACTTCCCTTCCCGAGAGACTCGGGGGTGCCAAGAACTGGGACTACCGCTTCTCCTGGGTGCGGGACTCTTCGTTCGCCCTGGACGCTCTGATCAGCCTGGGGCTCCACGAGGAGGCCCACGGCGCCATGTCCTGGCTGCTCTCGGCGCTCCGTCGCAACGGGCCAGCGCCGCACGTCTTCTACACCTTGGAAGGGGGCCTACCCGAGGGAGAGCGGGAGCTCAACGCCGAGGGTTACTGGCACAGCCGGCCGGTGCGGTCAGGAAATGCCGCTGCCTCCCAGCTGCAGCTCGGCCTATATGGCGATCTCTTCGACGCGGTCCACCGCTACGTGGCGGCTGGCCACCTCCTCGACGCGGGGACCGAGCAGCTGCTGGCAGACCTCGCCGACCACTGCTGTGAGAGCTGGCGCAAGGAGGACTCCGGGATCTGGGAGCTTGAGCAGCCGCGCCACTACACAATCTCCAAGATCGGCTGCTGGACTGCACTGGACCGGGCTAGCACGCTGGCCGACTCCGGGCAGCTTCCGAGGGAGCAGGCTGAGGGCTGGCGCAAAGAGGCGAACGAGATCAAGGACTGGGTCAACCACAACTGCTGGTCTGAAGGCAGGCAAGCCTACGTCTTCTACGCCGGCAGCCAGGACCTCGACGCCGCCGTTCTGCTGGCCGGACGTACCGGATTCGAGCGTGGCTCCCGGCTGGCTGACACCATCGAGGCCGTCCGGGGCGAACTGGGCCGAGGTGCACTCGTCTACCGCTACTCGGGCATGCCGAGCGAGGAGGGCGCGTTCGTCGCTTGCACCTTCTGGATGGTGGATGCCCTGACGCGAACCGGTCAGCTTGATCGAGCCCACGAACTGATGGACCAGGCGGTCGGGCTGGCCAGTGGCGTGGGACTCCTCTCCGAGCAAATCGATCCCGAGACCGGGATGTTTCTTGGCAACCTGCCCCAGGGGCTGTCCCATCTGGCACTGATCAACGCGGCCACTGCCTTGGCCGAGGCGGGCTCGGGTTGAGCCGGGCGTCGACCTGGAAGGGAAGAGTGCTCAGACTCGCCCGAGTCGCTTGGGGCTCGTTCCTGTTGGTCAAACCGAGCCGCGCGAGCGCACTGCTGGGGGC
>JBAQYY010000058.1:0-8338 GCA_049790415.1 Candidatus Dormiibacterota bacterium | reverse complement strand
ATGTCGTCGGCGGAGCGCTCGGTCGCCAACTGAGGCTCGGTGGAAACCTCTCCCTCCGGGGTCGCCCGACCCGCCCGGACAGGAGGCTCCCCCCCGGGAGTGGGCGCGCTCGGCGCACCAGCTACATCCAAGTCGTCAATCCCACCCAAGATCTAGTTCAAGTATACCTTCGAATTCGCCTCGGCTCAGCCCATCCGGCCGTCTCGCAGCAGAGCGGTCAACGTCTGCAAGGCGCCCGTGAGCAGGGCTCTATGCTCGGCACGATTGAGCCAGCGACTGGCTCCCGAGGGATGAGGCAGGGGCAGCACCAAGGGCCGCTCGGACGAGCGGATCGCTTCTTCCCGACTCAGCTCCAGCGCCCCCGGAGCGAAGATGCGGCCCACAGCCAAGTGCATCGGGAGGGGGCCCAAGAAGCGGTCGAGAGCCATCTGGCCGACCGCCAGGACCAACCAGGGTCGGAGCAGCCGGAGCTGGCTGTCCAAGTATCCGCGGCACAATTCGACCTCCGCGGGGGTGGGCCGACGGTCTCCGGTCCCGCTGCGGGCTGGGCCGGGAAAGCACTTGGTGATTGAGCTCAGGTAGACCCTCCGGCGCGCCTCCTCCTCAGCGCCCAGCCCAGCCTGCTCCAGCCAGCGGAAGAGCTGCCGTCCCGCCCGACCGCTGAACGGCCGACCCACCTCCTCCTCCACCCGGCCGGGGGCCTGGCCGACCAGAAACACCGAAGCCCTGAGGGGAGCGGGCACGACTGGACCTGGGTGGTCCAGAAGCCCGGCATCGACACATCGGCGGCAGCTGAGGATCTGGCCATGGAGCCGTCTCAGACGGGGGTCGTCGGGGTCCGTCTGATCCGCTCGCGGCTGCGGCCGTTTACCGTCCGAAGCTGCGCCCACCGGGTGCTATCCTAGGCCGGTCACGGTCGCCATCTCAGCGACCCCGAATTTCACCAGGTCTTGAGAATGCCTCACGGCTCAGACCCGCGCCGCCGGCCGGATCAGCAGTCTCCAGATTCGGGGGCTTCGGTACCGCCCCCTTGGTGGAGCGCCCTCTCGGAGTCCCACCTACCGGCGGAGGGACTCACGGTTCGGCAGCGCCTAACTTGGCGCAGCCGGCTGAGAAGGTTGGGAGTCCGGCTCAGCGTCCCCGCGTTGGTGCTGGCTGTCGCGGGAGCTGTCGTGGCAGCGGGCTTTGGCTACCAGATCGTCTCGGCGGCGGTCGCCGCCGTGGTGGCCGTGGCTCTGGGTTTGGTCACGGTGGTCCACCGCCGGCGCACGAGCCCTGTGGATGACCCCGCCTGGTGGCGTTGAGAGAGGGACGTTCCCGCTCCAGAAGAGGCGGTGCGGACAGAGTTGACACACCGGGTTGGCCCGCTGCCATCTCCAGGGCCGGGCGCTGGCTGCGCCGGGAGTCGCTCCGACCGGGCCCACTCGGTGACGCTGCCGGCCTCGCCGTAGTACTGGTCAACCGCTCGGCAAGCCTGCTCAGCGAGGTGAGCGCCGAGATGGCCCGCGCCACCTCCGCCGAGGCGGCGGCAGCTGGACGCGCGAGCTCCGGCAAGCGGCGTTCCAAGGGCCAGAGGGGGGATCGCCCCAAGTCCAAATCGGCCAAACGGGAAGAATCCGCCCGCTAGCCCAGGCTCAACCCCAATCGGTGGCCGGCTCGGGAGGATCGGGGAGTAGTTCCGCCTGACGCATCGCCGCCTCCTCCTCGCTGGCGCGGCGGTAGCCACGCTGGGACGGATTGGGTGCCAAGTCGAAGAAGCGGTAGCTCTCTGCCAATTCGACGCCGCAACGCTCGCCAACCTCACGGGCTCCCTTGGTCATGCCTTCGCGCATGTCGCTGGCATCGAACTGACTACGGTGCTCGCCCAACGCCGCCATCTTGTTCTCCAGGTCGCTGGTTTGCAGGGGGATGGCTATGTCCGGTTCCGAAGAAGCCCCGACGAACACAAATCGGACTTTGTGCGGCTGCAGCCCCTCGTCCCGGAGTAGCTCGGGAAAGGCCCGCGAATCCCGGGCGCTGGGGAAAATGGCATCAAGGGCAGCGTCGCCGGCGGCCCGGTGATCCGGGTGGTTGATGTAGCCGCGCCCGAACCAGCGGTTGTTGGGATCCATGGTGATGACCGCCTCCGGGCGCAGGTCCCGGATGACCCGGACCAGATCGCGACGCACCGCCAGGGTGTTTTCCAGGATCCCGTCCGGGTAACCGAGGCAGCGGACCTCGGATACCCCGAGGTGGGCGGAGGCGGCCCGCTGCTCCTGGAGCCGGATCCGGCTCAGCTCCCCGGCTGGGATGTCGGGATCATCGCTGCCGGCGTCGCCATCAGTGACCACGCAGACGGCACCGACACAGCCCTGACGGCTCCAGGCGGAGAGCACCGAGGCGGCCAGAAAATCGCAGTCGTCAGGATGGGCCACCACCACCAAGGCGCGCTCGGGAACGTACTCGAAGAGCTCCAGCGGCGGGAGCCTTGGGCCCGAGGGTGCAGCTGGGGAGGAATCCTCCGCCACTTCATCTGGTGCCATCTCAACCGGTTATCCTGCCAGCCGTGACCCTCCGCCTGCCTCAGCGCACTCGAATCGCGACCTTCTCGATCGTGGCTACCGACGGCGTGGACTGGGGTGTCGCGGTCGCTTCCAGATTCCTGGCCGTGGGCAGCGCGGTGCCGGCAGCCCAGGCCGAGGTGGGTGCTCTCGCCACTCAGGCCTTTGCCAACACCGGCTACAAAGTGCTGGGCATGGAGCTGCTCGAAGCGGGCAGACCCGCCAGCGAGGTTGTCGAGGTGCTCACGGGCGACGACGAGGGCAGAGAGCACCGCCAGTTGGGCGTGGTGGACCGCCATGGCGGGGCCGCCACTTATACCGGCTCTAAGTGCTACGAGTGGGCGGGCGGACGTACCGGCAAGGGTTGCGCCTGTCAGGGCAACATCCTCACTGGCCCCGAGGTCGTCGACGCTCTGCTCACGGTGTTCGAGGCTTCAACCGGTGATTTGGTCGATCGACTAATGGCAGCTCTGGCTGCTGGGGACCAAGCTGGCGGCGACAAGCGAGGGCGCCAATCCGCAGCTCTCCTAGTGGTGCGGCGTCATGCCGGCTACGGAGGGTTCGACGACCGGATGGTCGACCTTCGGGTGGACGACCATCCGCGCCCGATCCCGGAGCTCTCGCGGCTGCTCGACCTCTGGCGCCTCTACTTCGAAAAGGCTTCGGCGGAGAGCCTTTTGCCGGTCGACGACGCCGTCCTGGCTCGTCTCCGCAAGGCCCTGGAGCGCTCCGGACGGGCCGCTCCCAAGGCCGACCTCGAGGCTGTCTGGGCGGCCTTTCAGGCTTGGGTCTCGGAGGAGAACTTGGAGGAGCGGGCGACCTCCCGGGACACTATCGATCCCTTAGTCCTGGCCAAGCTCGAGGCGCTGCCCTCGGCCGGCTAGGCATATCGGGATCACATAAGCGGTGCTGCTCTGGGACGGCTCGCCTGGGTCAGGTGGTAGAGCAGGAGCTGCTGGGCGGTGAAGGCAGCCGGGCCGTAGTCGGCGGTCAGCCGCAGCACCTCCATGGCGGTCGGGATCACCGGGAGTCGGTAGCCGAGCTGCACCGCCTTGCGCACTCCCAGGTCATCCGCCACCACCACCGGCCGGCCGAGCACCCGGGTCAGGTACTGGGACGCCGTCCACGGCCCCAGTCCGGGGAGTTCCATGAGGCGCTCTCGGACCTCCCCATCCCCAGCTGACTCCAGCTCTTCGAATGACAGCTTGCCGGTGGAGATGGCAAGCCCCAAGGCGGTCAGGCAGCGCGCTTTGGACCGACTGAAACGGATCGCGGCCCAGTCCTCGGCGGTGGCGCTCGCCAGGCGTTCCGAGTCGGGCGCGATGACGAAGTCCTCGCCGATGGCTATTCGCTGACCGAGACGGAGCAGGATGGTCCGCCGGAAGATGAGGGCCACGGCCAGGTTGACCTGCTGGGCGGTGACGATGGACAGCAGCGCGGCCAGGGGATCGAGGGAGCGAACCGGGAAGACTCCCGGATACAACGCATGCAGCCCGGCGATGACCGGGTCCCGAGCCGCCAGCTCCAAAAGAGCCGCCTGCTCGTCGACAAACATCGACTGCAGTCGGCGAGGCAGCTCCTTGGCCGACGGTCCCAAATCGGTCTCCACCTGCAGGCGGAGTTGGGGCCCGGGGAGTCGACGCAAGCGCACCGCCCCGACCCGGCCGTGGATTCGAAACGGGCGGAGAAAGCTGGTCCCGTCCCAGCGATCCATCAGGTCATCGCCGTGGCGGCTGAAGCGCGCTAGGGATGCATCCAGGTCCAGGTTTGCCGGGACAGCGAGGGAGCCGGGGGCACTGCCCCGGCGCGTCGGCTGGAGCCGCCGGTCAGGCGCGGGAGCCAGTCCTGGTCAGGCTTGACTCGGAATACCCCCAGCTCTCCTCCACCGAAGCGGGGCCAGTGGGGCCCGGCGAGGTACCGGCTCCAACCGAGTAGTGGGCCGGGTCGCGCCGCGCCAGCCAGGCGGGAATCGCTTGACTGGCGGCTCCGACCAGCATCCAGCCTAGGAAGAGAGGCGCCCCCACGCTCCACATGTCCAGAGCCAGGTAGAAGTGGAAGTCCACCGGGTCCATGCCCTGAAAGGCGGCCATCAAGAGCGCGGTCAACCCAAGGGCCAGACTGGCGAGCACAAAACCCTGCGCTAGCAGGCGGCCTCGAACGGCTCGAAAGCGATCTAACGAATTGCTTCGCGTGGGCAGGTCCAGGCTGGGACGCCAGCCCCGCCAGAGGATCGCCAGCAGGGCGGCAAAGGAAAGACCGCCCCCGGCCAGGACGACGACGCCGAGGGCGATCAGGTTCTGCGCGACCGCGGGCGACAGCCCCTGGGTCACCGCATACACGCCCTCGTTGAGGAGCAGGCCACCGCCGGTGAGCAGAGCAGCACTGAAGACGAAGACGGCCGCCACCACGGAGCGGTCCGGCCCGCTCCAATTTCGGCCCGGTTGGCGCATGTCGAAGGCAGCCAACGTCTTCCAGGCCAAAGGAGCCGCAACGGCCCAGCCGAGCCAGGGAGGAACGACAGCGGGAATCCAGTCCACCAAGGGATTGAAGTGGAAGTCGGAGACGTCCCAGATGCGCAGCACATTCATTGCCAACCAGAGGACCAGGGTGTAGGCGAGTAAGTAGAAGAAGGCGCCCACCACGAGTTGGTAACGCGCTTCGGCCAGGCGCTGGAGCCCCCCGTGGGGCGGCGCCAGCAAGCCGGCGACCTTCCAGTAGAGGGGACCAAAGAGAACTCCTACGATCACAACTGGGGTTAACCAAGGCAGGATGTCCAGGAGCAGGTTGAAGTGGAAGGTGACGGGGTCGATGGCCTTGAGCAGGAGCATCAGGCACCAGACCACGGCTACGAAGGCGAAGCCCAGGAAGCAGGCGCCCAGGAGCACCTCGAAACGGCGTCGAACCAAGATCGCCAGCTTCACCGGCGCTTATGGTACCGGCGCCAAGTGGGTCTGGACTAGGGGGCTCGCCTCAGTGGGTGAACAGTCTCGCCCCGGGCCAGCATCGCCACGAAAGCTTCGATCCGGTGCGTCCTGGTCGGGGCCGTCCGAGCGGCACCGACCCTATAGAGGATCGCGTAGCGGTTCTGGCTGCTCAGAACCTCGAAGAAGGCCTTGGCCTCAGGAGAGCTGTCGAGGGCAGCGGCCAGATCGGTCGGCACTTGCATGGTGGCCTGCCCCGCATAGGCCGACTCCCAGGTCCCATCCGCTTTGGACCGCTCCACCGCGGCCATCCCCTGGGGAAGCATCCGGCCCTCCTGCCCGAGGCGCTCGACCCGCGCGACATTACTTTGGGACCAGCGGCTGCGGGCTCTTCGGGGAGTGAACCGCTGCCGGTAGGTGGCTTCGTCACGGCGCCCGACCTGGCCGTCGATCCAACCTTGGCACAGGGCCTCGTCGAGAGCTTGGTCATAGGTCAGACTGGTCGGCTGGGAAATCCCCTTCTTGGCCAATACCAGCCAGACCCCAACCGCGTCGGAATGGTGGGCGGCCAGCCACTTGCGCCAGGCACGGTGGTCCGCGACGATGAGCTCCGGTAGGTCTGCGGCCAACGAAGTAGTGCCGGTCCTCCCAAAAACCGCCGCTAAGGTGCGAGATCCCGAATAGCTAAACAGGTTGCGTCGCCACCCGCGACAGCGAAGCTCGAGAGGACCAACGCGTCGCGCTTCTACTTAGCTAGCCCACCAGTGATTGTGGTCGGGTGTCGCAACCGTACGGAGCACACATCGGGGGCTAGCTTTTGGTTCGGCCCTCAGGCAACGAAGAGCCCAACCTTAATCCCACTGTCTCGGAGCAGCTTCTCGAGGTCGTACGATCTCACCCCGGTCCACTTCTGCTCGAGAACGTCGAGCAGGTTTGTGTCAGCGTGCTCACCAAGTAGGCTGCGGAGCTGGGGCAGGTCCTCGTTGCTTATCGTGCGAAACCACTCGTACTCACCATCGTCGCTCACCACGGCCGTTGCAGGGCCCAGATCATGTCCGTCGATGTGCAGATTACCCTCATCGTCGAGATAGGCGCAGAGATGACGGGTGTCAACGCCCCGTGTCTCGTTACGCAGAGTCACCTGCCTCCTGACTCGTGCACCTGGGTCGGCTCCGCGCTGGGCAGGGCGCCGCATTTTTCGTGGCCATCTCATCTGGTGATCCCCCAGACCACTTTCGGCTGATCCCACAACTGTAATCGTGGCTCGGGCCGAGGCTCCATACCGCCTGAAGGCCGGTGGTCGGCAATGATGAACTGCGGGGATCGTCGGTTGTCGCCCTCAGGCGCCTCCGCTGAGCCCGGGCGCTGTCGAGGCTAAGAAGGTGCTTCGCGTGGAGGGTCAAAGAGAGCAATCTCCTCCGGGCCCGGGGCCTGGAAGTAGGTCGCCCACCGCTCCATTAACTCGCGCTTGATCGGGACAACTGCCCAACCGCCGACCTGATTTCGGCTTGCCACCCGCTGACAAAGTTCCTCGAAGGGCACGGCAATGTACCGCAATTCGACTGGCACCCCCCGTTCTCGCGCACCCAACCGTTTCTCGTCTCGGTCAGAGCGCAACCAGAACCCAGATTCCAGGATCACCCGGTGCCCCAAGCGCAGTAGCTCCTGGGCGACGTGCCAGAAGAGGACCTCGATCCGCTCACGCTCGTCCTCAGCGTGGAGGTCGATCCCCAGCTGCGCCATCCACTCGTCACCGCAGAGCCGTATCGCCCTCAACTCTGCGGCCAGCGCCTTGGCAAGCGTCGACTTGCCCGACCCCGGCAGTCCACAGATGAGAATCAGACGCGGCTCTCGAATGCTCATGGCTGGCTACCTTAGTCGAGCCGTGCCTGAGTTCCGGAACGAAGCGTCGCTCTAGCCCGGCAGACCGGCCAGCTTCATCTAAAGGGAGCGGAATATGACCGCCAGGCCGGCAAAGATCAGCACCAGGGCGACCAAGGCGAGACAACCAAAGTCGAAGCTGACGAGGACCCTGAACCAGCCCGAGAGCTCGCCCAGACCCGGGGAGCGGAGAGGCCGTCCCTCCTCGGCAATGGGACCCTGGCGCTGCAAGGGCTCAGCCGCTCGAGCCCGCCCCCAGATGCTGCGCAGGCTGAGCCCCGCACCGGCGGCCATGAGCAAACCGACCGCCAAGATCACGACGCCGATTCCAAACCCGTCCCCCGGGCCGGACGTCGCTAGAAGGAGCGAACCGACTAGCGGCAACTGGACAGCTGCCCAGCAGCTCCAGGTTGACTAGGGAAGCGAGCGGTATTCGTGCCTCGCCTCACGGACCCAGCCGAACAGCGAGACCAAGGTAAGCACCAGACCGACCACCACCACCTCGATCTTGGTGATGACTCCGATCAGGGACATCGCGATTCCGATCGCCAGGAGGATGGGCCAGAAGCTCGGTCCAGGCAGATGGACGGCATCTCCGGCGGGATTCACGGGAGTTTCGGTACGGGGCTCCTCATTTGACATGGGCGGCGCTCAGATACACGGTGGCCCAGATGAAGCCCAGGGAGAGCATGGCAATCCCCAGGGCGGTGAGCAGAAGTCCGAAGCGCATGTTCGATCGGGCTTCCTTGCGATGCATCAACGATCTCCCATTCCTGACTGCGCCCGCGGCGACGTCGAAGCGACTCCCCCGAGTAAACCACGCTCAGAGGGTTCGGTGGTGGCCGCCGCCTTGCTGTCGGCGGCACTGAGCCAGCCAATGGCGGCCAGGACCACCACCGTAGCCCAGGTAGCTGAGCCCAGCGCCAAGTGCAGATCCTGGAGACCCTCGGGCGCTTGCAGGGTCGCCACCAAGCCTCCGGCCGCGATCTGGGCTAG
>JBAQYY010000057.1:0-9888 GCA_049790415.1 Candidatus Dormiibacterota bacterium | reverse complement strand
CGTCGATGTGGGCCATGATCCCGATGTTCCGAACCTGGCTCAGGGGAACCCGGCGGCCCTTGGCGGCGGCCCCGCTGGGGGCGACCGAAATTTGCGCGCCCATCAGTAGCGGAAGTGGGAGAAGGCTTTGTTCGACTCGGCCATCTTGTGGGTGTCTTCCTTGCGCTTGACCGCCTGGCCCATGCCGTTGCTGGCGTCCATCAGCTCGGCGGCCAGCTTGTCGGCCATGCTCCGCCCGTGGCGGGACCGGGCGCCCCGGATGATCCAGCGCCGGGCCAGAGCCAGACGCCGATCGTGGCGGATCTCAACCGGAACCTGGTAGGTGGCACCGCCCACGCGCTTGGGCTTGACCTCGATGATCGGCGTGACGTTGCGCATGGCCTGGTCGAAGACCTCCAGCGGCTCCCGGCGCTGGCTCTTGGAGATCCTTCCCAAAGCGTCGTAAACGATGCTCTCGGCCGTGGAACGCTTGCCATTGAGCATCACCGAATTGATGAACTTGGCCAGCCCCTCGCTGTGGAACTGAGGATCGGCGACGATGATCCGGCGGGAGACCCGCTGACGGCGTGGCATATCAGGAGGCCTTGGCCGACTTCTCGCGCTTGGCCCCGTACTTGCTCCGCGCCTGCTTTCGAGCCCGGGTACCGGCGGTGTCCAGGGCCCCGCGGACGATGTGGTAGCGAACTCCAGGAAGGTCCTTGACCTTGCCCCCGCGAACCAGAACCACCGAGTGCTCCTGAAGGTTGTGTCCGATCCCCGGGATGTAGGCGGTGACCTCGGTCTTGGTGGTCAAACGAACTCGGGCCACCTTGCGTAGCGCCGAGTTCGGCTTCTTGGGGGTGGTGGTGAACACGCGCACGCATACTCCACGCCGTTGGGGCGATCCCTTGAGCGCAGGCGACTTGGTCTTCTTGGTCACCGGTTGGCGACCTTTGCGGACCAACTGCTGGATGGTGGGCAAGTTGAATTTGACCTATGGGAACATCGGCCGCTCCGGGGTCACGGCCAAGCGCGGACAAGCAGACGCCCCTCCGGAGGCGCGAACTCTTAGTCTATCGCCAGATCAGGGGACTGTCAAACTTGAACCGTTCTCGGAAGGCCGGGCTGGGGACAGCTCCAGCGCCACTTCCGAGCACGGCGCATCAGGCTCAGTCCAGCGAGATTATGGCCGGCTTGACGTTGGTGTACTGCTCGAACGAGTGAATCGACAGCTCCTTGCCGAGCCGGGAACCATCCTTCGAAGGTGCAACGTGGGTTGGCGTGCGTGCCCGAGTGGCCCGCGCTGACCGACCTGACTCTGTGCCCGTAGCCGTCGGGTGCCCCTCTAGCCGGTCGGCCCTAGCTCGGTGTGCTGAGCGGTCGACTTCGCGATCTGCTTCTGCCAGGACCGGGGCTGCAACGAGAACCCTCGCACCCGAATCGGCACGCCGGCGGCCTGGGAGAGATACCCACTCGCCACCCGTCCCCCCTGAAAATAGAGGTGAATCGCTCGAACCTCCACGCCTACAAAGACGAGCGCCAGAAGCAGGGCGAGGTACCCAGGCGCCGGGGCGCCCAACTCCGCCACCGCAACCAGGACTGCCAAAGCGAAGACCCAGACAGCGACGCCGGTGACCTGCCACCTGAAGGCCCGATAGGTGGTGGCGGCGGCGTCCTCCCCGACCAGTCGGGCTAGCTCCATCCGCTTCGAAGGAGCTTCGGCTTCCACGCTCACCGGGCCGACGGTATCACCAGTCGGCCGATTCGGTGCTCATTACCAGCAGCCGCGACAACGGCTTGGCCCGGCTGCTGTCTGGGCGCGGCCGAGGCGCGGGCCCGGGTGGGCCCGCTCTCAGTCGATGACCTGGTCGAGCGCCGGCAGCACCACCTCGGCATCCTCGAACTCGTCGCTGAGAATGCCGTCCTCAGGTACCGCCGCCTCGGCCAGAGCCTTGCCCTCCTCCAGGTAGCGCACCGCCTCCTCGCGGAGCTTGCGGTAGTAGTCGAGCCCAGTCCCCGCCGGGATGAGCTTGCCGATGATCACGTTCTCTTTGAGGCCACGGAGCCGGTCGACCTTGCCGGAGATGGCCGCCTCAGTCAGCACCCGGGTCGTCTCCTGGAAGGAGGCGGCGGAGAGCCAGCTGGCGGTGTTGAGCGCCGCCTTGATCAGGCCCAGCAGCACGGTGGCGGCAATCGCCGGCTCGCCACCCTCGGCCAGCACCTGGGCGTTAGCCTCGTCGTACTCCCATTGAGAGATGATCTCGCCGGGGAGCAGCTCGGTGTCGCCACCGGACTCGACCCGCACCTTGCGCATCATCTGTCGGACGATGACCTCGATGTGCTTGTCGTTGATGTCCACGCCCTGGGAGCGATAGACGCGCTGGACCTCGCGGACCAGGTAGTCCTGAACCGCCTCCCTACCGGAGATGTAGAGCAACTCCTGGGGGCTGATCGAGCCCACGGTCAGGGCGTCGCCAGCCCGGACCTCGTCGTCATCCCCGACCCGCATCTGGGCTCCGTGGGGAATCGGATATTCCTTGACCTCCTCATCGAGGGCGCGGATCCGGATCTCACCACCGGCGCGACCCACCTTGACGTGGGTCACCCGGCCGCCGATGCGGGCGTTGAGAGTGGCCAGCTGGCCGTCCTTGCTGGCCCGGGCCAGCAGCTGGCCCTCAGTCACCACCGCGCCCTCGGTGACTTCCGCATCCAGCGACATCCCCTTCTCGACCGGATGCGTGACGTCGAACTCCTCGTGGCTGACCACCCGCACCTTGCGGCCAGCGTCACCACGGATCACCTCGACCCGGCCCGCCGATTCGGCCAGGATAGCCTTGCCCTTGGGAATGCGGGCTTCGAACAGCTCCTCCACCCGGGGCAGACCCTGGGTGATGTCGAGACCGGCCACCCCACCGGTGTGGAAGGTACGCATAGTCAGCTGAGTTCCCGGCTCGCCGATGGACTGAGCCGCGATAACCCCCACCGCCTCGCCAATCTCAACCAGCCTGCCGGTGGCCAGGTTGCGTCCGTAGCAGTAGCGGCAGACCCCGCTCTTGGCGCTGCAGGTGAGCACGCTGCGCACCCGCACCCGGGGCACCTGGAGTCCCGCGATCTGGCGGGCCAGGGAATCGGTGATCTCCTCTCCCGATCCCAGCACCGTGGTGCCATCGGGAGCAACCACGTCGGCGGCGGTGATCCGACCCGCCAGGCGCTCCATGAAGGGCTCCCCCTCGGCACTAAGGTCGGAGAGCCAGATGCCCCCGGTGGTGCCGCAGTCCTCCTCGCGGACGATCACGTCCTGGGCCACGTCGACCAGCCGACGGGTCAGGTACCCGGAGTCGGCGGTCCGCAACGCGGTATCGGCTAGACCCTTGCGGGCGCCGTGGGTGGAGATGAAGTACTCCAGGACCTCGAGGCCCTCCGAGAAGTTGGCCTTGATCGGCATGTCGATGATTCGCCCGGTGGGATCGGCCATCAGGCCGCGCATTCCGGCCAATTGGCGGATCTGCTGGTAGGTGCCACGGGCCCCCGACTGGGACATCATCAGCACCGAGCTGAGGGGATCGAAATGGGCCATGGTGGCCTGGGTCACCGACTCCGTCGCCTGGGTCCAGATCTCCACCGTCTTGGCGTAGCGCTCGTCCTCGGTAATCAGACCGCGCCGGTGCTGCATGCCCACCTCGTCGACCGCCTTGTCGGCGCCGGCGATGATCTCCGCCTTCTCGGGTGGAGTCTTGATGTCCATGGCCGAGAGGGTGACGCCCGACCTGGTGGCATAGTCGAAGCCCAGGCGCTTGATGTCGTTGACCATCTCGGCGGTCACCTGGTTGCCGTAAAGGCGGAAGCAGTCCGCCACCAGCGCCCGCAACTCCTTGCGGTCGAAGACCTGGTTCTGGAAGACCATCGCCTTGCCTTCGGCCCCTTCGCGGACCTCCCGGCCCAGAGGCAGCACCTCATTGAAGATGACCCGTCCGGGGGTGGTCACCAGTGCCACCGGCGCGCTGCCGTCTTCGCCCTCCGGGACGGACTCGAGCACCTGCCGAGGTACCCGCACCTGGATCGGCTCGTGAGCTTCCACGACCCCGGTGTCGTAGGCGAGGAGCGCCTCCTCGGGAGAGCTGTAGCGGCGCAGCTTCTGGGGGTCCTTGACCTCCAAGGGCGTGCGCAGCATGGTCAGCCAGTAAGACCCCAGAACCATGTCCTGGGTGGGAGCCACGACGGGATTGCCATCGCTGGCGGAGAGGATGTTGTTGGAGGACATCATCAGGTTCTTGGCTTCGGCGATGGCCCCGCTGAAGAGGGGCACATGGACCGCCATCTGGTCGCCGTCGAAGTCGGCGTTGAAGGCGGTGCAGACGAGCGGATGAATCTGAATCGCTGATCCTTCGACCAGAACCGGCATGAAGGCCTGGATGCCCAGACGGTGCAGGGTGGGGGCCCGGTTGAGCAGCACCGGGTGATCCTGGATGACCTCGTCGAGCACGTCCCAAACCTCGGGGCGGGCCCGCTCGACCATGCGCTTGGCACTCTTGATGTTCTGGGTGAACCCCTTCTCCACCAGCTCGCGCATGACAAAGGGCTTGAAGAGCTCGAGGGCCATCCGCTTGGGCAGACCGCACTGGTTGAGCTTGAGTTCGGGGCCGACCACGATCACGGAACGACCGCTGTAGTCGACCCGCTTGCCAAGCAGGTTCTGACGGAATCGTCCCTGCTTACCTTTGAGCATGTCGCTGAGCGACTTCAGCTTGCGGTTGCCGGTGCCGGTGATGGCCCGACCCCGGCGGCCGTTGTCGATGAGGGCGTCGACCGCCTCCTGGAGCATCCGCTTCTCGTTGCGAACGATGATCTCGGGGGCGCCCAGCTCGAGCAGTCTCTTGAGCCGGTTGTTGCGGTTGATCACCCGCCGATAGAGGTCGTTGAGGTCGGAGGTGGCGAAGCGGCCACCATCGAGCTGGACCATCGGGCGCAACTCGGGGGGAATCACCGGCAGGACCTCGAGGATCATCCAGGTGGGGGCGGTTTCGCTGGAGCGGAAGGCTTCCACGACGCGTAGTCGCTTGATCGCCTTCTGCTTGCGCTGGCCGCTGGTGGAGAGCAGCTCCTCGCGGAGATGGGTGGCTTCGGCGCTGAGGTCGAGGCTCTCCAGCATCTCTTTGACCGCGGCCGCGCCCATGGCGGCATGGAAGGCCTTGGGGAACTTCTCGATGTACTCGCGGTACTCGCTATCGCTGAGGAGCTGGCGAACCGTCAGCGCCTCCAGCTTGGTCCGGGTGTCCTCGAGCTCGGTGCGCAGGGCGCTGAGCTCCTCGTCACCGGCGCTGCCCCCGCCCTGCTGCAGTTCGGCCAGCTCGGCGCGGGCGGCGGCGACCTCCGACCCAGCGCGCTCCCGGGCCTCGGCGATGAGGGCGTCGGAGGTGGCCGAGATCTCGCCTAGCCGGCTAGCGACCAGCTCCTTGAGCTGCTCTTGGTGCTCTTCGGTGAGGGGGGTGCCCTTCTTGGCCACCAGCAACTTCTCACTGCCATCCTTGACCACGAAGTCGGTGGGGGCCTTGCGTCCCAGGGCGGCCTCGATCCGCCCCGCCAGCTGCTCGGCAGACTTCTCCAGCTCCTGGCGGCGAGCATCGGCCGCTTCCTCGAGCGCGGTCAGCTCGATCTGGCTGGCAGCCTCCAGTTCGGCGATCCGCTCGCCGATACTCGAGATCCGCTCCTCAGACTGCTGGCTCGATGCCTGGCGCAACTCCTTGATCCGCTCGCTGCGCTCGGGGTCGAGACCCTCCAGCTCCTTGGCGCGGGCGTCCTCGTCGATGCGGGTGACGATGTAGTTGGCGAAGTAGAGGACCTTCTCCAGGTTGCGGGGCGACATGTCGAGCAGGAGCCCGAGCCGGCTGGGGATGCCCTTGAAGTACCAGACATGGGAGACCGGGCTGGCCAGGCGAATATGGCCCATGCGCTCCCGGCGCACCTTGCTGCGGGTAACCTCGACGCCGCACTTGTCGCAGATGATGCCCTTGTAGCGGTAGCGCTTGTACTTGCCGCAGTGGCATTCCCAGTCCTTGGTGGGACCAAAGATCTTCTCGCAGAAAAGCCCGTCCCTCTCCGGCCGCAGGGTGCGGTAGTTAATGGTCTCGGGCTTGGTCACCTCGCCGTGGGACCAGGAGAGGATCATCTCCGGGCTGGCGAGGGAGAGCTTCAGGGCATCGAAATTCTCAAGCTTGAGCAATGCTTGTCCGCCTCCTGGCGAAGGGGTGGGTGGGGGTCGGGTGGTGGGCCCCTCCGGGCCCGGATGAAAGCATCGGAATGAGGGTCACGCCTACCTACTGATGTCCTCGGCGTCGTCGCGCTCGTCGCGTTCCAGGTTGATCCCCAGGCCCAGTGGCATATCGGGCATGTCATCCTCCGTGAACACGATCTGCTCCTCGTTCTCGGACATGATCTCCACGCCGAGGGCGAGACCCTCCAACTCCTTGACCAGGACCCGGAACGATTCCGGGATCCCCGCGTCCAGGGTGTTGTCACCTTTAACGATCGCCTCGTAGGCCTTGACGCGGCCCACGATGTCGTCTGACTTGATGGTCAGGATCTCCTGCAGGATGTGGCTGGCGCCGTAAGCCTCGAGCGCCCACACCTCCATCTCACCGAAGCGCTGGCCGCCGAACTGCGCCTTGCCGCCCAGCGGCTGCTGGGTGACCAGGCTGTAGGGACCGGTGCTGCGGGCATGGATCTTGTCCTCGACCAGGTGAGCCAGCTTCATCATGTAGATGATTCCGACCGTGATCGGCTGGTCGAAGGCCTCCCCCGAGCGCCCGTCGCGGAGCATCACCTTGCCATCTCTGGGCAGGCCCGCCCGCTCCAGCTCATCCTCGATCTGCGCCTCGGAGGCGCCATCGAAGACGGGAGTGGCGACCTTGATGCCCAGCGCCTCCGCGGCCCAGCCCAGGTGGGTCTCCAGAACCTGGCCCAGGTTCATCCGGCTCGGCACCCCGAGCGGATTGAGCACGATCTCAACCGGGGTCCCGTCGGGCAAGAAAGGCAGGTCTTCGATGGGCAGAATGCGGGCGATGACGCCCTTGTTGCCGTGCCGCCCGGCCATCTTGTCGCCCTGGCTGATCTTGCGCTTCTGGGCCACGTAGATGCGGATCAACTCGTTGACCCCGGCGGGCAGCTCGTCCTTGTTGGAGCGGCTGAACTGCTTGACGTCGACGACCACGCCGCGCTCGCCGTGGGGGACGCGCAGCGAGCTGTCGCGAACCTCCTTGGCCTTCTCCCCGAAGATGGCCCGCAGCAGGCGCTCTTCGGCGGACAGCTCGGACTCACCCTTGGGGGTCGTCTTGCCGACCAGGATGTCGCCCGGGGCCACCTCGGCTCCGACGTAGACAATGCCCCGCTCGTCCAGGTTGCGCAGACTCTCCTCGCCCACGTTGGGGAGCTCGCGAGTTACCTCCTCGGGACCGAGCTTGGTCTCGCGAACCTCGACCTCGAACTCCTCGATGTGGATCGAGGTGTACTTGTCCTCGCGCACCACCGACTCGCTGATGAGGATGGCGTCCTCGTAGTTGTAGCCCTCCCAGGGCATGAAGGCGACCAGGACGTTCTGGCCCAGGGCGAGTTCGCCTCGGTCGGTGGAGGGCCCGTCGGCGAGCACCGTCCCGGCCTCGACATGGTCACCCGGGCTGACCACGATGCGCTGACTGAGGCAGGTTCCCTGGTTACTGCGCACGAACTTGTGCACGCCGTACCAGACCTCTGGGCCCTTGCCGTCGGGCTTGAAGAGAATGCCCAGCCCGCTGTCCTGGCCGCTGCGCACGATCTGCACGGAATCCGAGTTGACGTCCTTGATGGGAACGTTGACTCCGACCACCGTGCCGGCGGTCTTGGCCACGATCAGCTCACCGCTGTCCTTGGCGGCGTAGACCTCCATCCCGGTGCCCACCACCGGCGAGTCGGTGGTGATCAGGGGCACCGCCTGGCGCTGCATGTTGGATCCCATCAGGGCCCGGTTGGCATCGTCGTGCTCGAGGAAAGGAATCATCGCCGTCGCCACCGAGACCGTCTGCTTGGGCGAGACGTCGACCCAGTCGACCTCGCCCACCGGCACGTCCTTGAAGGTGTGTCGGGTGCGGGCCGGGGTGTGCGAGACGAGGAAGTCGCCCTCCGCCGAGACCGGGGCGTTGGCCTGGGCGACGGTGTACTTGTCCTCCTCATCGGCAGATAGGAACTGAATCTCGGTGCTCACCCAGGGGCGGATCTCGACCCGCTCGACCTTGCTCTTCTCCAGCTTCTTGACCGCGGCGGCATCCAGCCTGGTCCCCGAGGCGACTCCGGCGGCAGCCCCTTCGAGGACGCGACCTTCGAGCAGGGTCTTGTCGGAGGCGACGTCCAGATTCCGGTAGACGCGACGGAAGGGGGTCTCGATGAAGCCAAAGTCGTTGACCCGGGCAAAGGTGGCCAGCGACCCCATGAGCCCGATGTTGGGACCCTCAGGGGTCTCGATCGGACAGATGCGGCCGTAGTGGCTGTGGTGAACGTCGCGCACCACCATCCCGGCCCGCTCCCGGGAGAGTCCACCCGGGCCCAAGGCCGAGAGCCGGCGCTTGTGGGTGAGCTCGGAGAGAGGGTTGGTCTGGTCCATGAACTGGGACAGCTGGCTGGAGCCGAAGAACTCCTTGATTGCCGCCACCACTGGCCGGGCGTTGATCAAGGAGGCCGCCGTCACCGTGGTGGCGTCGCAGATGGTCATCCGCTCTTTGATGATCCGCTCCATCCGCAGCAGCCCGGTCCGGAACTGGTTCTGGAGTAGCTCGCCGACCGCGCGTACCCGACGATTGCCCAGATGGTCGATGTCGTCGGGCTCGCCCTGGCCGTTGTTGAGCTGGATCAGGCGCCGCATGATGTTGATGAAGTCCTCGTGGGCGAGCACCCGTAGCTCGCGCTCCTCGGCGCGGCGGCGGGCCTCCGCCTCGGGGATTCCCAGGCGCTTGTCAAGCTTGAAGCGGCCGACCCGGCCCAGGTCGAAACGACGGGGGTTGAAGAAGAGCGCCTGGAGCAGGTTGCGGGCGTTCTCCACCGTAGGCGGATCACCGGGCCGGATCTTGCGGTAGAGCTCGATCAGGGCCTCGTTGACGTCGTGACTAGGGTCCTTCTCCAGGGTGGCGTCCACGTACTTGTGCTCGGGGTCGACGTCGACATCCTGGAAGAAGTGGCGGATGTCGTCGTCGCTGGGATAGCCCAGGGCCCGGATCAAGGTAGTCGCCTGGAACTTGCGCTTGCGGTCGATCTTGGCCGTCAGCACGTCCTTGTTGGAAGTCTCGATTTCCAGCCAGGCGCCCCGGTTGGGGATGAACTTGACCGCATAGAGCGGCCGCCCGGTGACCGGGTGCTCGGGACCGGCGGTGAAGTACACCCCCGGCGAGCGGACCAGCTGGCTGACCACCACCCGCTCGGTGCCGTTGACCAGGAAGGTGCCCTGCTCGGTCATCATCGGGAAGTCGCCCAGGTAGACCTCCGACTCCTTGATTTCCCCGGCGTTCTCACCGGTCTTGATGTGGAGCCGGGTCATGATCCGCAGCGGCGCCGCGAAGGTCATGTCGCGGTTGCGGCACTCCTCCTGATCGAACTTGGGCTCACCGAAGCTGTAGTCGAGGAAGCGAAGCTCGTAGTTCTTGCCGGTGTAGTCGGTGATCGGGTTGATCTCGTCGAAGAGTTCGCGCAGACCTGCCTCCACGAACCAGCGGAAGGAATTCAGCTGGGTCTCGATCAGGTTGCCCACCTCGAGCATCTCGGGAATCGTCCCGTAGCTGAGGCGTGAGGGCGCAGCAGGCAAGGCAGCACGAAGTTGGGGCATGGGCTAAAGTTCTCCAGGCAAGCGCGGACATACGGTGAACTTCACAGGTGGCGGAACGGAAATGTTAC
>JBAQYY010000056.1:0-10915 GCA_049790415.1 Candidatus Dormiibacterota bacterium | reverse complement strand
ATGTAGCTGGTGCGCCGAGCGCGCCCACTCCCGGGGGGGAGCCTCCTGTCCGGGCGGGTCGGGCGACCCCGGAGGGAGAGGTTTCCACCGAGCCTCAGTTGGCGACCGAGCGCTCCGCCGACGACATCCTGGAGCTCATCTTCACGCCCACCCCGCGGGCCAGTCCGGCGGAGCAGGCGGAACGTACGCTGCGCCGTCCCAAGGCCTTGGTCTACGTGGCCATGAGCAACCGCAGCTTCTTTTGGCGTCAGCAGCTGACCAAGTTCGTCCTTGATGAGGGCCGCGTTCCAATCACCCCTTTCATGATGTTCGACTATTACCTGCTCCACACCGTGCCTAAGGAGCTGGTGCGCGAAGCCATGAACAACCTGATCGCGCGCTGCGAGGAGGTGTGGGTTTTTGGGTCGCTGTCCCTGGGTTTGAAGGTTCAGGTGGGGATCGCCAAAAGAATGCGTAAACCGGTGCGCTATTTCGATATCAGCGACCTGCCTTATCGAGTCGTTGGCGTACCCGAGTCGATCGTCCCCGAGGAGCGCTGAGCAGGCGCTAGCTTGCTCCCGCCGCTCCGGAGAGCCGGTACGGCGGCGTACCGACAGGGCGCTGCACGGAGCGCCATCATCAGCCAAGTGAAGAATCTTAGGCGTGCGCACTGATGGCCGGAATGTTTTCCCAGATGCTGGGCCGCGGCGGCGCCTCGACTCAGATACCTGAGCCTAAGTTTGCGAAATTTCTCTTCGGCGACATCCGCCTGAGCTGGCTCTGGCTGATCGTGCGCGTCTACGTCGGCTGGCAATGGCTGACCGCCGCCGTCGACAAGATCCAGGGTCCTGGTTGGATTGGCCCCGGGGCGGGGACCGCACTCAAGGGATTTGTGGGCGGGTCCATCGGCCAGTCGAGCGGAGCGCACGCCAACGTGCAGGGCTGGTACGCCAGTCTGCTCAAAGACGTCGTGTTACCCCACGTTGCGACCTGGTCCTACGTGGTGACTTTCGGTGAGCTTGCCTGCGGTCTCGGTTTGATCCTTGGTGTGTTCACCGGCATCGCGGCCTTCAGCGGCGCGTTCATGAACATGAACTACATGATGGCCGGCGCGGTCAGCATCAACCCCGTCCTTCTCTTCTTGGAGCTCTTGCTCATCCTCGCCTGGCGGGTGGCCGGCTATCTCGGCTTCGACTTTGTCCTGCTGGGCTGGCTGGGGACCCCCTGGAAGCGCGGCCCTTTGCCCGCGGGCCGTTCCCGCCCCCTGGCCGAACCCGCCCCCTAAGGTTCTCCGCGTCGGTCAAAGTCTTCGTACCAGGTCGCGCTCGAGGCTCTGGCGGGCCTTGCTGACTGCCCCCTGGAGGGGCCAGCCAGACAATCCCTGCTCCAACTGCCGAGCCAGGGCATAGGCCGACTTGGTGGCGCGGAGGGCGTCTCCGGGATCCACGCCCAGCGGGGGCTGGAGCTCGGTCAGGGGTACGCCGCGAGCCCAGTTGTAGACATATTCGACGTAATCCAGTGAAGGGCTCCGGCTCTCGGAAAGCCCCCGCTCCGCCTCGGTTTCGCTGAGGTCGCGCTGGGCTTGACGCAGGCGTCTGGCCAACTTCTCCAGCGCCGCCGTAGGCATCCGTCGCTTGCCGCTGGGTCGGTCCGGGTTGCGGTCTTCGGCGGCCAGCATCACCAGAGTTGCGCAGATCTCAGCGGCGGACATCTGGTCCAACCAGCCCTCGGCAACCGCCTGGGACACCAAGAGGGTGTTCTCCCCGTACACGGCGGCGGCGAGAAGTCCGAGCTTGGTGGGACGGTCCTGGCTCAGGTAGCCGAGCTGGGCCAGGACCGCGCGATACGCCTGCAGCTGGCTCCGGTACTCGTGCTCGCGAGCCTTGGCCTCGACCTCCGCGCCTGCCAAGCCTGCCTCGATCTCGCCGATCTCACGGCGGCAGGCTTGGTGGTCGGCGAGGATGGGGCAGGTGGGACAGGGGGAGCTGGAGAGTCGCCGCTCCTCCTGGCGGATCACCCGACGCAGTCGCTCCAGCCGTCCTCCGGGATCCTGGGTGCCTTCACCGAAGCGGCCCCGACGGCGATCTCGGAAGTGGCGACGACGGAGCTGACGCGATTCCTCGCGGGCCGCATCCAAGCCTTGCCGAGCGCCTAGAAACTGGCTCAGGGTCCGCTCGGTACAGGCCACCCTGGGGTGGCGGAAGCGGCGCTGGCGCAGGTCCTCCAGGCGGGACTCGAGGTTGGGCCGGCGCTCGCGGAGGTTGTCCAGGGCCCGGATCCTCTGGTACTGGCCGAAGGACTGCTCGAGCAGTTCCTCGGCCTCCGCCGGGGTGTGCCGGCGGAGCAGGTTGAGGGTCATGTTGTAGGTGGGCGCGAACTTGGACTCCACCGCCATGTCGTTGCCGAGCAGGGTCTCGCAGATCACCCCGAGATCGACCTCGGGGTCGCGCAGGATGACCCCGTGGCCGATGGAGTCAATCCCCCGCCGGCCGGCGCGGCCCAGCAGCTGGGCGAGCTGACCACTGCGCAGGGCGGCGAAGCCCTGGCCGTCGAACTTGGTGAAGGTGGAGATGACGCAGGCCCGTGCCGGCATGTTGAGCCCCAAGGCCAAAGTCTCGGTGGCGAAGACAACTTTGAGCAGGCCCTGCTGGAAGAGCGCCTCAATCGTCTCTTTGACGTAGGGGAGGAGCCCGGCGTGGTGCATGGCGATCCCCCGCCGGAGCAGATCCATCGAGAGAGAGCGCACGTAGAGCTCGGCCTCCTCGGGGTCCTCCACCTGGGCCAGCCGCTCGGCCAGGACCTCGTCGATCTCGAACTTCTGCTGCAGTGAGGTGAAGTCGATGCGATGGGTGCTGCAGCGGGCCATCGCCTCCCGACAGCCGCGCCGGGAGAAGATGAAATAGATGGCCGGCAGCATGTCCTGCTCAGCCAGCTGATCGAGGATCCGGAGCATGTCGTTCTCCGAGGCCCAGGCCAGCCGGCCACCGCCCATGCGGCGGTCGCCGCCCCGTTCTTGCTGGGCCAGTTCCAGGGTGGTGCGGTCGAGCCGACCCTCGCGGTCGAGGAGCGGCAGCAGCCGGTTGCGCATGCCCAGCCAGGTGCGCAGCTCAACCGGGCGTTCCTGGCGCACCACCACCGCCATCCGGCCCCGGCGCTCGGTCATCCAGGCGGCCACCTCGTCGACGTTGGTGATGGTCGCCGAGAGGCCGATGAACTTGATGTGCTGGGGGGCCTGGACGATCACCTCCTCCCAGACCGTTCCCCGGGGGTACTCGTCGATGTAGTGGATCTCGTCGAGGATGACCCAGGACACCCGCTCCAGCGACAGGGGATCGTCGTAGACCAAGTTGCGTAGGATCTCGGTGGTCATCACCACCACCTTGGCGAAGGGGCGGATCGAGGTCTCGCCGGTCACCAGCCCCACGTTGGCCTCGCCGTAGCGCTGGCAGAGGTCGCCGAACTTTTGGTTGGAAAGCGCCTTCAAGGGCGAGGTGTAGAGGACCCTTTCGCCGCTTCCTGAGCCGCCCGCGTCGAGACAGCGCCAGATGGCCCACTCCGCGACCACCGTCTTGCCGCTCGAGGTCGGGGCGCTGACCAGAACGCCCTGATGCCGCTCCAGAGCCGAGATCGCCTCAACCTGAAAGGGATCCATCTGGAATGGGAGGGTGCGCTGGAAGTCGGCCAGGCCCGGCGCTGCCTCCTGGCTCAAGCGCTACTGGACTCGGCGCTGGGGACCGGAACTCGCCGATTGCTCTTCCGCCAGGCCAAGACCAAGAGCGGGACCCCGAGCACGAGAACGCCGAGGGCGGTCAGCTGGGCCTGCTTGAGACCGAAGGCGATCACCGGGACGTTGACCGGATTGCGCAGGAAAAAGAGGCCGATCTGGGTGATCGGGTAGAGGGCCATGTAGGTGATCCCGATGACCCCGTCGGCCACTCCCCGGCGTCGCAACCAGATCAGGATGCCCAGCACCAGCAAGATCACCAGCGCCTCGTAGGCCGCCGCCGGCTGGTAGCCGACATCCAGCCGAGGGGCGAAGCTGTTGGGGTTGGTGTAGGCAGTCGCCCAGGGTAGGTTGGACGGGTATCCCAGGATGTCGCCGTTGATGATGTTGCCGATTCTTCCGATCGGCTGGCCGATGGCGGCGAAGAGGACGGCGGCGTCGAGCAGAACCCAGAAGTTGACCCGCTCCCGCCAGGCCATGAAGAGCAAGGTGGCACTGCCCAGGAATATGGCACCGAAGAAAGCCATTCCACCCTGCCACACGGCGAAGGTCTCCAGGGGGTGGGTGAAGTAGTAGGCGGCGCCGGACTGGAGGTCGTAGAAGAGTCGGCCTCCGATCAGTCCCATGACGACCGTCCAGAAGGCGATCCATCCGCTCGTGCCCCGGGGGATGCCATGGCGCTCGGCGTAGGGCAGGGCCAGCTGGAGTCCGACCAGGATGGCCACCGCGTAGCCGACCCCGTACCAGTGGATGGTGAGAGGACCCAAGTGGAAGACCGGGTCGATCCCGATCTGGATCACTCCGATCAGCGGACTCACGCCTGGATCAGCTCAATTTCCTGGTGGGTGAGCAGGGCTTCGCCACGACCGCCATCCTCGGCCACCCAGTTAGCCACCTTGTTGAGCATCTCATCGGCGTGGCGGCGATCGTTGCTGACGCAGGCGACGCCGATCACCGCTAGCTGCCAGGAGTCCAGGCTCTCCACTTCGGCCGCCGCCACATTGAATTGGCGCCGGACCCGGTGGGTCAGGGAGCTCACCACCTGGCGCTTGGCCTTGAGGGACTGGCTCTGCGGCAGGTGCAGGGTCAGCACCAGGCTGCCGATTACCACGGGGCTAGTTTAGGAGCCGATTTGGTGAGCCCAGCCGAGATGGTCAGCCCACCTGTCTCAGCATCTGCACCGCCACGTTCTCCCGGCGCTCCTGGCCAACCGTGGTGGTGCCGCCGTGTCCCGGGTAGATCACCGTGTTCTCCGGAAAGGCGAGCAGCCGGGAGAGTACCGAGACCAGCTGCCGGGGCACGTCCACGTCGGGCAGGTCGGTCCGGCCGATGTTCCCCTTGAGCAGGGTGTCTCCGGTGAAGAGGTGGTTGCCGACTTTGAAGCAGAGCGAGCCGGGGCTGTGTCCCGGCGTGGAGATGACCTCAAGTTCGAAGTCACCAAAGGCAAGCTTGTCACCGTCGTTGAGGTAATGGTCGGCCGAGCGCAGGTAGGCCTTGGCGTCGAGCAGACTGAGGGCGGTCTCGCCCCCTACCTGGGCCTTAAGCTCCTCCTTGGCGGTGGCGTGGTTGCGGTGGCCATGGCTGCAGCAAAGGTGGCGCACGGTTAGGCCCTGGCATTGCTCAGCGATCTTGGCCGCGTCCGCGCCGGGGTCGATGACCACGGCCTCCTGGGAGCGGGCGCAGGCGACCACGTAGCAATTGGTCTCCGCCGTACCAGTGACCCGCACCCGGGCGATTTGTAGGCGGGGTCGGGTGATCTCCGCGGTCAGCCGCTGACCTCGCGCTGGTCGGCGATCTTCTGGCGCAGGGCCTCCAGCTGCTCGAACTCGTCCATGGCCGGCTTGGGCAGCCGCTGGTAGGAGTGGGGGAACTTGGCGTGCTGGAGGGCGTCGAGGAGAATCTCCACCTCATCGTCGCTGAGCCGATAGAGGTGTCCGTGCGGCGCGGGGATGCTGGGAATCTCCGAGACCAGCACCGCTTGCTCGGACTCCTCCTCTAGCGACTCGTCCTCGAGCATGGGGAAGCCGTTCGAACGACGCTGGGGCAGGGTCTCGTAGGGCGCCTCGGAAAGCTCTGGCGCCGCCACCTTGGTGGGTTGGAAGAGCTGGGCTGAGCCGCTCAGGCTGGCGCGTTTGAAGGCCATCTCAGTTTCCCTCCCGGGAGAGCACCGCCTCGGCCAGCTGCCGGTAGGCCGAGGCGCCGTCGGACTCGCTGGCGTACTGGAGGATCGACTGGCCCGCCAGGGGGCACTCGGCAAAACGAATGCTGTCCGCCACCTGGAAGGGATAGACCAAGTTTCCAAAGTGGGATTGCACGTCGTTGAGGACCTCGTTGGCATGCACCGTCCGACCCTTGTGAATCGTCGGCAGGATGCCGTTGATGCGCAGCCGGGGGTTGAGCTTGACCCGCACCCGCTCGATGGTGCGCTGCAACTGCTCCATGCCCTTCATGCCGAAGTACTCGCACTGCAGCGGGATGACCACGTCGGTGGCGGCCACCAAAGCGTTGATGCAGAGCAGCCCCAAGGACGGCGGACAGTCGATGATCACGTAGTCGTAGTCGGGCAGGATGGGGGTCAGCTTTTCCAGCAGCACCGACTCCCGACCAATCTCAGTGACCAGCTGCAGTTCGGCGCCGGCCAGTTCCACGTTGGCGGGTAGAAAGTCCACTCCCACCCCGGGCGAGTGAAGGCGGATGTCGGCGGCGGAAACCTGATGCTCACAGAGCATGTCGTAGACGGTGACCCGCAGATCGTCGGGATGGGAAACGCCCATGTTGACGGTGAGATGACCCTGGGGATCGAGGTCAACTGCCAGCACCCGAACGCCCCGCTCGGCGAGGGCGCTGGCCAGGTTCACCGCGGTCGTCGTCTTGCCTACCCCGCCCTTCTGATTGGCGACGGCCAGGACCTGGACACCGGCGGGCTTGTGGTTGTTGGAGGGCATGAAACGAAGGGACCTCGGCTGTTCAGCAGGCCATGAGAGCGACCGGCGTTGGCGCAGCCTGTCGGTATCATATGGCGGCTCACCGCAGTTCAGGGGTGAGACCGGTCGCGGGCGCGCCAGAAGGCCCGACCAGGCGCCAAAAGACCGATTCCCGACAACCGCGAAAAGTCTCACCGGCACTCGCACCGCGGCCATCCTCGATAAGGAGAAACGGCAGCCTTGGCTGAAGTTGGCGAATTCCCAAAATCCAAGATCCAGGCCGCCGAAGAGGCGGTCAACCTGGCCCTGGCCAGTCGCTGGCAGGAGGCCCTTGCCGTCAACGACGAACTGATCGAACGCTTCGGTCCCGACGAGGACATCTGCAACCGTCGGGGCAAGGCCTTGCTCGAGCTGGGACGCCTGGGGGAGGCGGAGGCGGCCTACAACGCCACCCTGGAGTTCAATTCTGGCAACCAGATCGCCCGCCGCCAGTTGGCCAAACTCAGCGAACGCCGTGCCGCCAAGGGTCAGGTGGCCCCGGTCAGCGCCTCGGTCGACGTGGCCGTGTTCACCGACGAACCGGGCAAGACCGCGATCACCAAGCTGATTCTGGCCGCCGGGATCGACCCCGGCCTGGTCGCTCCCGGCGACCCCCTCACGGTCGAGGTGGGTGACGACCAGGTGGCCGTGCGGACTCTCCGAGGGGTGGATTTGGGCGGGGTCGAGGCCCGGCTCTCCCAGCGCATCCTCAAGCTGAGCAAGAGCGGCAATCGCTACGCGGGCGCCATCACCCACGTCGACGGCTCCGGAGTCCAGGTGATCCTTCGCGAGGTCTATCAGGCCCCCGAGCTGGCTGGCACCAACTCCTTCCCCGTGCGCAAGGTCCGGGAGATCACCTACCGCCCCTACGCCAAAGAACCGGTGATCCCTCGCGACGAGGAGCCCCCGGTCACGACTGAGGACGATGAGGATGCCCTGGCGCCGGTGTCGGACAACGTCCCCGACGAGCTGGAAGAGGGATTCAGCGAGTTCGAAGAGCCGGCCGAAGAGGCCGAGCCAGACGACGTCGACGAAGACGTCCGGCCCGAGGACGAATACTGAGCCGGACCCGGCTCCGGGCCACGGTTTACCCCGGCTCGATCCCTGATTGAGCTGGCCAGGTTTCTCCGGCCGTCCCACAGGCCGAGTTCCTGGCTGAGCGGGCACCAGTGAGGACCGGCTGATGAACAGGAGCGCGGCGCGGGACCGCCGGGTACCGCCTCGTCCCGGAGCCCGCTCCTGGGCCAGCTTGGCAGCGGTCTATCTACTCTGGGGGTCCACCTATGCCGGGATCCAGGTGGCCATCCGCTATGAGCCGCCCCTGCTGATGTCAGGGAGCCGCTTTGTCCTGGCGGGGGCTCTCCTTTACCTGGTCGCTGGCCACCAGGGCGGCTTTAGGCGGGGAGTGGGGCGCTGGGGTAAGCCGAGCCGCCAGGAAGTGATCAGCGCGGGGGTGGTCGGTCTCTTTCTTCTGGTCGGCGGTAACGGGTTGCTCACCCTCGCTGAGCTCAAGGTGGAATCAGGTCTCGCCTCCCTGATGATCGCCACCGTTCCCCTCTGGATGGCTCTGATCGGACTGATGCTCAAGGGCAGCCGTCGGCCTGGTCCGTTGGGTTGGATTGGGGTGCTGATCGGACTGGGCGGCGTCGCCGTGCTCGTCGATCCCCGATCGGGCGGACATCTGAGCCTCCTCTCGGCGGCGGGGCTGCTCGGATCGGCCATCTTCTGGAGCATCGGATCGCTCTACTCGCAGCGCGCCCCGCTGGCGCGCAATGTCCTTCTCGTGGCGGCCGTGGAGATGGTGGTCGGCGGAGTGTTTATGGTCCTGCTCGGGCTGCTAACCGGAGAGGCCGGTCACCTGCACTGGGCCCACATCGGCGTGCCCTTCTTCCTCGCCTACGCCTGGCTCATCGTGGGAGGTTCAATCGCCGGCTTCTCCTGCTACACCTACGTCCTCAAAACGATGCCCCCGACGACGGTGGCCACCTACGCCTACGTCAACCCTATCGTTGCCTTGAGCCTGGGCTGGCTCATTCTCGGTCAGGGCTTGACGCCCACCTCCGGTCTGGCGGCGCTTTTGATCACCCTGGGGGTGGTGCTGATGGTGAGCGGCCCAGCGCTCTCCAACCGTCGCGCCCGGTTGGCGCAACTGCCGCCCAGCTAAACCAAGTGGGGCGGCCGCCGAGGTCAGTACAAGACGGTGCGCATGCTGCCGATCCGCTTGAAGCCGGTGCGCTCGTAGACGCGGATGGCGGTGTCGTTGAAATCGTTGACGAAGAGCGTCACCCACTCCGTCTCCGCCAGCAGCATGTTGCAGAGGGTCGCCATGGCCTTGGTCGCCCGTCCCTGCCGGCGGCGTGCGGGATCCGTCCACACCCCCTGGAGCTGAACCGCCTCGGGAGTGACGGAGGAGCACTCCGCCTTGAAGACGACGCGGTCATCCTCCATCCAGACGTACATGCGGCCGCGCCGGATCAGGGCCAGGACGCGCTCGCGGTAACCCGAGGGGTCTACCAGCATGGGGTCGAAGCCGACTTCCTCCATGTGCATGGCTGCACCCGCCTCGACCAGCTGTTCCAACTCTTCGCTGCGGGCTCGGCGCAGAGGTGGTGGATCGCCGGGGGCGGCAACCACCGAACCGAAATCAAGGGCGTAGTGGGGCTGCTCGGCGCGCAGAGTTCGAACCGGCGGCAGCTCAGCGCCCAGTTGTTCCTGGAGCCGTGCCACCTGGTCCTGAGGGCCCACCATCAACTGGATCCAGGGGATGTGGGGACGCAGGGCTCGGGCCAGGGCATCCAGATCCCGGGGTTCCGGGGCCCAGGGGACGACCAAGGGCCCGTGCATGAGGACTCCGCGCAGGCGTCGGTCACTGGGATGCTCGACACCGAGCAGAGATCCCTGGCGCAAGGCTCCCTGGCGGATCTCGCTGCGTAAGAAGACCGTTTCCAAAGGGTGCTCTTCGAGGCAGGCTTCGACCAAGGATGAGTCGGACGCCCACAGCTGCCGCGTCCGGGGCTGGCGGCTTAGGGCCCGCCGAAGCATGGCGCGATTATGGACTCTCGGTCGCCTGCTTCGAGTCGTTGATGGCGGCGCGCTGGCAGGCTATGCCGACCACCAGGATCCAGAGCAACTCGAGCCCCAGGAAGAGGCGCTCGTAGAGGCCGTCCAGGCTCTGGGGCCGGAAGTGGGTATGGCCCAGCAGAGCCAGAGGGATGATGGCGACCACCGCCAGCGCCACCAGAAATCCGGCTAGCTGGCGCCACTCCGGGAAGTGGCGCAGCCCCACCGAGAGCGCGATCGTCGCCACCACGGCACAGAGGAACGCCACCAGAGCGAGATCGAGGTGGACGGCTCCGGCTGTGGTGGCCGGAGTCCCCGGTGGATCGTCGGGAAAGAACGCCAAGAGGGCCGAGCCAACGCCCCAGGCGGCGAGGAATCCGACGCCGAGACGAAGGCGCCGGGCGCGCGCACCGAGGCGCAGTAGGGCCGCCGCCAGAGCCAAAGAGAGAGCCCCTCGGAGCAGGAAGTTGATATCCATCAGCCAGGCGTAGGGGCCGACTCCGTAATCGCTCTCGGCGCGGTGAAGCAGACTCAAGTCCGGTCGCAAGAATGCCAGGAAAACATCAATGAGAACGTAAATCACAACGCCAGCGCTGGCGGTCCCCCCGAGCCACCGCGGCCCCACTCCGGATTGGTCCGGCCGGGAAGATGCGCTCACCTCTACTCCAACTGATCGGATTCTGTGCCAACCTCGTGGTTGAGCATTCGAAGGCCGCTGGACCGGCATGCTAACCGTCATCCTTGGTTACTGTCAACAATGATGACGACTCGGTCCAAACGCGGTATCCTCGAGGGGTGAGAGTTCCCAGCGGTCGCCGGCTCCAGCGGGGTGAGTCACACCTGGTTGTGCTCCTCACCCGGGGCGCCCTTGAATACGGTGTAGCCATCCGCCGAGTTCTCGCTGAGCGGGGCTTCGACGACGTTCCGCGGTCCGGTAGTTGGGTCCTGGCCACCCTCTTCGAAGCTCCTACCACGGTGGGTGAGTTGGCCCTCCGCCTGAGCTCGACCAAACAGGGGCTGAGTCGACTCAGCGACGCCCTGGTAGAGCGCGGCTACCTGCGCCGCAGCGCCGATCCCGCTGACCACCGCCTGGTCCGGCTGGCGCTGACGGCCCGGGGCCGACTCGCGGCCGAGGCTGTCTTCGCAGCTGTCGCCGAGGTGGACCGGTCGATCGTCCGTCGCGCCGGCA
>JBAQYY010000055.1:0-1611 GCA_049790415.1 Candidatus Dormiibacterota bacterium | reverse complement strand
AGGCTTCGACCCTGCCCAGATTCAGCAGTCGGTCATCGCCCGCCACGAGAACTTCCACCGGCCCCTTCCAGCCGCTCAGCAAAGTCCGGTAGTTGGATCTCATGCCATCCCGCAACCACTCGCGCGCGGCCCGCGGATCGGCCCGGACCTGATTGGCGAAATTGAGATCCGCCGCCCGCCTATCGATCTCCGCTCCTCCCTCCACCGCCACCCGGCGATAGAAGTCGGCCAGGACCCGGCGGCTGCCCAGGAAGGAGATCGTCTTGAAAACTCCAGGGGTGGTCCCCAACTGCGATTGAATCCGGAAGCTGCGGGAGACGCTGGCGGGCTCCAGGAGCGGGGTGTGGAGGATGAGCCGCCGAGGTCGGTCGGGAGCGAGGGCGAGTAATTCCATCGCCACCGACGCTCCCAAGCAGAGTCCGCCCAGCTCGTACTCCGCCAGGTCGAGCGAGTCGAGGAGAGCCATGACCTCGACCGCCAGGGCCCGGCTGCTGTGGGTCCCAATCAGGGCTGACGAGCCTCCGAATCCGGGCAGATCGGGGATGACCAGGCGCCGGAGTTGGGCCAGTCGGGGGACCCAGGTCTCGAAGTTCTCCGCGGATCCGATAAAGCCATGGCAGAGGACCAACGGCACTCCGCTTCCCGCGGTGACAAAGCGCAGGCGCCCCTGGGGCCGGTCGATCCACCTCTCCTCCCAACCCGCCGCCACCGCCTCCGGTAGGGGCAAGGCCGAGGCAGGGGCCGGGCTCAGCGGTTCCCCTCGTCCTCGTCGGGCCAGCCGGGCAGGGGGTGGGTGACGGCACGGTCTTGGCGGTAGCCGAGCGCGTACTCGGCAGCCAGCTGGGTCTGAACCTCGCGGGTTCCCTCGTAAATCATGGTGGCCCGGCTGTTGCGCAGGTAACGCGCCGCCGGGCACTCCTCGCTGAACCCGGTCGCCCCATGCACTTGGATAGCGTCGTCGGCGACTCGATTGGCCCGCTCGGAATTGACCCACTTGGCGAGGGCCGACTCCCGGGAACTTCGCACACCTTGATTCTTGAGCCAGCCGGCGCGCAGCCAGAGCAGTCGAGCGATGTCGTAGTCGCGCTGCATGCCGGCAATCATCTGCTGCACCAGTTGCAACTTTCCAATCTCCTGGCCTTGGACTGTCCGCGAGCGGGCGTAGCCCACGCTCAGGTCCAGGCAGGCCCGGATCGTTCCCGCGGCGCCGCTGGCGACGCAGTAGCGGCCGCTGTCGAGACAGCTCATGGCCACCTTGAAGCCGTCGCCTTCATCGCCGATCCGATTTGCCTCCGGGACCAGCGCGTCGTCGAGATAGACGATCGCCGTATCGCTGGCCCGGAGGCCGAACTTGTCATGGATCGGCTCGGTTCTGAGCCCGGTCCCGGCGAGGTCACGGTCGACCGCGAAGGCGGTGATACCGGCCACCCCGGCAGCACTGTCGACGGTCGCAAAAACCAGCAGTATGTCGGCGAAGTCGCCCAGGGAAATCCATACCTTCTGGCCCTGCAGCCGGTATCCATCCCCCTCCCGAGTCGCCCTCGTCCGCAGCGCCCGCACATCGCTGCCGGCATCCGGCTCGGTCAGCGCGAAGCAGCCCTGGCGCCGCCC
>JBAQYY010000054.1:0-8375 GCA_049790415.1 Candidatus Dormiibacterota bacterium | reverse complement strand
TCGAGACGGAGACTGATCCCAACGGGAACACCACCGGGTTCACCTACGACTCGTACGGCGATAAGGCTTCGGAGACGAGCCCCTTGGGGGAGGAGACCACTTGGACCTACAACGTGATCGGCGAGATACTGACCATGGTGTCGCCCAACGGCAACGTCTCCGGGGGGACACCGAGCAAGTTCACCACCACCTACACCTACGACCCCTTGGGCGACGAGCTGACGGTGAAAGACCCCCTGGCCCACACCACGACCTATACGTATGACGCCGACCAGAATCGGACGGTGGTCAAAGATGCCCTCGGCGATACCACGACCACTACCTACGATGGCGACAATGAGTCGACCAAGGTGGCCCAGGCGAACAGTAGCGGTACCGTGCTGGAGACCACCTCCACCAGCTACGACAGCGACGGCGATGTGCTCACCCAGACCGACGGGGCCGGGGACGTGACGACCTACACGTATGATCCCCTCGATCGCGTCTCGTCAGTCAAGACGCCCCTCGGGAACACGACTTCGTACACCTATGACGGCGACGGTAACGTCTTGACGGTGACCGATCCTTCAGGTCGGGTCACCACCAACGGCTACGACGTCGACGACCAACTGACCAGTATCACGTACAGTGATGGGAAGACGCCCGACGTAGGGTACACGTACGACGCCGACGGGCAGCGGCTGACCATGACGGATGGCACGGGAACGACCAGCTACCAGTGGGATCAGATGCACAACGTGCTCTCAGTGACGAATGGTGCTGGCAACGCTGTGAATTACGGCTACGACTTGGCCGGTAACGAGACCTCGATCCAGTATCCTGGCGGGGGCACGGTGAACCGGAACTACAACGAGGATGAGGAGCTGAGCACGGTCTCCGACTGGCTCGGCAACACGACTCAACTGAGCTACGATGCCAACGGCAACCTGACGGCGATCAGCTACCCGGACACGGTGACCGAGACCGTTACCTACAATGACGCCAATCTGACCACCAAGATCACCGACAAGGCCGGCAGCACATCACTGCTCTCCAACAGCTATACCTACAACGCCGACAACCAGCTGACGGCCCAAGGAAGCGGCTCGGCGGCCTACACCGCGCTGCATCAAGTGTCCAGCTCTTCTCTGAGCGGGACTTCGATCGGCTACACCTACGACAACGCCAACCGGCTCAGCACGGTGACTGCCGGCTCCAGTTCCACCACCCTCAACTACAACTCGGACAGCGAGCTGACTACCACCAAGGCGGGATCAGCGACCACGACCTATAGCTTCGACGCGGAAGGTGATCGGACCTCGGTAGCCCCACCTGCCGGAGCCGCTACCGATTACAGCTACGATCAGGCGGACAGGCTGACTGGGGTGAGTACCACGGGACTTTCTGCCTCCTACGCCTACAGCGGTGATGGTCTGCGCATGGGCAAGACGGTGAACGGGACGACTGAGCAGTACAGCTGGGATCAGTCTGGCAGCCTCCCCTTGCTGATCCAGGATGGCGCGACCAGCTTCATCTATGGCCCCGGTGGCATGACTCTGGAGCAGATCGACGGCTCGGGCAATCCCACCTACTACCTGCACGACTGGCAGGGGAGCACTCTCGGGCTGGTCAACGTCAGTGGAGCCAAGGTGGCCAGCTACACCTACGACGCGTATGGCAACCTCACGTCTTCCTCAGGCACGGCAACCACCCCGCTGCTCTTCCAGGGCCAATACCGCGACTCAGAGACTGGCTTCTACTACCTACGGGCTCGTTACTACGATCCCGCCACTGGCCAGTTCTTGACCCGCGACCCGATGGCGGCAGCGACAGGTGCCCCATATGTATTCGCGGCGGACGACCCCGTGAACGGTGCTGACCCCACCGGAGATCTGTATGCGCCTGCTGAGTCCGGCTCGGGAAGTAGGGGCGCCAGCTCCTCTCCGTCGCCGTCTGAGCCGGGGGCGGAAGCTAGGTTCGGGCCGGGGAGTCCGTCCGCCTCCTTCCACTCGACGAGGACCGTTTTCAAGCACAGCTCCGGCGGGTGCTCTGGGTTCTTCTGCGGGTTCGCGTCCTTCGTGAACTGGGCCGGGCAACACGGAGTTGCGATCGCTAAGGTCGCGAGCGCCGCTCTAGGTGTCATTTCCAGCGCCACGTCAGCCCTAGCTATCGGGTGCGAAGTGGCAACTGCGGGTATTTGTTCCATCCCAGCTGGTGTGCTTATGGCTGTCTCCGTTACTTCCGCGAGCGTCGCGATGGGTCTCGACATCGGTTTGGTTTGGACGGGGCACGAGTCAGCTGCTCAACTGCCTCTCGACGCCCTAGGGCTGATTCCCGGCTACGGCGAAATTGGGGCCGTCAGGGTCATTGGTGAGGACGCTCCCCTGGCGGCCAGGCTATTCTTCTCTTTGAACTCCTTTGGCTTGGGGCTCCCGGCCGCAGTGAGCGGAGTGGCCCACGGATAGGTGGACGACAAACTTGGAGCAGGTTATGAGCGAGCAAAGCGTCGACCCGCGACGTAGACTTGAGGAGGTAGATGCGAGACTGGCCGCGATTGCTCCTGAAGAGACACGTGACTTCTGGGGCTACTATCGATGGTTGGGCTATGCGATTGCGATATTTTTATCGATGGTGGGGCTGGCCTTTCTTCTACGGCACACTGTCGTGGGGCTGGGAATATTAGGGTTGGGGTTCCTGGGCTTCGTGCTGTGTCTCGCCCGTTATATTGTCCTTCTGCACCGTGCCTGGCCGGTTACCATCGAGCGGCAGAGGTTGAAGCAAGAGCAATACCGGCTGAGAAAGCGCATACGCCGGATGTGAGATTCCGACATTCATAGAGTAACTGCTAATGGATGGATGCCTTGGAACGTTCTTGTGGCGCGACTAAGAACTGAAGTGGGATGAGCCAGCAGTCGAATGGTCGTGGCAGCCATAAGGTGGCTTGGACGGTCCTGATCCTCTGCACGGCGTTGTCGGTCGTTCTGCTCTGGTTCAACATCCACCGGTTGTTCTCGCTCATACATGGATAGTGCAGTTAGGAAGGAGGTGCAATGTTGCGGAGGCCCCATCATGAACGGAGAGAACAGCCGGGCGTCCGGGAAAAGGGCTGATGCGGCCTTGCAGGTAATGCGCCGGACGGGCCCGCCCGCGTCATCCTCAAGCGCGCTGCTAAGGATGCAACGGCAGCGAACCCGTGACACCAAGCCGGAACTCGCGGTCCGCCAGGAACTTCACGCGATGGGATTTCGGTATCGGGTGGACTGAGCTCCGCTTGCCGGTTCCGCGCGACGCGCGGACATCCTGTTCCGCCGGCAACGTCTTTCAGTCTTCGTGGATGGATGCTCAGGCGGCGGATGTCGCCGTCCACGTAGCAGTACGAGTACAATGCCGAAGGAGGCTCATCGCGCAGAAGGAGTCCGACTCCCAGTGTCCTAATCTGCGAGCCGGTCTGCTCAGCGCATTGCTCTCTCCGGCAGCACGTCACCGCGACGATCCATGCCGCGAACTCCTCCGGGCTATCGTAATTCTGGAGGAAATCGCAGGTGTACACGATCAGGTCCTCATGATCAACCAGTGACGTCCACCCCTGTTGCTGACCGTGCTCTATCAATTGGGAGCGGGCCCTAAGAATGCCTTGGGCCAGTTCGTCTCGGGCGCCCGGGGGAATCCCGTCAATCATGGCTACGATGCGGCGATAGTCGCTTGCATCACTCCAAGGAATCAGGTTGTCGTACTCCCAGACGTGGGCGATGAGGGCGTTCAGAAGTGCAATGCTGGTGGGATCAGCTGGCCCGGCAAGCCAGGGCCTCGCGGTGGATCCTCCCTCGGTGAGCCACTTGCGATCGGCGTCGACTACTGCCTTGAACCGAAAGGACTCGTGGCCCAGGGGAGGACATGTTGCTGGATCAGCCTGAAGGACTCGCTCGGCATATGTGATCACGGCTGCCGTTGACGACAACACCGCATGGAGGTCACGCCAGTCCCGGAGAGTCAGGACAAGGGCATTGGGTCTGGCCGTAAGGCGGTGGCCATCGGCTAGCGGGTGGTCTACCACAATGATTGAGGGCCAAGCGACCGCGTCCTTGGTTAGGTCCAGAAGGTACCTCCCGCGCTCTGAGGCGGGAAGCTCGAGGGCTCGGACGGGAAGGGTGCTAACTGGCGTGCCTAGTTCCCATCGTCGGGCGATCTCACGCCGCGAGCCCTGTGCCTGGTGGGAGGCGTCATCGACCATCTTTTCGAGGACCCTCAAGGTCCCGGAGCCGTCTGTTATGCCTGCGGCCGCTTCCCGCGACTTGACCTGAAGGATGGCGCCCTTCTGCCCGGAGATGAGGAAGCCGTCCCCGACCTCGCGGGTGGCGCGGCCCTTAGCTACGACCGCGGGCAGATACACGAAGTCGGGCACGCCCAGATCAGCTCCGACGAGCCGCACCGCCTCCTCGATCTGCTCCCCGTAGCTCGCATTAGGGTGGGACATGGATTCATCATCCACTAGTACCACCCAAGCGTCATGGGCGGCGTCACAGATAGTTCGGGCATCGAGACAAGAGGCTGGTGATGGAGCAGCAGGGCTTTAGAAGAGTGGCCAGCGAACGAACTCGAAAAGGGCGAGGAGGGGTCGCGAGCCGAAGCGGCCGCGGGCGACGGACGTGGGGCCTGCCCCTCCTCCCCTGGAGGAGGCCAATGGACCACGGCGTAGGTCCACTCGATCTCTTGCGGCACCCTATGGCCTTCACACAGAATGACTTACTCCCGCCCGACGAGTTCGTTGAGGGTGCTGGGCGGCGAGGGGTGCACCTGCGGACCGAGCAGCTTATGGAGCTCCACCGCCGGCGAGCGCTCGTCCCCTTGTTTCGCATCGTGCGGCAAGGCTCGAACCTAGACGCCACCACCACGGTTTCGCCGGCTGCCGCCCGGGGCTACGGGCAGTTCGGGACCCCGCTCTCTGCAGTGATCGAGGCGGCCGCCCAGGGACGCCTGGTGGATCCGGCGACTCGTCCTTGTCGCCCGTGGGATCGTGGCCTTCCAGTGAAGGTCCACGGACGCCTCCATCGCTATCCGTCCGTTTACTACAGCCCCTATCAGCTGCTGGGCCTCCACGCTCTCAAAGCTCTGGCGGACCGCATGGAGGCGTCAGCAACCCTCGGAGGTTCCCTGCGTATCCACCTCGATCCACTCCCTCTCCAAGATATTGAGGTGCTGGATAGAGGGCGGAGGTTAGCTGTCCTTCTGAGCGCAATCGATATGCATTACCTCCCCAGGATCTTTCTCAAGATCGGCCAATTCCCCCAATGGCGGAGTGAGGACCTCGCCTTCGACGCTGCGGAGAGACTTGGCCCATTCCACCTCCCCGCGAAGGCACTCGCCGGTGTGGCTAGGGACCTCCTGTATCACGCGATGACAACTGACCCGCTCGGCTCTTGGTATCAGATCATCCAACAAGCCCATCCGGCTACCTGGTCGGAGCTCCGTTACAACGCGCTTCTCGCGATGGACTGTCGCATTGCCGCGGAGGTCCTGCTGAGAGCAGTGGACGATCTCGGTCGGAGCGACCTCACAACTCGACCCCCCGGACTTGGACCGATGGTGTCCACTCTCTTGGACGATCGGCTTCAGCCGAACCCGCCTCGACTCGAAGCGCAACTCACCGAACGTGGTCTATCACCGCGCCCTGCACTACTACTTGTCCTCGAGGGGGAGACGGAAATGCTCCTCATGCCGCGTGTGCTGGACGAGATTCACGGGAAACCTGTCCCGCCTACGCTGGTCGACTTCGTAGACATGAAGACTATTGATCGCGACCTCGATCTCCTTGTACGGCGTGAAGTCGCCCCACAACTGGGCGAGGACGCGGGAGACTTCGTTCTCCTGACCCGGCCTCCCACGCGGGTACTCGTCGCCGTCGACCCCGAGAAGAAGTACGCGACTCGATCCGTCCGGGACCGTGAACGAGACAAGATCGTGCGACGACTGCACGAGAGTCTCCCCGTGCCCTATCGGTCAGCACAGTCACTTAGGGACCTGAGCAGCTTGGTGAAAGTCACAACTTGGGGATCGGTGCCTTGGGAGTTCGCAAACTTTACTGATAGAGAACTCGCCCGCTCGATCATGGCATGCGTCGCACTGCCGCCATCGGAGCGCTCCGTCAGGCGCAGGAGTCCTAACGTTGAACTCGTCTGCGTCACGTGGCCTCGGAAATTTCGAAAGATCGAACTCGCGGAGGCGTTGTGGCCCTGTCTGCAACGCAAGGTCGTGCGGTATCGCTCCGCTGCAGCGCATTCACGGATTCCTGCACTCCGCGTGGCCACCAGCGCCCTCGAGCTTGCTAGGGGAACAAACCGCGGGCGAGTCGGTTTGCGAATCCGGTAGGGGGACGGCCCAGGGGTTAGACGTGCTCGCTCAACCTGATCTTCGGTGAAGCCGGCTCTCGCCGCTCTCCCCGATCCGAAGCAAACTTCGGCGGAATGACTCGCTGTCCGTAGCCGCAACAGCGGGGCTCGTGAAGGTCATTCAGCCGTCCGTGACGCTCCCAAGGCTTTCAGGAGCAGGCGTCGTGCGATATCCCGGACCGCCGGCAAGACCTTGAACATGAACTGCGCGACTGGGTCCGATGGACTGAACTCAAAGGCGCCTGTTTTCTCACCCTCTTGGGGAGGGACGAAGTCCAAGAGGATGACAGAGCCGTAGATCTCCTCTATGCCGTGCAGGCCGGCTCCGTGCGCGGTGGCGCCTCTCTTGCGAGCTACCTCCCACTGCCTCAGTTCGGCCACCTGTTCGGGAGTTGCCACCTGGTTGACCATCGCCCAGAAGCGTTGCGTGATGCCACTGCTGGCGATTCCGCAGGTGCCACAGGGAGCCTCGGGTGAGGGTATGGCTCCCGCGTACGTGGGCGAGTGACTGAGCTCTTCGATTGCCCCCATGAAGGCCACGTGGGCGAAGGACGGGTGAGCAGGAGTCAGGAGTAGCCCTTCATGCCACGAGAGGAGCGCCGACCGGAGGTTCCGGTCTTGGTCCACCTGCTCCCACGCAGTCGCAATCCAGCTGGGAAGGTCCTCAACGTTCGGTTCGAGGTAGTCCCCGTCGTCGAACCAGGTGGAAGGCGGTGGCCGCGAGTCGGGCACCGAGGGAAGCAGCTGGGAGTTTTGCTTCGGCGCAGTTCGGACCTGCCAAGGCTCGTTCCACGCCAGGGCGAGGATCGAACCGAGCCGACGGACATCTCGAGCAATCTGGCGCTCTACGGCGGTCCATCGCGCCTGGGTAGCCCGCAACTCCTCGGGGGTAGCCGGCGACGACAGCGCTGGGCCCTCGTCCCACGGTCCCTCGACGATGAGGGGCCACGACTCAAAGCAAGTGGTGCCCTCAAGAGCCAGCGGCTCGAGGGCCAGATACTCGACCAGGCGCTTGTCACCAGGACGGACCGTTAACCGACCGACCGCATAGCTCTGATCCAGCACTCGGGTACGATCGTGTTGGGCCGTCAGCCACCCTGAAGGCTCTGGGAGGGGGACCGGTCCTAGGATTGACCACCAGCGCCCTTGCCTAGATCCGGATAGCTCACTCACCCCCGCATCATCCTCGTTCCTTCTTGGGGAAGGATTTGCTTCTCTTGGTGTGGTCTGCCTATCCCGGGTAGAGAGGCCGTGCAAGGGCGGCACCCAGGTGCCCTGGGCGCCGCCTAAATCCGAAACTCGTCAGTGGCTCGATTGAGCCTAGATCTCTTTAACTTCCCGTTGGTGGAGGCGCTCGGAGCGCAGCACCAGGGCTTGTCTAAGCTGAAAGCTGCTGCGAGTGATCACCCCGAGGTCGAGTACGGCGACTGCGATGGAGAGCCACAGCGGGATGGCGGGCAGCAGGCCCGCGACAAGACTTCCGGCAAGGGTGACACTGCAAAACACGATGCCCCAAGTGAAGAATTTGATTAGGGCGTTTTGCGCGTTCCATATGACCATTCCGGGGACTAGACTGTTCTTGAGTAGCGCCAGTTTGAAGCAGCTTAGCCTTCAGCGTACGACCGCGGCGAACCTCGCGCAAGCTTGTGAAGGCGACGAGGAGTCCCATACCTCCAAGCACGAAGGAAACGCCGCCGGGAACGCCGCGGAGAAAGCCGAAAATTAGAGCGCCGATTATCATCAGAGCGCCGACGACGGCTCCCCAGGCAAAGTATCTGATCATGGCATTGAGCCCTTTGATCGTGTTCATCCACTGGACCCCTCCTGCCCCTTCTGGGCCCTTGAGAAACTCTCACATACCTGTGATGTGGCCCCGGTTCCGCGGACCCTTTATGTGAGAGTCAGGCAACGGTTTCGGACTCCTGATGGAGGTTCTCGTAGTCTACGGGCGTCAGCATTCCGAGGGAGCTATGCCTTCGGTTGCGGTTGTGGAAGATCTCCAGGTATTCG
>JBAQYY010000053.1:0-15385 GCA_049790415.1 Candidatus Dormiibacterota bacterium | reverse complement strand
CAGCCGGGCCGCCGACTTCCAGGCCGGGAGCCCGGCCGCGACATCGGAACCCAGGGCCAGTTCGATCGTGGTCTCGGGGCGGTCCGCCAGCCAGCGCTCGACGGTATCGATGGTGAAGCAGGGCTGGTCCTGGTCGACCTCCCAGCGGCAGACTGAAACGTGCTCGTCGAGCAGGCCGCGGACAGCGATCTCGACCATTTCCGCCCGCTGCTGTGGCGTTGCAAACGGGCGGGGACGGTGACCCGGAATCCCTGTCGGCACGACCACCAGTCGCCGACCCGTCTGCCGGCGCAACTCCCGGATGACCGTGAGATGGCCAAGGTGGGGAGGATCGAAGGTACCCCCGAAGAAGATCACCCGTGCACCGCCACTCGGACCCTCAGCCGCCGTCAGGCTCATCTGTGGGCTTGGCAGCTGCTGGCGGCGTCGGGTCGGGGTAGAACGTGAAGGCTGCGCCGCCGATCTGGATTTCGTCACCGTCGTCGGCCCCAGCGCGGATCAGCGCCGCCTCGACGCCGATCTTGACCAGCCGCCGCTGCAGCCGCAAGACCGAGGAATCATCGTCAAGATCGGTCATCGCAACCAGCCTTTGCAGGGACTCACCGCTGACCCGGAAAATTTCACCAATCCGCTCCACGGCAAAATCACGACTCAGGCCGGGGGGGCCCTGGTAGAGGTGGAATCCCCCCGTCTCATCAGGGCTGATGAGAGAGTCGGGACGCTTCCCCAAAAGCCGCCCGGCAGCAGCCAGAAGCTCGGGACAGCCAGCCCCGGTGGCGGCCGAGATACCCATCACCGAGACCTCGGCAGGCACAAGCTTGGCTAGCCGCAAGACCAGCCGCTGCCCCTCCTCAGGCTCGACCAGGTCGAGCTTGTTCACAGCGAGCAGCGTCGGCTTGGTCGCGAGCTCAGAGCTGTGCAAACGGAGCTCACTCGCCACCTGTCTCTGGGCCTCAACCATGCCCTCCTCGCCCAGGCTGGCGTCAACCAGGTGGACCAGGACTCGGGTCCTGGACAGGTGCTTGAGAAAGGCTTGGCCTAGGCCCGCGCCCTCATGGGCCCCCTCGATCAAACCGGGCACGTCAGCCAAGGTGAGGACTCCGCCATCCGGCAGGTCGGCCACGCCCAGGTTCGGGGAGAGCGTGGTGAAGGGGTAGGCGGCGATCTTCGGCCGAGCCCCTGTCAGTTGGGCGAGCAGGGTTGACTTGCCAGCGTTTGGCAGGCCGACCAAGCCGATGTCGGCAATCAGCCGCAACTCCAGGCGGATCAGGCGACTGACACCGGGTTCGCCGAGTTCGCGGCGCCGGGGCGCCTGGTGGGTGGGGCTAGCGAAGTGGACGTTGCCCCGCCCGCCTTTACCCCCGCGGGCCAGGATCGCCCTGGCTCCGTCCCGGTCGAGATCGGCCAGCAACTGGCCACTGGCCACGTCCCAGGCCAGGGTACCGGGGGGCACGGCTAGGACCGTGATTTCGCCGTCCGCGCCGTGACGGTGCGACGGCCCACCCGCGCCACCTGCCGGTGCCTTGAAGGTGCGGGTGACTTGGTAGCCCTGCAGCGAGCTCAGGTTGCCGTCGGCCACCGCCACGATGTCCCCGCCCCGGCCACCGTCGCCACCGTCAGGTCCTCCCCGAGGGGCGAACTTTTCTCGGTGCATGCTGGCCGAACCGGCGCCACCTCGGCCCGCGCTAACGCTCAGCTCGACCTCGTCCAGAAACATTTGTCACCGCGGGCCAGCGGCCCGGTGGGCTCAGCTGGACTGGACGCCGGCTGAAGTGATCGAGGCTCGGGTGCGGTCGGTCCGAAAGGGCTTGTAGTCCACCACTCCCGACTGAAGTGCGAAGAGAGTGTGGTCACGGCCAACACCGACGCCGGGACCAGCCAGGATGCGGGTGCCCCGCTGGCGGACCAGGACGGCACCCGCTCCCACCGTCTGACCCCCGTACACCTTCACCCCCAAGCGCTGCGATTGGCTGTCCCGACCGTTGCGGCTGCTGCCGCCCCCCTTCTTATGAGCCATCTGGCTGCTCCTGCTTGTCGGACCGTTGAGCACGGGTCCGCGCTGGCTTCTTCTCCCCTACCGGAGCCTTGGCCGCTGGCTCCTTCGGGGTCGTGGTGGCCTTGGGCTTAGCCGCCGTCGGAACGGCTTTTTCAGCTTTCGTCTTCACCGAGGCGCTCTTGCTGGGAGCCGTCTTGGCGGATGCTGCCCGGGCTGACGGTGCCCTGGCTGAGCCGGCCTTCGGGGCGACTGCCTTAGTTGACGGCTGGGCTTCCTTGGACACCGCGGCCGCCGTGGACGCGGTGGGCCGGCGGGTCGGCGCCGTCTTCTTTACCGAGCCGGCGCTAGCGTCCGCCTTGCCTGCCGATGGCTTGGTGGTGGTCGCCGCAGCTTCTGTGACAGCGGCCTTCGCCGCCTGCGCCGAGGTTCGCTTCTTGCTGGCCACCACCGGGGCCGGCTTGTCTTCATAGACGCCCCGGCGAACCTCCTCGATTCTCAACTCAGTGAGCTCGGCCCGGAAGCCCTGGTGGCGCCGATAGCGCTTCTTGGGCTTGTACTTGAAGACCAGGATCTTGGGTCCTCGAAAGTGACTGATCGCCCGAGCGGCAACCGCGACGTCTGCGACCCGGGGCCGGCCGATCTCGGTTTCAGTGTCGTCGCCTTCCTCAGCGACCAGCATCCTGACGTCATCCAGATGCACCCGCGAACCGGGCTCGACATCCAGACGATCCACCACCAGTCGCTGGCCGGCGGCGGCTCGGTACTGGCGGCCGCCCACTTGGACGATGGCGTACATCAGGGCTCCCTTGGAGTTATGAGCTGGCGAGCGAGCGGCCCTCGAGAGGCCGGCCTCGGTGAGGCGGGACGACGCCTCTGACTGGGGCTGCGAGTTTACCAGAGCACGCCGGAACCAAGATCAGACGGGCTTGCTCCGGTTATGTCCCGGTGACCTGAAGAGGAGCCAGTGCCCCGTAGTTGCTCTGGAGGTAGTTTTGGGTTTGGGAGCCGGTGCTGGCGACCAGGGTCGCCGAGCAGGTGTAGATTCCCGTGGGCACGATTGCTAGTACCTCGACGGTAAAGGTGAGGGATAGAGTTCCGGGGCCAGAGGATCCGGCTCCGGGGATGTCGATGCCGCTCCAAATCGGTATCTCGGTTCCGACGTTGGGAAAAGTGGCGCTACCGAGGCTGGAATTGCCCGAGCTGCCCGAACTCCCGACGTAGTCGAAATCATCGGGCAGGGTTATTCCGATTGACGTGTCCGGTGCCTCGCCGCTGCCGGTGTTGGTCACCACGACGTCGTAGGTGACCCTTTGCCCGGGCGCGATGGTTGCGGGGCTAACCCGCAACTGGATGCTCAGCGAAGGTGCCGGCGAGATGGTCAGCGCCAGGGCCGTGCCGGAGAGGGTGTTGCTGAATCCGGTGGCGAACACGGTCGGAGAGAACTGAACCGTGGCCGGCGTGCCCGTGGCCCTCAGTTCCGCGGTGATCAGAACCTGGGACTTGCTGTTGGTCGAGCGCGGCCCCATTGACCACGCGCCCCAGGTCAAGGTCGACTCTTTGCTCTTGGGGGCCACGTCAGCGGACCGCACCGAGTTGCCATTGGTCGAAGTGGTCAGGGTGGCCAGATAGGTGAAACCAGTGGGCACGGGAACTCGCACGGTGACTCCACCGACGCTGTTCTGGCTGACGTTGCTGACCGAGATCTGCACATCGACATCGGTGCCCTGCGGGACGGAGGAGGTGCTGGCGCTGGAACCGTTGGAGGTTACGGAAGTCGCAACTTCCAGGCCGCCGAGATGGGTGGATCCGCAACCGGTGACCAGCGATCCCAGCGCGAGTCCTACCGAAGCGACCCCCGCCACTCCGCTGACAGCCCGCAGCCTCAGCGCGATCCCCCAACCCGATTAGAGCTCGCCAGGGGACGGCGGGTGGCGGCAGCCTTGCCCAGCGCGACGTGGCGATCGGGCGCGGTCGGAAGTGGGGTGGGATAGCCGACCTCACTGAGCAACTGCATGGCCATCTGACAGTCGAGGCCTATCACCGTGTCGGTGCGCCCGGCGATGGCGTCCACCAACGAGCCACCCAATCCCTGAATGGCATAGGAGCCGGCGCGATCAAGAGGTTCCCCGCCGGCGATGTACTGCTCCATCTCGCTGTCACTGAACTCCCTCATCCGCACCGCTGAACGCGAGACCCCGGTGCCCTCCTTCTTGGATGTTGCACTGAGGGCACAGATGCCGGTCAGGACCACGTGACGCTGGCCCCTCAGCGAGGTCAGCATCTCCCGAGCGCGCTCCACGGTGTGGGGCTTGCCCAAGGGGCCACTGGGACCCATCACGATCGTGTCAGCGGCGAGCAGGTAGGCGTCCCTGGTGGAGACCAACTCCAGCCCAGCATGAGCCTTGCTCCGGGCGATCAACTGCACCGCCAAGTCAGCGCACATGCCGGGCAGCAGCTTCTCCTCGACCTCCGGCTGGACCACGACGAACCTAAGCCCTAGTCTCACCAGGAGTTCGCGGCGGCGCTCCGAGCCGGAGGCTAGGACTAGTTCGACCACGTCCTCACAGGGCCTCCAGTTCCCGTGGCGGGGGCCGGTCCAAGGGGGATCGAGGTCCCCGCGCCGGCAAGCGCTTCACGGAACATTGAGTGTAGCAGCGGGAAGCGACAGACCCAGGTTACGGATAATTCCCAACCCCCAACGGGCGCCGGCGCTCCAGGCCAGTCCCAGCGCCACCATCAGGACCCACCAGGCACCGAAGGCCACCGGGAAGGGCACCGCCTGGAGCTGAGGCAGGGCGAGTAGCAGTGCCATCCCCGCCCCGGCCGCCCAAGCCGCACTCCGCAAGGAGAGGCCGCCAGGAGCCCCACCCAGGGCCAGGGGCAAGCAGGCAATTCCGAGCACCGCCAGCCCGACCCGGCCCAGCTCGGCACCCAGACCACCGGCGTCGAGCACTCCCGCCCAGTTGCCGGTGTGCACCACCAGAGCCATGGTCAGCAGCCCCATGGACCAGATCCCCAGCAGCACGACGACCAGAGGCCGCCAGAGACCCTTCGACCCCAGTAACTGGAGCGCCCAGAGTCCGCTCAGACTGAGAGCGATCCCACCCAGACTGCTCCCTGCAGCCCAGGAGATGCCGATCGGGGAGACGGGATTATCAGGCCAGGGCATCGGCGCCACGACCAAGCCCGCCAGCGCCAAGCCAAGCAGAAGCCCAGTGGAGTTAGCCGGCCTGGCAGCCCAGTCTGCCCACCCCTTTCTTCTGTCCAGCGCCAGCGGGGCCAGCCCGCCTGCCAAGGCGGCGACCATGGCCGCCAACCCACCCGGATAGATGGCCAGGGCGGCGCAGACAGCGAAGCCGAAGAGGAGATGGTTCACAAGTGGAGACCGAACGCGAGCTGGAGGAACGGGCCGGCCACGAGCCCCAGGACCAGAGCTCCCAAGGCAGCCAGAAGGCCGAGCAGCTCGCTCGGTCGAGGGCCGCGTAGCGCGGCGCGCCGCACCGACTCGGTCACTCCGGCGCCGCAGGCGGCCAGTTGCAGCCCGAAGGCGAGCAGGAGCAGCCCCACCACCACCGGACCCATGAAGGCAGCCCCGACCACCGCCAAAATCCTCCCGGTGAATCCTCCGAACGGGGGGGCCCCAGAAAGGCCGACCCAGGCAAAGAGGTGCGAGCGAGCGCCACTGGGCTCGCTGAGCGCGGCTCCCGCCAGCCAGTGCACCGCGATCAGGAGCAGAGCGGCGGCCAAACCCTGAATGTCGCCACTGCCAATCCCCACACACATGAAGCCGACATCTGCCTGGAGCACCCGCCAATAGCGGAAGTTCGGATCAGCCCAGAAGCCGGCACAGCCCCAGGCGATGGCGGTGGCCAGGCCCAGCGCCACCAGAAGCAGCTGCATCACCTGCGAGAACAAGGTCGGTCCGGCGACCAGCACCCGGGTCACCGCCACCAAGGCCACCGGTATCAGCCAGATCCGCCAGGTCGCCGCCTCCGCAGGCAGGACCCTGGAGACGGCCCCCACCCAACTCGAGAAAGGAAGCAGACCGGCGACGCCCGCCAGACCCCCGACCATCAACATCGCCGTCAGGGCGGCGGGGGCGGCGCCAATGCGCTCGGAGGGAAGCACTGCCGCTCCAGCCAGAAGAGCACAGAGCAAGACGGCTGTCTGTCGCCCGAGACTCCGAATCGGCAACGCCGGACCGCTGATGCGCTGCCAGCGGACCCAGAGCAGGCCGCTCATGAAGGCGAGCAGCAGGGCCAGCGGAATGACCCCCGAGACTGTCAAGGCGAGGCAGCCGGCCACCCCCACAGCGATCGCCGTAGCGATCGTACTGCCCGATATCGGAGGCCGGTGACCGACTCCCAGCTCCAAGACCAGGGCAGCCCACCCACCCACCAATATCCCGAGCGGAAGCCGGGTCAGAGTTAGAGTCCCTGGCCCTTCCTCAGTGAGCAGGAAGCTGGGACGGTGGGTGGCCAGGGACTGGACCAGCACAAAGGAAATCCCGGCCGCAGTGAGCAGGAGCAGCAGCGGTGGAACCAGCCGTGCCCGCCGGGTCAGAGCCGCCGACACCCCGGCCAGGACCAGGCCTCCGCCCAGAGCCGGGGCAAACCAGGCGCTCACGCAGATGTCTCCCAGGGAGTGGCCCTGGCTAGGGCGACCATTGCCAGAGCTGGGATTCCACAGGCCATGACAGCGACCAGGAGAGAGGCGCCGGGGGCGCTGAGAAGAAGGAAGGCAGCAGCTCCCATACCGGCACACAGACCGCCCAGACCCATCTCGGCCGGCCCCTGACCAGTACCTATTCGAATCAGGCCCACCTCAAAGACGAACAGGCAGGCAAAGCCCGGCCCCTGGGTGGCGACCGTCCCCGCGGTCAGATGGCCCGAAAGGAGCCTGGCGGTGAAGAGCGCCACCGCCCCCAAAATCGCGCGCAGGCTCCGAATCCCGAAGACCCGAGGCCGCTCCACGACCGGACCCTGGCCGAGGAGCGCGATCGAACGATCGAGCCAGGGCAGCCTGCCGCTGAGGAAGATCAGAAGGGCAGCGACCGCCCCCAGTCCAGCTAGGCAGGCAAAACCAGTCGGTCCCGAGGACAAGGAAGCCACCCCGCCTAGACCCAGCCCGAGAGCCAGGGCACTAAGGGCCATTCCATCCGGCCCGATCGAGAACAAGGCGATGGCTCCAGCCGCGAATCCCAGCGCCGCCATCACGCCCGCCCAGATCACAGCTTGACCATCTCGGCGAGCAGGTAAGCGGCAATTGCAGCCGCCCCAATCCAGAGCCAAACCGGACGTTCAGCGGCTTCACGATCGGCCAGTCGAGCCAGGGTCGAGTACCAGCCGCGGACCTCCTGGGCCCAAGCAGGTGGCCGGCCGCCTCGCGCCAGCCAGCCCCCGACCCGAGGAGGGCTAGCTAAGGCAGGCGTCGGGGCGGATCCCGGAGTGGGCGCGACAGCCCTTTCAGCACTGCCCATGACCACCCGCAAGGCCCAAAATCCCCCCGCTGCGATCAGCGACAGAAGGACCAGATAGCCGCCGGGCCAGAGCAGACCTGGAGCCGCGATCACCAGCGGATCAGGAGCGGAGAGCAGCCCAGCGCCCACCGTTCCCGGCGGCGCCAGCGCCGCGGCGGCCACGGTCACGGCCCAGCCGGGCAGGAACACCGCGGCTCCGAGGCACAAGACTGGAAGCCAAATCGCCCAACTCCAGCCGTCGGGAGGGGTCGCCCCACGGAGCAGACGAGGCACGGTTAGGACAAGGCCCGCCAGGGCCAAAGAGTAGGCCAAGGCCGGAGCCACTCCCCACCTCAAGCCACTCCTGAAGGCGAGGTCGAGTCCCAGTAGCGCCACCGTGAACCCCAGTCCGCAGGGGGCGACGGTGACCGCTCCACTGAGCACCATCCCGGCCCTCCGGTTCTGACTGGGGAGCGACGGACTCCGCGTTCGGCGGCGGGGGCGGCTGAGCAGGGCTCGCGGCAAGAAGACGCTGGAGATCTCCAGGAATAGCCCGGCGGTCAGTGCCAGCAGGGTTCCGTCGGCAGAGTTCTGACCGAACCCCACCACCACCAAGGCCGCCAATAACAGCAACAGAGATCGCAGCGCGGATTGCGGACTGCTGGAGGCGAGCAGGCTGACCACCGCGAGCACCACCAAGACCAAGGCCAAGAGGTCGAGACAGGTGCCAAACCAAACCACTGGCCAGCTGCCGCCCGACAAGGACTGAATCCGGACCAGGAGCAGCAGGATGGTCGGCACCCCGACCACGGCCAGCCAGTCGGCTACATCAAGAGAGCGCCCGACCGACCCCGGCCGGCCGGGTCGGGTCGATCCGGCCACCAGCCCGCAACCTGCCAGCCGGACGACAGCTGGTAGGAGGAGCAGGCCGGCGAGGGCAGGTCCGACTCTGCTGGTGGGGATCGCGCTCAGCTGGAGGGTGGCCGTTTGGTTCAAGAGCAGCACCATGGCGCCCAGCCAGACCAGGCCGACCGCCTGGTCCGCCAACGCCGCCCAGACCATGCGGCTGCTGGCGGCGCGGGGCTGACGAGCGTAGCTCAGCCCGATTCCTCCCAGGGTCGAGAGCTGAAGCCCGATGTAGAGCCCCAACAGGTCACCGGCAAAGGCCGCCCCCACGGCGCCGACGGCGGCCAGTCCGAGGGCTGCCGAAGCCAGTGGTCGGCGGTCGCGAGCGGCGAAGCTGATCACCAGCGCCGAGACCAGGACCAGGATGGCAATGACCGTGCCGGTGGTGTCGACTGAGAGCGATATGGGGAGCTTGGGGTCGAGCGTCCACAGAGTCGTCTGGAGGGCTCCCCCAGGGTGCAGCAGATCGAGGACCGCGATCGCATCCGCGAGACCCAGCAGGAGCCCAGCGCGGAGTACCCACCGCGCCCAGAACGCCGGGTGGCGGGGCCAGGGCCGGCCCAAGGCGGAACACACGAGGGTCGCCGCGGCCGGAAACAGGAGAGTTAGAACGGGCAGTTCCGTGATCGACAGCACTCAGCCGGCCCGGCTCAGCTTTCGATCAGTCGGGTCAGCAGTGCTTGCCGTTGTCGTATCTCCTCGAGGCGATCACGCTCCCGCTGCACGACCTCAGCTGGCGCCTTCTCGGCAAAGGGGCTGGCGAGGTGGGCATCCAGTTTGGCGCGCAGGGCAGTGGCTTTGACGAGCTCCCGTTGAGCCGACTCCTTCCACCGATCGGCCCCCGGTCCGGCACTCCGTCCGAGGGCCAAGGTGGTCCGCCCGGCGACCAGTTGGGGCCGAGTCGTCCCATCGTCAGCAGCGGAAGGTTCCACCCAGTTCACCGGGAGGACCGCACTGACGTAGCCCAGGGCCTCTGGTTGGGCCAGCTCGGGACCTCTCTCACGAACGAAGAAGGGCACCCGAATGCTGCGCTTGCTGACCTCGATGCCGAGCTCGCTGAGCCATTTGCGCAGACTGGAGATCAGATTCATGCAGCCAGCCATGGCCAGTTCCGAGTCCGGATCGATCCACTCACCTTCCACCTCGGGCCAGGTGGCCAGATCGAGACTGTCTGGCGTGCCCGCAAACTGCTCGGCGAGAGCATCGGTCAGAAAGGGCATGACCGGGTGGAGCAAGGTCGCCATCTGGAGCAGGACCGTCCGGGTTACCCAAAGCGCCACCTCATCGCCTACCTCCAAGCGCGCCTTGACCAGCTCCAGGTACCAGTCAGCTAGCTCGTGCCAGGCGAAGTTGTAGATAGCGTCCATGGCGCCGTCGAAGTCGAATTCAGGCAGCGCCTTGGAGATCCGCTGGGTCAGTCCGCCCAGCCGGGACAGGATCCAGCGGTCGGCTAACTGCAGGTCCTGCCGCGCCGGCGCCGCCGTCTCCGGGATCCTGCCCTCCTGGCCCTCTCCGGGGAAGTGGACGAGGTGGAGCAGTCGAGTCATATTCCAGAGCTTGTTGGCGAAGTGGGCATAGCCCTCCACCCGCGTTTCGTCGAAGCGCGCGTCCTGAGTTCCCATCGCGACACTCGCTCCCCAGGCCCGGAGTGCATCCGCCCCGTACTTGTCGACCATATCCAAGGGATCGACCACATTGCCCCGGCTCTTGGACATCCGGGCCCCGTCGGCGCCCAGGATGGTGGCATGGAAAAGCACGTCGTGGAAGGGAATGTCGCCGGTGAACCGCAGGCCCATCATCACCATCCGCACCACCCAGTGCTGGAGGATGTCCCGGGCCGTGCTCAGTACCGAGGTCGGGTAGAAACGCTCCAGAGCCGGGTTGGGCTCGGGCCAGCCCAGGATCGCGAAGGGCCAGAGTCCGCTGGAGAACCAGGTGTCGAGGACATCGGGGTCTGCCCTCAGTTCCGAAGAGGCACACTCGGGACAGCTGGCTGGTTCATCGATCCAGGCGAAGGAGTGGCCGTTGGCGCAGGTGCTGACTGGGATCCGGTGGCCAAGCCAGAGCTGGCGACTGATGCACCAATCCCGGAGTCCGGCCACCCAATCCAAGTACTGACCACGGAACTGCCCCGGGTGAATTTTGATTCGCCCCGACGCCACCGCCTCGCCGGCCGGCTCAGCTAGCGCCCGCACCCGAACCCACCACTGCGGCGTCACCAGCGGCTCGATGACGGTGCCGCAGCGGTCGCAGTGGCCGACCTGATGAAGTAGCGGCTCCTCCCGGATCATGGCGCCGGACTGTCGCAACCGGGCCGCGGCAATTTCTCGCGCCTCCCCCACTCCCCTGCCTTCCAGATCTGAGAAACCGGGAGCTATCATCAGTCCATCGAGTGATATCACGGTGCGGATGGGCAGATGGTGGCGCTCGCCGATCTCGTAGTCCTCGGCAGAGTGACCGGGCGTGATCTTGAGTACGCCGGTGCCCACCTGGGGATCGACCGCCTGATCCTCGATGACCGGGATCTCCCGCCCCCCGAGAGGCTCGCTGACCGACTGGCCGACAAACTTCCGAAAGCGCTCATCGCCGGGCGCCACCGCCACCGCCACGTCGGCCAGGATCGTCTCCGGGCGGGTGGTGGCCACCTCGAGTGAGCCGGTACCCGCGACCAGGGGATAGCGAACGTAGTAGAAGGTGTCCAGTTGCTCCTGGTAGTCCACCTCCTCGTCAGAGATGGCCGATCGGCAGCGAGGACACCAGTTGACGATCCGCGGGCCCCGGTAAATGAGTCCCTGCCGGTAGAGCTCACCAAAGACGATTCGGATCACCCGGACGTAGGCATCGTCAAGCGTGAAGCGTTCTCGCCTCCAGTCGCAGGTGGCACCGAGCCGCTGCAGCTGCTCCAGGATCCGGCCCTGATAGGTCTCGTACCAGGCATCGACCCGAGCGGCGAAAGCGGCCCTTCCCAGTTCCTCTTTGCTGGTGCCCTCATCGGCCAGCTGCCGCTCGATCACGTTCTGTGTGGCGATGGCGGCGTGGTCAGTTCCCGGCACCCAGCAGACCTCGTAGCCGTTCATCCGGTAAAAGCGGCAGAGCGAGTCTTGGACCAGGGCGTTGAGGGCGTGACCCATGTGCAGGGACCCGGTGATGTTGGGCGGGGGCAGGGCGATCGAGAAGGTCGGTTTGGAACTGGCTGGGTTGGCTGCTCCCAGCTCCATCTCCGCCCAGCGTTGACGCCAGCGCTGTTCCGTCGGCTGCGGTTGGTAGGCGGCTTCCACCGGTCCCTCCCGGCGGCGGCTAGGAGCGAGCCGAGGAGACCGCGGCCAGCTCGGCCGCCACCAGGCGGGCGGCCCCGACCATGTTGCGCAGGGAGGGCTCGACTTCGGCCCAACCGCGCGTCTTGAGACCACAATCCGGGTTGGCCCAGAGCCGATCGGCGGGGATCACCTCGGCCGCTTTGCGCAGCCGCTCCGCCATCTCCTCGACCGAGGGAACCAACGGTGAGTGGATGTCGTAGATACCCGGTCCCACCTCGTTGACGTAGCCGTGGTCAGCGAAGGCACGGAGAAGCGACATGGCCGAGCGCGCCGCCTCGATGAAGAGCACATCAGCATCGAGTTCCGCGATCGCGTCCATAACATCCTCGAACTCGGAGTAGCACATGTGGGTGTGAATCTGGGTCTGCGCGCCGGCTCCGGCAGCAGTTAGTCGGAAGCTGTCAACCGACCAGCGCAGGTAGGCCGGCTGGCCAGCCCGATGCAGGGGCAGGCCCTCGCGCAGAGCCGGCTCGTCGATTTGGATCACGTTAATTCCGGCGTCTTCGAGGTCGCTGACCTCGTCCCTGAGGGCCAGGGCGATCTGAGCGCAGGTCTCGCTCCTCTCCAAGTCGTCGCGGACAAAGGACCACTGCAGGATGGTGACCGGACCGGTGAGCATGCCCTTGACCGGGCGCTGGGTCAGGCCCTGGGCGAACTTGGCCCAGCGGACGGTGATCGGATGGGGACGGAAGACGTCGCCGAAGATGATCGGCGGCTTGGCACAGCGGGACCCGTAGGACTGCACCCAGCCCTGCCGAGTTGTGGCAAAGCCAGCCAGCTGCTCGGCAAAGTACTCGACCATGTCGTTCCGCTCAGGCTCACCGTGCACCAGAACGTCGAGCCCAATTTCCTCCTGGAACCGGATCACCCGACGGATCTCGTCCTCCATGAGGTGTTGGTACTGCGACTCGTCGATTTCCCCGCGGCGCAGCTTGGCTCGTGCCTGACGGAGTTCGGGCACCTGAGGAAATGACCCGATGGTCGTCGTCGGCAAGGGCGGTAGGGAGACGCCCCGTCGCCAAAAGAGGCGTCGAGATGGCCCATCGCCTGGGCGGGTGAGCAGGTCCGGGGTGACCTGGGAGATCCGCTTTCGGACCGCTGGATTGACGACGCGCGGCGAATCCCTCCGCGCGGCGCACGCTTCGCGACTCGCCGTCAAACGGGCTTCGACCTCGGCCAAGCCCTGACCCTCCCGGGCGAGCGTGCTCACCTCGACCAGCTTCTCTTCCGCAAACGCCAACCAGGAGCGTAGTTCGGGATCCAAAGTGGACTCTCCGGCCAGGCTCACCGGAACGTGGAGCAGAGAGCAGGAGGACGCCACCAGAACCCTCTCCTCGCCGAGTTTGGCGACCGCCCGATGAATCTGAGCGATGGCGCGGTCGGGATCGGTGCGCCAGACGTTGTGCCCGTCGACCACCCCCAGCGACAGGGCCATGCCGTCTGGCACCAGCTCCAGTGCGGGGTCGAGGTCAGCCGGCCCCCGAACCAGGTCGAGATGGACCGCGTCCACCGGCAGGCCCAGGGCTGTCGCCAGATTCCCGCCCATCCCAGCGAAGTACGATGCGAGCAGAAGTTTGAGATCGGGAGCAGCCTGGCTCAGCGTTTGGTAGGCGTGCTCCAGACCCTCGAGGACCTCGACTGGGATATCCTGGCTGAGGCAGGGCTCATCGATCTGGACCCAGCGCGCGCCAGCTTGGCTCAGCTCGACTAGCAGTTCGGCGTAGACCGGCAGGAGCCGATCGAGGAACTCCAGGTTGGGGCTCCCCGCCTCGGGGCCTTTGCTGAGCTGGAGAAAGGTGACCGGTCCCAGAATCACCGGCCTGGTGACGATGCCGAGCTCTTTGGCTTCCCGGAACTCCTCGATCGGCTTTCGCGAGGCCAGGTGGAAGCTCTGGTCGGCTGCCAGCTCGGGAACCAGGTAGTGGTAGTTGGTATCGAACCACTTGGTCATATCCAAGGGTGCGACCTCGGTCGCGCCCTTGGTGCCCCTCGCCATGGTGAACATCAGATCGAGACTTCCGGCCGGCCCTACTGCGGCGAAACGCTCCGGGACCAGGCCCACGGTGAGGGCGGCATCGAGGACGTGGTCGTAGAGGGAGAAGTCGTTGCTGGCGATGTGTTCGATCCCCGCCGCCTGCTGCTGGCGCCAGCGCTGCGCCTTCAACTGGGAGGCCTCCGCCTGCAACTGCTCGGCTGAAAGCTTGCCTGACCAGTAGCCCTCAAGGGCACGTTTCAGCTCTCGGGAGGGCCCGATGCGCGGGTATCCGAGGATGCTAGCAATTGACATTTAGGAGGTCCTCGCGAGGCTTGCAGGCGCTGCCGCGCAGCAGATTGGGAGTGGCTCCCCAGTCTAACCGGAGCGCCGATCTGAGGATCCAGCCCCTAAGCCGAAGCGGCTTGCGGCTCCTCGTCGCGGAAGAGTTCGGGCTCAGTCGCCTCCAGGATCGAGCGCTCGGTGATCACGCACCGCTTGATCTCGGGATGGGAGGGGACGTCGAACATGCTGTTGAGCAGGACCGCCTCGAGAATGCTCTTCAGTCCCCGCGCCCCAGTTCCCAGGGCCAGCGCTTTGCGAGCGATCGCCTGCAAGGCTGCCGGCTCAAATACCAGCTCGACGTCATCCAGCGAGAAGAACTTCTGATACTGCTTGACGAAGGCGTTCTTGGGTTCGGTCAGCACCCTGGTGATGTCCTCCTCGTCGAGGCAATCCAAGGTGACCGTGATCGGCAGACGGCCGACAAACTCGGGAATCAGGCCGTAGCGAAGCAAGTCCTGGGCCGACAATTCGTGCAGGATCTTGGCGTTTTCCTTGTTCCGCGTCCCCGCCTGGGCACTGCCGAATCCGATCGTCCGCTGCCCCACCCGCTGGTCGATGATCCGTTCCAGACCATCGAATGCTCCACCGCAGAGAAACAGGATGTTGGCGGTATTGATTTGAATGAAGTCCTGGTGCGGGTGCTTGCGTCCGCCTTGGGGCGGGACGTTGGCAACCGTCCCCTCCAGAATCTTGAGCAGGGCCTGCTGAACACCCTCGCCGGAAACGTCTCGGGTGATCGAGGGGTTGTCTGATTTGCGGGAAATCTTGTCGATTTCGTCGATATAGATGATGCCTCGCTCGGCCCGGGCAACATCGAAGTCGGCCGCCTGGATCAGCCGCAGCAGGATGTTCTCCACGTCCTCGCCCACATAGCCTGCCTCGGTCAGCGAGGTGGCGTCGGCAATTGAGAACGGCACATCGAGGATGCGGGCCAGGGTCTGGGCCAAAAGGGTCTTCCCACAGCCAGTAGGACCAACCAGTAGGACATTGGATTTCTGCAGCTCAACGTCGCCCGTCTCGCGGGCGCTGTTAATACGCTTGTAGTGGTTGTAGACGGCGACCGAAAGCACTCGTTTGGCTTGATCTTGGCCGACTACGTATTGATTCAGCGAGTTCCAAATGGCCTGCGGATTGGGCACCACGCTGCTGCGTGGCCGGCGCACCGGCGTGACCCGCGAGTCCTCCTCCAAGACTTCCTGGCAGAGCTCGATGCACTGGTCACAGATGTAGACCCCGGGGCCGGCGATGAGCTTGCGAACCTGCTCCTGACCCTTGTTGCAAAAGGAACAGCGCGTGTGGCGGCGACGGTCCTCGCGCTCGGTCACGCTGCGTCCCCGCCGCCCGGCCGCAGGATCTGCAGTGCCGCCTGCTCAACGCAAGCTGGGCAGATC
>JBAQYY010000052.1:0-7943 GCA_049790415.1 Candidatus Dormiibacterota bacterium | reverse complement strand
GGCCACCCTAACTCGCGCACGGCCGCCGCCGTACCGGGGCCGATGGCGAAGATCCGCACTGCTGGGCGGGAAGCGGACGTACGTGGTAGGAGCAGGCGCACCGCATTGGCGCTGGTAAAGACGACATCGTCCCAGCGTCCCGTGCTGAGCCCCTCTCCCAACTCCCGTAGTGCGGCCTTGTTGAGTAGCGCCTCCAGCCGCATCACGGGTACCGAAACCGGCTCAGCACCGCGGGTCCGGAGCAGGTCAGTCAGCTCATTTGCCTGATGAGCGGCTCTGGTCACCAGGATATGTCGCCCGACCAGGGACGACGTGGTCAGCGGAGTTGGCCCGCCAGTTCGATCGCCAGGTCGGAAAGGCCTGTCAGGGCCGCCTCTCCGGTTGCCCGCCGGACAAGCTCGCCCATCTCGGGCGCCCAGGCCACGGTGAGCCTGGCTCTGGCAGGGCCCAGGGGCGCGGCCAGCGCTCCCAAAGGGAGTTGGCACCCGCCGCCCATCAGGGTCAGCACCAGTCGTTCCGCCTCGACGCAGCGGCGTGTGCTCGGGTCATCGATGTGCAAGGCCATTTCGGCAAGCCTGGTGCCCACGCGAGCCTGGATGGCGATGGCACCCTGGGCGGGTGCCGGAGTGCACTCGCTCTCGGGATCGAGAACTTGCCCCTCTGAGCCCCGGCCTAACCGCAGCAGTCCGGCCATGGCCAGGAGACAGCCCCCGAACTCGCCCTGCCGCACCTTGCCGATCCTGGTGTCGACATTGCCCCTGATCGGCACCATCACCAAGTCCGGCCGCAGGGCCAGCAGTTGGGCCGCACGGCGAGGTGAGGAGGTGCCGATCCGTGCACCTTGGGGCAGATCAGCCAAGTGAGTCCCGGCCGCCACCACGAGGGCGTCTCGGGGATCTGCCCGGGGCAGGTAGGCGGAGATGACCAGGTCCTGGGAGATCTCGGTGGGCAGGTCCTTGGCACTGTGCACCGCGCCATCCACATGACCGCTGCGCAGTGATCTCTCTAAGCGTGAGGTGAACCATCCCTCCCCGGGCTGATCGGGGGCCACCGCCGCCGGACTGAGGTCTCCGTCCGAGTCCACCACCACTTCTGTGAACTCTTCCTCGGGAAAGGCGGACCTGAGGGCTGCCAGAGCCAACTCGGCCTGGACCCGCGCCAGCGCGCTCCCCCTGGTGGCGAGCGCGATCACTCCTCCCCCGCTCCCTCCAGGCCGAAAGCCTCCTCCAGAAGCTGTCTCCGCTCAGGGTCCTCGGCGTGCTGGCGCAGGAAGGCGATCGGGTGGTGCAGAAGCTTGGCCGCGATGGCTTGGGTAAGCCGGTCCAGGTGGGCCCGCTCCTCCTCGCTGAGGGGCCTCATCCTCGACAGGGTCCGGGCCAGTTCGCCTTGGCGCACCAGCTCAGCGCGGTCAACCAGAGCGGTGATCAGGGGTACCGCCGCCCGCCGCCCCAGTTCACGCTCCAGCTCCTCGACTGCCTCCTCGACCACGGCCTCAGCGGCCGGACGGTGCCGCTCGCGCTGGCTCAGGCTGTGCTTGATCACCTCACCGAGGCTATCCAGGTCGAGCAAGGTAACCCCATCCACCTGGGCGGTGGCCGGTTCGACATCCCGGGGAACGGCAAGGTCGAGGACCAGAAGGTGATCGTCAGGATTCTGAGCCAGCCGCACCGCCTTGATCAATTTCCGGCTGACGACACGCTCCTCGCTGCTGGTGCTAGAGACGATTAGCTGCAGCCTGGGCGCGAGCTCCGGCAGCTGGCCGAGGTCGATGAGCTCGGCACCCAGAGCCTGCGCCAGCATCTCCGCCTTGTGGCCCCGGCGCACGACGTAGAGCGGCGCCGCCCCGGCGCGCTTGAGCAAGCGGGAGGTGGCAGTACCCACGCTACCGGCGCCGACGATCACCGCTCCCACCCCGTCGAGATCGCCGAGCCGCTCCTTGGCAACCACCAAAGCCGCCTGACCGTATCCCACAGCCTGGCGGGTGATTCCGGTCGAGGTGCGAACCCGCTTAGCGGTCTCCACCGCCCGGCGCATGACCAGGTCCAACTCGGCGTCGATGGTCCCTGCCTGCTGAGCCAGCCGATGGGCCCGCTTGAACTGGGCCAGCACCTGGGCCTCCCCCAGCACCGCGCTGTCCAGTCCGCTGGCGACGCGGAAGGTGTGTTGCAGACCCATTCGGCCGGGGTGGCTGTAGACGAACTCGGTGGTCGGGGCGGGGGAGATGTAGTGAAAGAAGCGGGAGGTCGCCTGCTCGCTCTGGCGATCATCCCGAGTGGTGATGTAGAACTCGGTGCGGTTGCAGGTGCTGAGGCACACTGCGCCGGTTAAACCGGCATGGCCAACCAGCGCTCGCAGCGACTCCACGATCTGAGACTCGTCGAGATGGAGCCGCTCGCGGACCGGAAGGGGCGCCAGATGGTGGCTGAGCCCGGTGGCGAGAAAGGGCAAATTAGATCCGAGTATATCCTCGGCAGGTTGAGCCCCCGATCAGGATGTCTGTCCGGCCCTGGAGCAGATACCCCTATAGGATGGGGGCGTGGACCGTCCACTTCCGGAACTCGGCAAAGACCTGCCCGTCCCAGCGCCATCTTCCCCTCCGCACCCCAGGCGCGGGCGCCAACGCGGCTTCACGGGACCTGGTGAACGCCTGATACCCCGACTAGGGCCAGCATCGCCTGAGAGCGCGCCTTTCCACAACCCTGCTGCCCTGGCACCGGTCGGTCAGAGCGCACCCGCCCAACGGGCCGCCGAGGACACCCAACTCGCCGACCTCAGTTTCGTGGCCCTGGACTGCGAGACGACCGGACACTTCCCTCACCGCATGGTCGAGCTGGGAGCTGTCCGCTTCTTTCTCGGCGCCGACGACCGTCCGCCGGAGCCACGGATCTCCCTGGAAAGCCTGGTGCACACCGCCGACCACATCAACCCCTACGCCCGTCGCGTCCACGGCATCAACAGCTCGATGTTGGGTGGGGCGCCGACGCTACACCAGGTGGCCGCTGCCTTCGCCGACCTGGCTCAGGGTTCGGTCCTGATCGAGCACTCGGCGGACGGTTTCGACACCCGACTGGTCGCCAAGGCGCTAGGACGTTCCCTCGACAACCACCATCTCGACACGTCTCGAGTGGCAGGGTTCCTGTTCCAGCTCAAAGACACGATCGGATTGGAGCGACTCTGCGAGCGCCTCGAGGTGATCCACCGCCAGCCCCACTACGCCCTGGCTGACGCCGAGGCTACTGCCGACTGCTTCGTCCGCTTGGTACGACTCGGCCAGGAGGAGTTCGGCTGGCAATCCCTGGGCGATCTGATCGCGGTCGGAACACCACCACCACCTCGGATCTTGCCCAAGCCACGGACGCGCCGGCCTCTGACTCCGGCGGCGGGGGAGGCTGGCGCCTTGCCGAACGACCTAAACAGCGTGGAGCCCGGCACCGAGAGGACGGGGCGGCGCCGGAGGAGAGGCGGACGGGGAAGGCGCGGTCACTCCGGCGCCGCTGCTACCACCCCTAGCCCACCGGTCGAACCTGGAATGGGGCACCCGGAGGGGGCGTAAGCCTCCGGCGGCTCACAGGCCGGCCCAGGGCCGATGCCAGGCGGGCGTGAGGTCAGGCTGCCGCTATCGAGAGGCCGCCGCTCACTGCTCGCCCGCTAGGCGCCGAGCTTGCTCGGCCGCTTGGAGAGGCTCGACCAACAACTCCAGTTCCCCCTCCAAGACCCGAGGTAGCTGGTAGACCTTGAGGTCGATGCGATGGTCGGTGACCCGAGACTCGGCAAAGTTGTAGGTCCTGACTTTCTCACTGCGGTCGCCATGACCGACCATGCTCCGTCTGGTCTCCTGGAGTTCCGCATCGCGCTCACCTTGCTTGAGGTCATAGAGGCGCGAGCGGAGCACCCGCAGGGCCTTGGCCCGGTTCTTGTGTTGTGACTTCTCGTCCTGGCAGGTCACTACCAGGCCCGTGGGCAGGTGGGTTATCCGTACCGCCGAGTCGGTGGTGTTGACACTCTGGCCGCCCGGCCCGGTGGAACGAAAGACATCGATGCGAAGATCCTCGTCGTTTATTTCCACATCGAGATCGTCCGCCTCGGGGAGGACCACCACGCTGGCGGCCGAGGTGTGAATCCGCCCCTGAGATTCGGTCTTCGGAACCCTTTGCACGCGGTGCACTCCGCTCTCGAACTTGAGGGTGCCGTAGGCCCCTTTTCCATGAACCTCGAAGGACACTTCCTTGAAGCCACCTCCCTCGGTCGCCGAACTATCGAGCAGCTCGATCCGCCAGTGCCGCCGCTCGGCGAAGCGCAGGTACATACGCATTAGGTCGGCTGCGAAGAGGGCAGCCTCATCGCCTCCAGTACCGGAGCGGATCTCGACTACGACATCGCGCTCGTCGTCCGGGTCCTTGGTCAGGAGCAGCAGCTTGAGCGCTGCCAGACGCTCATCGGCGCGCTCAGATTCGCGGCGCGCCTCGGACTCGAGATAGGACCGCATCTCTGGGTCCGCCTCGGCGACCGCCAGCTTGCGGGCCTCCGCCTCGGCTGCCTGGGCCAAGCGCAGCAGAGCCAGCGCCTCGACGACCGGCCTCAGCTCCGCCTGCTCCTTACCGAGCCGCTCCAGCTGGCTGGGATCGCGGCTTACCGAAGGATCCTGAAGTTCCGCCGCAATCGATTCCGACCGGGCCCGGACTGACTCCAGTCTGGCCTCCAAGCCACCTTCACACACTGGGTCTGGATCCTTCCACCCTAGCCCCATCCTCAAACTGAGAGACGATGGTCACAGTCCGTCCTGACATGTGCAGCGCAGCGGGCATGGTGGCAAGCGACGGCAACTGGTCAAGGTCAGTCCCTCGACACGAGACCATCGGCCCGTGGATCACCGCCACCGCCGCCACCAAGGACGGGCACGTGTGCTTGGAGCCGTCCGGTCGGCTTCTCGCGGAATTCCAACCCCGCTGACTCTCTGGACCAACCACCTTCGGTGGAAATCCTCAGCATCCCAGTCGAGCAGGGTGCTCCGATCCCAGAGAAAAGACGAGCCGGGGCGATATCTATCGTACTGGACATGCCATCCGCTGGCACGCTCAGCGGGACTCCAGCGTGGTTGGCGGTCCGCGAATACCTTGCGCTCACCGTGTTCCTGGGATCGAATTGGATAGTGGCGCAAAAGGAATTTGTAGGGGAACACCCGTCGCCCGGGAAAGGTGACATCGTGTCCACCGGCCCGAGCCAGATCAACGCCGCGAGGTTGTCGTTGCCTGGCCTTTACCTGTACAAAATGTCCTGGGCGCTGGCCCCACTCGAAAGAACGGAGTGCCTCGACTGGATCCGCTCCCGTAATTTCGTCGCCGACAGGGCGAAAGTCGAGGACAGTGTGGTCGACACAAGTGAATCCGGCACGGTCTACTTTGTAGAGGCCGGCACGAAGGTTCTGCCCCAACCAGGGCGACTCACGGATCTCATCGGCGTCGTGATGGATCACCCAGCTAGTCGACGCGCCGGCGGCAATCTCGTCAACCCGAGCCAGCAAGGACCGCAATTCGAAATGTGCAGACGGTCCGCCAGCTGGGAACCGCTCAATGGCCACCTCGTCGGACCCGAAGCTCTGCTCCACTAAATCGAGAGAGCCGTCCTTCGACCAATTGTCGACCAGATGCACGCGGACACCCTGATCCAGCAGCCGGCGGATGGTTCCGACGATGATGTCGGACTCGTTGTAGGCGGTTACCACTGCCAACACTGTGAACCCATCGGGAACTGTCTCGGCGACTCCGGTGCCCCACCTGTCCAGGATGCTGACTGGAACTGCGCCTTGCCGGTCCACGCTTGAGTTCCCGGAGATCGGCGTCGCCACCCCTGTAAACGCGGGCTGGAAGTCCGAAACTGGGTAGCCTTCGCCCGCCCCGTCGGCGGCGACGACGATCGAAACATCGTCTCCCGGTTCCCCTGTCTGCCGGTCGGCCCTTAGCGCTCTTCCGCGCCCCCCCAGCACGATATTTAGGTGGCGAGTCAGGGCGTCGACCAGCTGGTCGCCCGCTGACCTACCCTCAAGTTTTTGGAACATCTCCGTGGATCCTACCGGCGGGAACCCGTGGGGGGTTTGCGCCGCCTCCAGCGCGTCAAGACAACTGGCGGCTCAGGCCAAGAGTACCGTCGTTAGGGCGAGCTCTCCCATGTGGCACACGATCTCCGTCGCTGGCCGAGCCTGCCTACTGCTGCTGGGCGAGCTGGGCGCGGCGCCGGAAGCGTTCCACCTGGCCACCCGTGTCCACGATGCGCTGCTGCCCGGTGAAGAACGGGTGGCAGACGCTGCAGACCTCGGTGTGCAGGGTCTTCTGGGTGGAGCCGGTCGTGAAGGTGTTCCCGCAGGAACAGCTCACCGCAGTGTCGTGGAAGTACTCGGGATGAATTGCCTTCATGGTTGCTAATCGAGTCTACCAGGGAGCATCAGAAGCTAAACGGCAGGTGGAAATGCACCGTATGCACGTAGTGGAGGTAGGGGTAGCCCTTGACCACTCCCAGCCCGGCGATGAGAACGATCGCCAGGTAGCACCCCAGAAAGGCCCAGCGCTCTCGAGTGGGAACGGCCAGGTATTCGGGTATGCGCTTGGCTTGGCGGAACCGGGAGACGGTCCCGAAGATGGCGAACAGGACGATAATCGCGATCACCGGGCTTACCGCCGTTCCCGACGTGAAGGCCCAGACCGCATAGAGGACGAGGATGCCCAGGCCGACCAGATTGGCCCACTTGGAGATGGCGGCCGTCACCCGGCCCCCGTCCAACGGTGTGGCCGGGATCAGGTTGAAGAGGTTGAGCAGGCACCCCAGGTAGCCCAGAGCCGCCCAGAACTCGGAATGCAGGCTCACGCCGATGAGCAGGCAGAGCCAGGAGGCGGCGGTGCCAACCGTCGGTCCCGCCAGCGCCATGGTTGCCTCCTGCTGGACCGAGGCGGGCTGCCGACGCATGTTGATGAGCGCCCCCAGGAAGGGGATGAAGACGGGCGCCGAGACGGACTGCCCCAGGCGCTTGGCCATCAGATAGTGGCCCATCTCGTGGACCAGCAAGAGCAGCACGAAGCCGATCGCAAAGATGGGGCCGAAGAACAGGGAGTAGACGACAACGCTGATCAGCATGGTGATCAGCGTTCCCTTGAACGCCCCCAGCTTGAGGAGCAGGACGCCCCACTTGATCACAGCGTATCCGCCGGCCAGGATGGTGCCGATGATTCCCCGTCGACGCCCCAGCTTGGCTGGTCCCGGGGGCGAAGGCGAATAGCCGTTGCCCCACGATCCTGGGTTTGGGGGTAGGAGGTGCGGGTCGCCTAGGTCCACCGGACCTGGCCCGGGGGGCCGCTGGGTAGGAGCGGCCGGAGGCGCTGTTCCGATCCACCCAAAGCCGTCCCGACCCTCGGGCGGGGAACTCATGGATCGATCATAGGTCAGGCTGAACTGCGCTAAACCTCGCTCCGCACACTGGTGACGGCCAAGCCCATGCCAAGAGTTCCCGGTGCTTGGACGCCATTCACCTGGTTGCCGGCAATGCTGGCGTAGTCCTGGCCCCAGGCAGCGGCCGAGTGAAGTTGCCCAACCTCACCGAGGGCAGCTCGCTGCGAAGCGTTTCAACCAGAAACTCCAAACCCTGGCCCGGCTCGAGCTTTGGCAAGCGTCCCATCAGCCACGAAGGGTCGGCGTTGAGACTACGTAGCTGGACCTGTTCGACTGCCAGTTCGCGCAGCGTGCGCACTGTGCGAGCGATCTCCTCGCGACTATCAGAAACCCCAGGAAACGTGAGCAAATTTATAGTCAACTGGGCCCCCAGGCGGCGCGCTATACGGGCACACTCCAGCACCTCATCGATGGAGTAGCCACGCGGTCGATAGTAGGTTGCGAAAAGATCTTGACGAAAGCTGAAGACGCTGATCCGGACACTGTTCACACCGGCGCGGATCAAG
>JBAQYY010000051.1:0-6428 GCA_049790415.1 Candidatus Dormiibacterota bacterium | reverse complement strand
GGGCGGCTCTTCTTCGTGCTCCTCGAGATGGGCCGGCGCCGCCGCATCAGCCCTCGGGTCGAGGCCGCCGTTCACGCAGTTGGGTTAGCCTTGATAGCGATGCTCTTCATCTATGTGACCTACGGCGATATCACCCAGCTGGCCCGATGATCCCACGGCGCAAGACCCGGCCCATCAAGGTCGGCAACGTGGTCATCGGGGGGGCCGCCCCGATCAGCGTGCAGACCATGACCAAGACCCCCACCGAGGATGTCAAGGGTACCCTGGAGCAGATCGCCCGGGCGGCCGACGCGGGCGCTGACATCATCCGGGTGACCTGCGATACCAAGGAGGCCGGCGAAACTCTCCGGGAGATCGTCAAGGGGAGCCGGCTGCCGATCGTCGCCGACATCCACTACGACGCCCCGCTGGCCCTCATGGCCCTCGAGGCAGGCATCCAATGTCTGCGCCTCAATCCCGGCAACATCCGCCAGCCCGAGAAGATCGCCGAGATCGCCCGGCGCTGTCAGACCCTGGGCGTGCCGATCCGGATCGGAGTCAATGCCGGCAGCCTGCCGGACCGAAAGAAGCTGGCCGGGGGCAGGGGAGAGGGCGGGATCCCCGATGTTGCCCAGCGGATGGTGGACGCGGCCTTGGGCCACCTCAAGATCCTTGAGGAACTCGGCTTCCAGGACATCAAGGTCAGTCTCAAGGCCAGCGACGTGCTCACCAATCTGGCCGCCAATCGCCTCTTCGCATCCCTCGACAACCGCTATCCGCTTCACCTCGGCCTGACCGAGTCGGGTCCCACCAAAACGGGATCGATCAAGAGCGCTATGGGGATCGGGATCCTCCTCGCGGAGGGCATCGGCGACACCATTCGGGTCTCCCTGGTGGACGAGCCCGAGGAGGAGGTGCGGGTGGCCCGCCAGATCCTGGCCAACCTCCAGGAGAAGCCGACCGGACCCAACCTGATCGCCTGCCCGACCTGTGGGCGGCTGGAGATCAAGATGGTCCCCATGGTGGCCGAGGTCGAGGAGGCGCTGAAGCGGGTCAAGCGGCCCATCAACGTCTCGGTCATGGGCTGCGTGGTCAACGGACCGGGCGAGGGGATGCACGCTGACATCGGCATTGCCGGGGGCCAGCAGAAGGGGATCCTCTATCGCAAGGGCAAGGTGGTCGCCACCATGCCCGAGGCGGAGCTGGTGGGTGCCCTAGTCGCCGAGCTGGACAAGATCGCGACCGAGGACGCTCGTCTGATCGCGGCTGGCCTGCCCCTTCCCGAAGGAATCCCCGAACTCGAGAGTGAACCGGTCTTAGCCGGCTGAACCCTCGGAGGGGAGGGAGCCGACCAGCTCCGGCGCCGGCGTCTTCCCGGACTGGCTGGATCGGTGCTCCCGGCAGGCGGCCGCAAAAGCGACAAAGATGGCCCGCGCCGCCGGATCGTGATCGACCAGTTCCTCGGGATGGTATTGGACGCCGAGAAGAAAGGTCTCGCCGCGCCCTTCCACGGCTTCGATAAGCCCGTCGTGGGCCCAGGCGGTGGCCACCAGGCCGCGGCCCAATTCGTCGATACCCTGGTGGTGCATGCTGTTGACTGAGATTGTCTTGTTCTGCACGATGCGACCCAGCCGCGACGACTCCTCGACCCTCAACGTGTGGACGGCCACGTCGCGGGCGACCGCCTCTGCCGGGTTGGCTCGGGGGGAGTGGCGGGGAAGATCCTGAAACAGTGAGCCGCCCAGGGCAACGTTGAGCACCTGGAGTCCGCGGCAGATGGCGAGAACGGGGATGCCCGCGTTCAGCGCCCACTCGAGAAGCGCGAATTCGAGCTGGTCACTCTCCTGATCGGGGTCGGTCGCCGGATCGAGGTCCTGACCGTAGCGGAGCGGATCGACGTCGGGCCCCCCCGGTAGCAGCAGGCCGTCGACAAAAAAGAGGTCCTTGGGCAGGGGAGTCCTGGTGGGGAAGAGCAAGGGGATCAAGCCGGCCGACTGCAGCGAGGTGACATAGGCGCGGTTGAGCGCCTGAATCGCCTGGGCCCCGCCGCTGGCGGTCGTCCTCGACCCGGCCTGGGTGGGCACCAGAACCAGCGGGTTGCTCGAGACGCGGCGGTCTGCCATGGCGGTTAGCGCAGGCCGACCGGAGCCGGGGCAGCGGTCCTCATGAAGGCAGCGATCCGTTCCAGTGCCTGGCTGATCTGTTCCTCCGAAACGGTGTAGGCAAAACGCAGGTGGCCCTGCCCGTTCCTGCCAAAGGCCTCGCCCGCCACGGCCGCCACGCCAGCCTCATCGAGAAGTCTGGTGGCCAGCTCCCGGCTGGGGATCCCGGTTTCGGTGACGTTGGGGAAGGCGTAGAAGGAGGCCGCCGGCAGATGACAGTGAAACCCCGGGATCTGGTTGAGGCCGGCCACCAACATGTCGCGCCGGGCCCTGAAGGCAGCCACCATGGCAGCGACGGCGACTCGCGATTGGGGTGACTCCAGGGCCTCGACCGCCGCCAGCTGGGTAAAGGCGGCAGCGCAGGCGCTGGTGTTGATGAGGAGGGTGGTCATGCGCTCGGCAAGGGCTTCGGGCATGATCCCGTAGCCCAGCCGCCAGCCACACATGGCGTAGGTCTTGGAGAGGCCATCCATGACCACGGTGCGTTCCGCCAGGCCAGGTCGCGACCAGACGGGCCGAGGCAACTCCTGGAAGCAGATCTCGCTGTAGATCTCGTCGCTGACCACCCAGAGGTCGTGGCGGATAGCCATCTCCGCCAAACGGTCCAGATCGCCCTCGGTGAGCACCCCCCCGGTCGGGTTCTGGGGTGAGTTGATGATGATCATCCGGGTTTTAGCGGTGATCGTCCGCTCGACCTCGTCAAGGTCCATCCGGAAGTCCGAGTCCTCGTGGATGGCGACCGGCCGGGCTGCCGCTCCCACGAAATCGACCAGGGAGCGATAGACGGGATAGCCGGGATCGGGGAGGATGACTTCATCGCCTGGCTCGATAAGAGCCAGCAAGGCGAAGTGGAGGATGTTCTTGGTTCCGGGAACCACCACCACCTGACTCGGTCGGACCTCGACCCCTCCTCGCTCCGCCACCGCCCGGGCGACGGCTTCGCGCACCTGGGGCAGACCGGCCGCCGGGGTGTAGTGAGTGGCTCCGGCCAGCATGGCCCGGTGGGCCGCCTCGATGATGTTCTCCGGGGTACTGAAGTCGGGCTCTCCGATCTCCAGATGGATGACGGAGCGACCTTCGGACTCTAGCCGCCGGGCCTTAGCGAGGACCTCGAAGGCGCTCTCTGTACCCAGTCGGCTCATCCGAGCTGCGAACTGCAAACTCAATTCCTTCCTGGGCCGGGACGGTCCGGGCCCCGAGTCAGCTGACGACGGTTATCGATCCCACCATGCCCAGGGTCTCATGCGGGATGCAGAAGTACTTATAAGTTCCGGCGACGGTCAGCTTGAGCGACCAGCTCGTTCCCGGCGCCAGGGGGTGGTTCCAGCTGCTGGCCCCGGAGGGAAGCTGGGCGTCTGACGCCGCAGCAGCGTCAGCGGCGTCGTCGGTCGTGGTGTGGGAGATGTCACCGACGTTCTTCCAGGTGACGGTGCCGCCCGCCTTGAGACAGGCACTGGTCGGGCTGAACTTCAGGCTGTTGGTGGCGTCGATGATGACGGCCGAGTGAGCGTTGGCCGCCGTGCAGGAGCTGGTGCTGCTGGATCCGCTGCTTGCCGCCGAGGACTGAGAACTCGGCTGGCCCGGCACCGGCCCGGTGCCGCACGCCGACAGGAGGAGGGCAATCCCCCCCACTGCAATTCCGATGAGGGTGAAGTACCTGTGGGCGTGAGATCGAGGCTGGGTCATCGAGTCCTCCTGCTGGGAATGTCCATCAGATGCTACCGCGACGCTTCCCCTGCAAGAGTTGAGCCTCCGGGGAAAGCACCCGGGCAGCGCCGACCGCCCCGGCGAGCCAGCGTAGACGGGCGAAGAATCCGGCGGTATGGGGCGAGTGGCCCAAGCCCAGCCCGCTGAAGTCGAAGTGGTGGGTCCACTCGTGGAGCAGGGTGTTGACGAAGGCGCCCGAGGCGAGCACCTGCTGGCGGATGGCGGTGCGGTGATAGATACGAATCGCGCAGCGCTCGGGAGCGGCTCCCGGCCGGGCGATCCGACAGCGGTAGTAGCCGTAGGTCTTGTGGGCCAGTCGGCCCGACTGGTCGGTGCCGTGGGTCTGGGGCCGGTCGGCGAGGACCAGGCGGACCGGGGGCAATCCAAAACTGTCGTTGAGCACCTCGAGCAAGGCGGTGGCGATTTGCTCGCGCTCGCCGTGACGTTCGCTGCCAAGCAGGGAGGCAACCAGGGCGGCTGCGGCGGCGGGCGGAATATGGGGGAGAGTCAGGACCGCCTGGCTCTTGGCGTAGTCGACGGGGGAGGTGGCGAACCGGGGCATCTGTCGGGAAGTCTAGGCAGAGGTCTCACCAGCCAAGAGAATGAGAAGGCCTGGGACAGGCCTCAAGCAGATGGCTCCACGTCCCGTATTTCGGGGCGGTCCGGGGCAGACGCCAGGGGTGCCAGCTCGGCCAGCAAGGCTCGCACCCGGTGGTCGATCTGGTCGCGGATCCGGCGCACAGCGGGCAAGGCCTGGCCGGCTGGATCTTCAAGGTCCCAGTCGAGGTAACGCTTGCCCGGGAAGACGGGGCAGGCCTCGCCGCAGCCCATGCTGACCACCACATCGGCAGCGCGGACGGCTCCCTCCGTTAGGGGCTTGGGGAACTCTCTGGAGATATCGAGCCCCACCTCCCTCATCGCTTCGATGACCATGGGGTTGAGCCCGGCGCTCGGCTCGGAACCGGCAGAGCGAATGTGGACCCGTCCCTGCGCGTGGTGGTCGAGAAGGGCCGCTGCCATCTGGGACCGCCCGGCGTTGTGGACGCACACGAAGAGCACCTCGGGCACCTCGCTCACGGCCGTGTCCTGGGTGTGATCACAGCCCAGTCTTTTCCGCAACTGGCAGTTTGGGCACCACTACGACATCCGCAATCTCCCGGGCATCCGGATGCAGAAAGCGGACGGCGAGCCAGGCGAGGGCTCCGCCAAGCAGTTCGGCAGCGATGAAAGGTGCCACCGACCCTGGGCTAATGCCCGCGAACGTGTTCGAGAGGGTCCGAGCCAAGGTCACCGCGGGGTTGGCGAAACTGGTCGAGGAGGTGAAGAAGTAGGCGCCGGTGATGTAGGCGCCGACCGCAAAGGGAACGACCGCGCTCCGGCCGCTACGGGCCACACCGAAGATGACCAGCAGCAGACCGAAGGTTGCCACCACTTCTCCAATCCACAAACCAACCCCGAACCTGACCCTTGCTGAGATGGTGACCGGGGCGAGAGCGAACATGACGTTGGCGACCACCACCCCGATACCAGCCCCGGCCAGTTGGGCGCTGATGTAGACGACGAGTTCCCGGCGAGTTAGGCCGCCGAGGGCGGCGTCGACGAGCGAGACGACCGGGTTGAGGTGCCCGCCCGAGACTGGCCCCAAGGCCAGGATGATCACCGCCAGTGCGCACCCGGTGGCAACGGCATTCTCGAACAGCTCTAGCCCGGGGTCGCTGGGACTTAGCCGCTGAGCAGCGATTCCCGAGCCCACCACCGCCAGCAGCAGCAGGGCCGTGCCCAGAGATTCGGCAGCGGCCCTGCGTGGCAGCGAGGGATCCCTCAACTGGCGCAGCAGACGGGCTGGGGATCGGATGCGGGCCCGCAACAGGTAGAAGAGACAGTGGCCGAGGCCGATTCAGTCGCATCGGCCAGGACTGTGTAGACCTCCCAGCGCGTGTCGGCTCCGCTGACCCAAACCTTGTCTTGCAGGGCGTGACAGCAGACGGTACCCGCCTCTACCTCGGTGGCGAGCCCGGCCTCTGCGAGACGTTCGGTAGCCCGGACTACCTCATCTGAGGAGCTGACCTCAACGCCGAGATGATTGAGGGTGCCGGCCTGGGACGGGTTTTCGAAGAGGACGAGTTTCAAAGGAGGCTCTGCGACTGCGAAATTGGCGTATCCAGGCCGTCGCTTGGCGGGCTCGGACTGGAAAAGCCTGCTGTAGAAGGCGACCGCCTCATCGAGATCGCTGACGTTGAGGGCGAGCTGGACTCGCGACAAAACTAGCAGCCCCCGCAATCGCAGGGGCACGCACCGTCAGGACAGTTGCAGTCTTCCATGACTTCTCCTATATCGACAGACGTCGATGTATACTAGCTGCATGCTAACCCCATACATCGATACCTGTCAACGTTTGAGGGAGACTGGGTGGCTGCCACGGTCGAGGTGGCCGCTGTGGTGATCCCGGAGCGGACCAAAGGTTGCTGTCAGCCAGTGGCTGCTCCGCTGCCGGCCAGTCAGGCCGATGACGTGGCGCGTATTTGTCGCGCTATCGGCGACCCGACCCGGGTGCAGATCATCCACATCTTGGCCGCCGCC
>JBAQYY010000050.1:0-1800 GCA_049790415.1 Candidatus Dormiibacterota bacterium | reverse complement strand
GTAACAGGACCGTCAGACCGTACTCAGGAGCCGTTACTTAGTGTCACTAAGCGTTACACTTCGCCGGGCAAACGCTCACCGACGAGGGACACAGAAAACCTGAGGGGTGAGCGGGATTAGGAGGTCGACTTATGCGGATTCCATCTCTACGGCTCCTGCTGGTAGCAGGAGGCGCCGTGGTCATCGCCACGGCTGGCTTCGCTTACATGGCGTCGAACACCGTTGGCGCCAGCAGTGCTGGCGAAGGCACCGGCACCGTTTCAGGCTACACCGCTGGCGCCCCGAGCTACTCCATCGACTATGCGAACCCAACCGGCGCTCCGTACACAATCTCGGGTGTCTCCTTCAGCCTTCAGGCCAACGACGTCAGTGACCCGAGCGCCTTGGCTGCCCCGAGGACTGTGATCGTGAATCTCGACAACGGCTCCGGGACTTCGCTCTTCGTCGCCATGCTCAATCCGGGACCCAAGGGCACCTATGGCTCGTGCAGCTTCACCGGTTCTGGCTGGAACGCTACTACTGGTACGGGCAATGTATTTTGCGACCTCAGCTGGGGAAGCAATAATCCCGAACCCCTCGTTGGCAGCGTCGACTACATCGACGTTGAGGCCAGCCAGTAGTCAGAGTCGTTCGAAAGGACTCAAACGAGTTGTCGGGATGCGAGGGCCCAGGCTCTGGGCACCTCGTGTCCCGGCGCTCGCCGGATCTGCCCAACCCTTCTGCCTCGAACTGACACCTGGCCATCCCGCCTCTGAGAAGGTGGCTCACAAAGCATGAGTACCCCCGACGTCAGCAGCCCCAGGCTGGTGACGCCCTCGGCATGGGCGCCGCAGGCTGTTCCTAGGTCGCTGGCGCGTGGCTGGCGCCTCGGCTACCCGCGGTTGCTCGCCGCAATTGCCACCCTCGTCTTGTGCTTCGCGATCTGGGCGGCTTTCGCCCCTCCGCAGCTCGGCGGATCCACGTCGTACGCCGTCACCACGGGCGTGAGCATGCTGCCGCGCTTTCATGCCGGCGACCTCGTGCTGCTGCGGCAGGAGTCCACCTATAGAGTCGGCGAAGTAGCTGGCTACCACAACGGCCAGCTTGGGGTCGTCGTGATGCATCGGATCATCGCCATTGACGGCGACCACTACATCTTCAGGGGTGACAACAACGACTTCACCGACAGCTACCAGCCCACGGCGGGCCAGATCGTCGGGGCGGAGTGGATTCACCTGTCCGGATGGGGCAACTTCCTGCTGACGCTGCGAACGCCGGTGATCGCGGCCGTGCTGCTTGGCCTCATGTGGCTCTTCGTGTTCGGGCGTCGACCCCGATCGAGGCGACAGCGGCGGAGGAGGCGTCATGCCCACTGACCGCCACGACGGCCACCGGCCCCCGCGAGATGGGCGCGGCGGCAGGCTCGAGGTGGTCATCGTCTGTGCCGTGCTGGCAATCTGCTCGGCGATCATCGCCGGGGTTGCCTGGAGCCACCCGGAGACTACCGCCGCTTCCCTCACGTACGTGCAGTCCGGGCGTCTGTCGTACAGCGCGCCGACGAGCCCCACGTCGGTCTACGGGAGCGCCGGGCTGACCACCGGGCAGCCCATTTACGGCTCGGAGCTGAGCGCGTTCACCATCTCCTACGCTTACCAGTTCCGGGCTACCGCACCAGCTTCCCTGAGAGGGACTGAGCAACTGGTGGCCACGATCAGCAATGGCCAGGGAATCACCCGCACCATCCCCATCCAGTCAGCGGTGACCCCCTTCACCGGTGACCGGTTCACTGTCAGCGGCACCCTGGATATGGCAGCGCTGAAC
>JBAQYY010000049.1:0-3062 GCA_049790415.1 Candidatus Dormiibacterota bacterium | reverse complement strand
CGGTTGCGTAGGTCTCTGCGGTCGTCTCAGCCGTACGCGCCAGCTCCTTCGCTGAGGAGTCGGTGGCCTTGCTCTTCTGAGACAGGAACGAGGGAATCGCGATCGCGGCAAGAATGCCGATGATCAGGATTACCACCAGAAGCTCGATAAGGGTGAAACCACCCTCACCTGTGATGTTTGGATGACGCCGGTGATTTTTCATGCTATCTGATCGGCTCCGGCGTGCTCTTTTTCAACGTTGCAAGAGTCATTGCTGGACGGATGAGCGATGTCCTGGAACAGCCCTGGAACAACGGGCTGAGAACGATCGGGTAGGGACCGGGCTCATCCCGGCCTCTCCCACACGACCTAGCATGCGGGTCCGCACTAGGCGGTTCGCTCCGCGTCCCGGAGTTGGCGATAAGGATCAGTGAATCCGCGTAGACGCTGCTCGGCCCAGTAGGTGTTGGGCAGGGCGCGGGTGAGGACGTAGGAGCCCGCGATGCGCCAGTAGCCCTTGCCGGAGCCGGCCCACTCACGGGCCGATCTCTCGGGGATACCCAACGCTCGCAGGTTGCGCCGCCGTGCGGCGGAGCGCTTCCACTCCTTCCAGCGAACCTGCCTTAGCCTGCGTCTGAGCCATCTATCGAGGCTAGAGAACGAACGCTCTCCTTCGGCCAACTGGTAGTAGGCCGACCATCCCACCGTGAATCGGTTGATGGCGTGGATGCGCCGCTCCATTGGCACACCCCAACGGCGCGCGGTGAGGCGACGCAGGAGCTGCTTGGCCCGCCTTGGGGCCTTGCCGTCCACGCCGATCTTCACCTTTCCATCCCGACGGTAAAACGCGAACCCCAGGAAGGGCCTCGCGGTGGCCGGGGCGGTCGCCGACTTCTCGGCGTTCACGCGCAGCTTGAGGCGCTGCTCGATGAATCGCGTGGTGCCCTGGCAGACTCGCTGCCCCGCGCGCCTGCTATCGACGTAGATCATCACGTCGTCGGCGTAGCGCACGAAGCGATGCCCGCGCCGGTGAAGCTCCCAGTCGAGGTCGTCGAGCATGACGTTTGCGAGCAGCGGCGATAGGGGCGACCCCTGCGGGGTTCCCTCCTCGCTGAGTTGCCGTCGCCCGTCAGCCATGACGCCCGCTTCCAAGTAGCGTCGAATCAGCCTGAGCACCTGCTTGTCGCTCACCCGTCTTGCGACCCTTGCCATCAGCGCGTCGTGCTGGACCCGATCGAAGAAGCAGTCCAGGTCCAGATCAACACACCACGCCGCGTCATCGCTGATGAACTGGCGTGCCTGCTCGACGGCTTCATGCGCCGAGCGCCCCGGGCGAAACCCGAAACTATGGGGATGGAAACAGGGATCAAAGACAGGCGTGAGCACCTGCGATAGGGCTTGGCAGATCAAGCGATCCACCACCGTCGGCACCCCGAGGGACCTCGTCCCGCCTGAGGGCTTGGGAATCATCACCCTTCTGACAGGCTGTGGTCTGTAGGTGCCCGCGTCGAGCATCGAGCGGAGCTCCGGCCAGTTCTCGTGCAACCACGGCCGCAGCCCCTCGGTGCTCATCCCGTCGATGCCTGGGGCACCGGCGTTCTGCTCAACGCGTCTGAGCGCCTCGGCGAGGTTCCCACGAGAGAGCAGAAGCTCCCACAGGTTCGCCGGGGCGGGGTGAGCGGCGGTGTCGTCCGGCGCCGGGCCGATGCTGCGCTCTGGGCGGGAACCCTCGGGCTTCACCCTTGGGGACCCCCGGCCAGGCCCCCGGAGGGGTTGGCTGCGGTCAACGCAACGGCCACGAGCACGAACGTCCTCACGCTCAGCTTCGCGTTCGGTCCTTCCCGGCGAAACCTCGATCCCACCGGTACTACGACCTCTGCTGACTTCTCCACGGTGAGCGGCGACCTTCCGGCCGTCGCCGTCGCATCCGACCCGACGATCGGCGCGCGAGCGCCGATCGGGCATCCCGCGACACCCATGGAGATCTCCCGGGATAAAACCAGCCACCTTCCTCGCGCACCCGCCGCATCTACGTGACGGCCCCTTGATGGCATCGGGCTTCGCCATCTTTGGCTGGCTCGCCCGGACCGCCCCGCCTTCTATGCGGTTCGTGTTCCTCGGATCGCGATTTCGCCTTCGGCTTCCTCCCCACCCCGCCTCACGGCGACGCAGGTGCCCTCGACTTGTGGTTGGTGCCATCAACCTCCACAGGGGACACACACCCCCGAGCAGCTGGTCATGCCCGGCGTACCAAAGAGGGCGGCCGATTGGCCGCCCTCCGATGCTCCACCCTGCTGGCTTTCGCTACCCCGAGCGGACCCGGGAATAACCGCTTGCAGGGTCTGGCGTTACCAGCTGCCGTTCTGGCAGCCTCCGCCTTCAGACCCGGTCTTGCCGGTTGGCGTGCATTCGCGTTTGACCGCGCCACTTACTTCCCTTTTGATCGAGAAGGTGTGGCCGTCGGTCGCTTCTGCGGTCACTACGTATTCTTCGGTACCCGTCACGGTGACCGTCTTCAGACACGCGTTGCTGGTGCTCGGGCAGCCGACAATGGTCTTCTCATATGCCTGCAGTTCGGCCACGGTCATGCCGGTGTAGGCGCCGCCGTGGTCGGTTGCGTAGGTCTCTGCGGTCGTCTCAGCCGTACGCGCCAGCTCCTTCGCTGAGGAGTCGGTGGCCTTGCTCTTCTGAGACAGGAACGACGGAATGGCAATTGCGGCAAGAATGCCGATGATCAGGATTACCACCAGAAGCTCGATAAGGGTAAAACCACCCTCATCTGAGGAGCGCTGGCGCAGTCGATACAGCATTTGAATCCTCCTAGGATCCGGTTTCTGGGCGCCAGCCCCGTGGTAGTCGCCTCAAGCGGCGATGCGTTCCCTTTGCGAGAGCGCCGGCTTTGCTACACACCCCTAAGGATGATTTGCCCTGACACCTTGGCACTGGCTTTGTCAGCCTGTGCATCGACCGTTGCCACTGGTGGCTTGAATGTTCGACGGAACCTGGACACATTGTCCACGCGGCCATAGCCCGTATTTGCAGGGAGAACCGGGCGTCCGGCGGTCAGGCCTGGACGTTCAGGC
>JBAQYY010000048.1:0-9587 GCA_049790415.1 Candidatus Dormiibacterota bacterium | reverse complement strand
GCTACACCTATGACAACGCCAACCGGCTCAGTACCGTGACCGCTGGCTCCATCTCGACCACCCTCAACTACAACTCGGACAGCGAGCTGACTACAAGCAAGGCCGGATCAGCGACCACTACCTATGGCTTCGACGCGGAGGGCGATCGAACCTCGGTAGCCCCCGCCGTTGGAGCCGCCACTACTTACAGCTACGATCAGGCGGACAGGCTGACCGGAGTCAGCAGGACGGGGCTAAGCGCCTCCTACGCCTACAACGGAGCTGGGCTGAGGATGAGCAAGACCGTGAACGGGACGACCGAGCAGTACAGCTGGGACCAGTCGGGTAGCGTCCCTCTGCTGATTCAGGATGGCGCGACCAGCTTCATCTATGGCCCCGGTGGCATGACTCTGGAGCAGATCGACGGCTCGGGCAATCCCACCTACTACCTGCACGACTGGCAGGGGAGCACCCTAGGGATGGTCAACAGCAGCGGCGCTGTTGTCGTCAGCTACTCCTACGACGCCTATGGCAACCTTACCTCCTCCTCGGGCACCGTCAGCACGCCCCTGCTCTTCCAAGGTCAGTACCGCGACTCCGAGACTGGGTTCTACTACCTCCAGGCGCGCTACTACGATCCCGCCACTGGCCAGTTCTTGACCCGCGATCCGATGGCCGCAGGGACAGGTGCCCCATATGTATTCGCGGCGGACGATCCCGTGAACGGTGCTGACCCCACCGGAGACCTGTATGCTCCTGCTGAGTCTGGCTCGGGAAGTAGGAACGTCGACTCCTCTCCTTCGCCGTCTGAGCCGGGGGCCGAGGGTCGGTTCTTGCCAGCGGCTCCGTCGCCCTCCTCCCACTCGACCAGGACAGTCTCCAAGCACAGCTCCAGCGGGTGCTCGGGGATCTTCTGCGGCTTTACTTCGTTCCTCGGAGATGCCGTAAACGCTGTCAAACACAACATTGGTACCATCGCATCGGTCGCCGCTATAGTCACATGCGTTGGAACTGCACTAACAGTCATTGGACTCGGGGCATGCGCGGTCATGCAGGCGGCAGCCCTTGGCCTCCGTGCCTACCAGCGTAACGAGACAGAGGGATTCCACCAGGCGCTAACCGGCGATATCGAAGACGCCACAATCACCACGCTGACATTTGGATTCGTGGGTATACCAACGGCAGCGGGCGTCTCGGCCATCGCGGGCGCTGCGGGGAATGGAGCGGCGATCGGCTTTGGGGCCTCGATGTCGCTCTCTGATATGATCTCGACGGGAGAATTCGCCTGGCAGAATCACTAAGTGCGCTGGTCTGCTGGCTGAGTTACTAGCAAGGAATGTCAGCAAGCCACGTATACAGTATCCGGGGCCCGCGCCTTATATACATGCTTACTGGCGGCTGCTTGGCCGCTATCGTCGTAGCTGTCGCTGCAACAGCCCCCGACAACGCTCATCGCGCGGGAGGTGCCGCGATAGCCGCTGCATTCGTCTTAGCCGCTTATTTGGGCTGGAGATGTAGTCGAATTGTGACAAGCGAGTCTGGTGTTGCCATTACGCCAAATGTGTCTACCAGGCACTTTTCGTGGAGCGAGGTGGAGTCCTTCGAATACCGAGTTGGTCCCGTCGGGTTAGTTGGCGTCCACCGTCTGTACTTAGTAGTAAGGCTTCGTTCCGGTCAGCTATGCCTGGTGCCCCAATTCAACAGTGCCCCAAGACGTAAGGACAGTTCGTACGTAGCCAAGACAGTGGCCGCACTCAATGAGGAGTTGACCAGACACAGCGGCAATCCATCTTCGAGGGCGCCAGCCTCCTGATGGTAGACGCCGCCATGCTGGGTATCATCTTCGCGGGGAGAGCACGAGTAGCGCCACCGTAAGCGGGCCTGAGGGGGAAGCGGTGGAGGTCCCGCGATTTTAATAGCTGGAAGTGGCGAGGCCGGGGAGTTTACGTCGACCGCGCTGCGATCTCCATAAGTCAACTCTTGGCCTCACAGCTGTCCCACCCATAGCGTCGCCTAATGGCCACCTTGGTAGTGGACCAGCCTGGGTCGGGAAATTGTCAATAGTTGTGGATTAGTTTGGTTATCGCAACCATACGTGGGATCCCTGAGGACCCTCCGGGGGGCTTTCCCACCCCCTACCCCTGATTTTTCCCGGTTCGCGCATTTTAGCGCCTATGTTTTGACTTGGCAAATTGAGGCACCTCCCCAAAAAAGTGGCCGTCCGGGACTGGGGTGCTGGCCGGGAGGGTCTGAGGGGCAAGGTGATCGCAGGCGGTCGGTGGATGAGGGGGCTAGCGGCCCCAGGGCTGAGAGGACGTCAGTGGGCTGAGCACCCCGGTCCCAAGCGACGCCCCGCGCGGTGGCCGTAGAGCAGGGTGAAGCCGCTCGCCAAGCTGAGGCGGGTGGGGTTGGTCTTCGCTAGGCCCGCTGGAGCCCAAGTCTTCTACTCCCTGCAAGTCGATGGGCTGACCCCGCTTCATAGGGTCCTGGGTCGGGTCGGCTGAACTGCAGTCGGTGCATCCAGCACGCGGTCCAGAACCAAGGCCGTCCCGAATCTGGAACCACACGGCCGCCAGACCTTGCCATAGAACAGTAAGAGAGCTACCAACAGGACCGATGTCCCTTGGGCAACCGCTGGCGGATTGCGCTCCGAAATATTTCAGTGGACAGTGGGACAATGAGAGGGTGACGCTCGATCTAGATACCCGAGCCGCTTTGAGAGGCATCAGCGACATTCGCCGCTTGGTGAACGCCATCCTGGCCGCGTCACCTACTGATGAGACGGATTGGCTTGAGTGGAAGTCCGGGCTTAACCTAGGCACCAGGGAGGGATGCTTCGCTGTGGCCCGTACCGTGCTCGGAATGGCTAACCGGATGCCTGAGGACGCGGCACGAGCGTGCGAGGGCGTGGGCTACGTCGTCGTAGGCGCCGAGCCCGGCAATCTCAACGGAGTCGAGTCGGTCGATTCGGCGATAACCGACCAGATCATGGAACAGTACCTAGGTGGCGCAGACGGCCCGCGCTGGGCGCCGGTGGACATCGTCGTAGAGGGAGACAAGCACGTCTTTGTCGTGACAGTTGAGCCGCCCAGGGCGGCAGACAAGATATTCACCCTCCGGCGAGAGTTTGGTCCAGATACCAACGGCAGGGTCTTTGTCCGAAAGAGGGGGCGCACCGTTCCGGCCAATGCTGCCGATATGGATGCACTTCAGCGCCGCCTGACTAGCGTGGTAAGCGCATCTAGCGCGGACCTCCGGGTCGGCTTTGTCGAGACAGATCCGATGACCTGGTTCGACGCGCAGGCAGTTCACAAAGCGCTGGAGAAGTGGGCTGATGACCGTGTTCAGGAATATATGGACAGAGCCAAGTTGGTGGAAAGGTCGCGGCACCCCTCTACCAGGAGTTCCTCGGGCCTAGGTCCGGCCATCTTTGGGGAGGTGGTGGCGCTGGCAGCACTACAGCAGGCCGATGCCTTCAGCGCTGTCATCGGAGAGCGGGACACGAGGACCTTCGATCAGTACGCTGCGCAACTCAATGAGTGGCGGACGAGTCTACTCAGGGCCGCCTTCCTACAGTTTATCGATCAGTACACGACGGCTGGACATGGGAGAGTAGCGCTCAGGCTGGAGAACCGTGGGGGTCGATTCCTATCAGACGTCGAAGTTAGAGTGAGCCTTAACCTCGAGTCTGCCACGTTCAGGGAAGACATGGTTGATGCGCCGGAACTCCCGCTCCCACCCCGCGCTCTTGGGGAACGTAAGCCGCCACCTAGCCTTCTTGGTTCCCATCTCGCACTGGCCGGTCTCGGCCAGCTAGCCGTACCGGATCTCAGTCGGATACACCGGAGGACCTGGGTAGAGGACGAACCACCCGGAGTTCGCTTTGCTGCCGGAAACCTCAGGCAACTGAGTAACGACACGAGCGCTGAAGTGTACCTATTAGTCGGCGCTCGTCCGTCGAATGGTGTAATCCAGGGAGAGTGGACGGCGACCGTCCGAGATATGGATGGCGTGGTCACCGGGACAGTAGAGTTACCGGTATCTGAGGAACCTGTCGATTCCGACCCCCTGTTGAAGGCAGTCACTAATCCAGAGCGCGACCTCGACGCCGACTCCTGACGTCTGTCGCCGCGACCATCGCGAGTTCAAGGCGACCCCTCTCGGCCACCGAGACCCCGTCTGCGGAGGAGCCGACCGCTCGGCTAGCGAAGTGAACCCTCGGACCAGCCAGGGCAGTTCGCTACTTGGGTGGTAGCCGGAGCTATGCTTGTCGGCAGGAATCGTCTCATGGTGACGGCAGCTGTATTGGCGCCGATTTGCCCAGACGTCGGTTGCGTCACTTGAGCCGAAGGAGGCGACAGTTGATGAGGGTTACAGATGGTTTCGGTACCGGAGAGGAACGCAGCCGCGCGTCAAATCAAGGACACCCTTACCGAGCTGGAGTCGCAGCAAGGGATCGATCACGCCACATTGAAGACGGCTATTGAGGGCTTCCGCAAGATCCTGAAGTACAACCAGGAGAACCATCTAATACAGGGAGAGGCGATTGAGAGAGTAGTCAAGGACATTCGGAGCCTAGAGCTAGACGTTGACTCCGGCCGTGTTGATACGGCACCGACAAGCGAGGTAGCGGACCAACTAGAGTCACTGCGCTTTGACCTCGACTGGGGAGACGATTGACTTGGCGAGCGATTATGCGACGCACGCTTGACAAAAGTCCTAGACAGTACGGAGCATACCCCTGAAATGATCGATGAGCATGTGGCGTCGCTGCTAAGCGATAACTACAGGGCATCGAACGAGTGGCATGAACGGCGAGTTGGCAGCGACCTTGGAGCATACCTCGACGGCGAGCGGCAGTGGATTGTTACCAAGATCAGGGCCTTGCAGTGTCTAGGCCGCAAGCGTCTAGCGAATCGCACCCCAGAGGAAAGAGCCAGTTTCCCGACCTACTGGTCGGAGTATTTGCGCGAGACCGAGGCTGCGATGTTGGCGCAGCGGCCGTCTTGGGTGCGCGATCTCATTGGAGTCGGCGCTCTTGGAGGAGGCGTCGGGCTCAGCGTCTCACAAGGTACAGGTGAAGCGCATGCCCTCACGGAGCATCCCGATCAAGGGACAGTGATCCCTGCTCAGAGTGCCTGATGCCCAAGATGACCGGCTGCAACGGCAGATGCGGATAGCTCCATGGTTCGACCAACAGCCACTCCAGCTGGTTACATTGACCAGTACGTCGCAGTAACCGACTCAGGCCCTCTAGGCTTTCATTCCACCATCTCTGGGGACTGGCAGTACAACGGCACCTACGCCTATATCTATGGCGCGCCCCCCACGTGCAGTTCGAATCTCGCCATCGTCCTGGATTGTGCGAACCTCAACAATGGGGTCAAAATGCCTAACCCGATGACCTGGATAGACGAGGGGTACGATGTCGCTGAGGCCGGCGCGCCTTACACAATCGACGTCTTTCTATACGGGAATGGCACCCACAGCACATACGTAGACGGTCCGTAGCGGCCGGAGCGAGAGGCGCACGCCGACGCGCCTCTCGCCACTTCCGGCGACGATATTCTTGTCTGCGATAGGGGTCGTTAGGGCTATGCCTCAGGCGGCCCTTGTCTGAGGGCGTTGTCCACAAGCGCCGAGATGTTCTCGACGGGTATTCTGGTCATGCGGGACAGGCGAGCCCCAGTATTCGAGGCGCTATACAGAAGACACCTTAGTAGGTGACCAGTGCTTACCTTCTCACGGTCGCCGATGGCTGATATCTGCGCAGCTAATAACGCCTGCTTGATCCCCCTGCTCCCCTCCGAGGAACCCAATTCGTGAGCGGCGTTGGGTCGCCGGAGCGCATCCGTAAATGTGATGGCGCTTATGTCGAGGGCGGTCAACACCTCATAGGCAATCGATTCACGGTCTTCTAGCATAGCTTCGAGAACGTCGGTATCCCACACGTATGGGTGGCCGTGACCCTGTGACTTGGAGCCGGCCGACTTCAACGTGGACTGACAATGGCCCGTGAGGCTATCCCAGGGTGGGAGCATCGGACTCCTCTTAACGCTGCCGCCTGGCTGACGCGCTGGCTCTAGTTGTCAAGATTTGTCTCCAGTACCCATAATAACACCGACTGAGCGCAATGGCCAGCTTGCCAAGCGGGTGCTCCGATGTGACGCAGAGCACCGCGGCGCTTGGTTTCGACGATCCGTACGCGGACTGTAGGGCCAAGTTGCCTGAGTCGGTGGCGCGCAGCGTTACCAGGAGCCCATACAGTGCCTGTGCTGCAGGACACCCTTCACCTTCTTGGACCAGACACTCGACGGCTCGCCAGGGACGAGCCTTGCACAGGGCTCATGTCGAGGGCTGCATCTAGGGTGTACGTCGGCGCTCGTCGGCTGGCGCTCCACAGAATGGGCTGAGGCAGCCGGTCTGTGCCAAGAGTGGCGATGCGGATTGACGCGTGCCACGCTTCCTGGCAGCGTCATCACACGGGGGTTACGCGCCGCCTCTAGAGTGCGACGGTCTTGCCGAGCGCTTTTGCGGGGCTGTGGTTATTCACGGCGTGACGTTCGCGTTCAGCGTAGGACCTGTTACTGCACTCGTGGGGTCGAATGACTCGGCTAAGACTACGAGGCTTCCTGCCCTCTTGGCCTTGCTGAACCATTAGCTGGCGCAGGCGCGACTTTCGTGTATCGGTACAGTGACCGGATGGAACCGACCAGGGCAGCTCCCGGGACCGACCAGGTGATCTCTGGCAATAGTCCTTCATCGTGGCGCCGTTGGCCGACGATGTCCGTCACAGTAAACCTGGCAATCCGATGAGTAAGCTATCTGGCGCGAGCGATAACGCCCGGAAATTGACGTCCACAGGAGCCGGAGGGCCGCGGTTGGAGATGGGGAGGGGGGACAATCGAGTTCATCTCACGAGACTACATCTCGCCTGACCGACGAGAGCAGAGCGAGCGCCACCAAAACAAGACACCACCCCGTGATGACCGCTGCTTCCCCCCACGCGGAGAAGTGGAGGATGGGAGTTGGCAGCACTGTAGAACTGGGCAATGATTGCCCGGTCAGGCGGGTTGGCAAGCTATTCAGGGTAGGTCCAAGAAGGAAGGCGCTAAGGATCCGCCAGACCGCTAGGTGGTCAAGATGGTGTAGCGCCTTCATAACCAGCGCGAGGGCATTGTCCAGCGGAAAGAAGAGCACACTCAACACCATCCCCGAAGTCAGCGATCGGGTCACCGCTCCTATCGTGACGCCGACTACGGAGCAACTCATCACGCTCAGGGCAGCCGACAACACGGCAGAGCCGAGTTGGTGCCAGCCAGGGGGAGAAATCCTTGACAGGGCCCCTACCGATCCCGTGAGGTGGAGAGTGACCAGGGCCAGTCCGCCAGCGCAGAGGACGACGTAGCTGAGCAAGAGACCCGCCCCCAGCAGGAGACAAGCCACCAGCTTTGTCAACACCAGGTCATACCTACTGGTGCCCCTTCCCAGAATCACACGGATAGTGCCCAAAGTGTATTCAGTCGCGACGAGTCTGCTGCCGCTGGTAAGGAGTACAACTCCGGCACCCGCCGCGAAGAGGAACTGCAGCGCGGGCAGCATCTGGTCTATGCCGCGCAATGGACTGACACTCAGGTCGGCACCTACTTTGGCATCTGCGGTAAAAAAGAACATGACCAGCCCGAGCAACAGGAACACAAAGCTAATGAGCACCCATGTAGGTCTCTGATAGCGCAGTCTGATCAACTCGGAGTGGAGGCTGCTTCCAAAGTTGGGAGTCCGGCTGTGCCGGGCTAGGTGATTCGACCCAGTCGCCGGGATCACTCCTCGCCCGCCGTCAGGTCCAAGAAGACATCTTCGAGATCTCTTTGAACACTGACTAGGGAATCTGGTGGGAAGTTGGCTTGGGTCAAGGCGAGGTTGAGGTCCCGGCCGCGCCCCGTCGGGGAAGGCACCTCGACCGCGCCGCGACCGTCGACGTGAGCACTGCGGCCCCAGGGTTGATCTTGTAGCCAGGCCACGGCACCAGCCAGATCGTCGACTTCAACGCGGAACTCCCCCGCGGACTGGCGAAGTTGTTCGACGCCGCCTACGTAGACTAATTTCCCTTGACGGAGGATGGCAACACGGTCACATATGCGCTCGATCTCTCCTAGTACGTGGCTGGACAGGAACACCGTGGTTCCTTCACTACGAATGCGGGCCACCAGAGACCGGACTTCGCGTATTCCTGCTGGATCCAGTCCGTTTGCCGGCTCGTCAACCACCAGGAGCTCGGGCCAGCCGAGCAAGGCCACCGCGAGAGCCAGCCGCTGCCGCATCCCCAGCGAGTACTTATACACGCGGTCGTGACCACGGCTGGTGAGATCAACCAGCGACAGAAGCTCGTCGATGTGCTCTGGAGCCACTCCACCTAGCTGGGCCCCGAACACCCTAAGGTTTTCTACACCAGATAGGTTGGGGTACAGCGCCGGTGTTTCGACCAGAGGGCCGACACGAGGAAGAATCTGGGCCGAATCTTGGGGAATGGATCCGCCTAACAAGCGGACATCACCAGACGTTGCACGGACCAAGCCGAGCATCAGACGCATTGTGGTCGTCTTACCCGCGCCGTTAGGACCCAAGAAGCCAAACACCTCGCCGCGATTGATAGCAAAGGTGAGGTCGTCAACCGCGACTTGGTGGCCCCAGACCTTGGTCACGCCCCGCAACTCCACCGCAGTGTCAGGCGACATAGCAATCTGAGGCGTACTGACGTCCGCCCCTCACGCGGTGGCTGTGACTCGTACCGGACAAGCTCAAAACCTCCGTGAAGCCATTGCTGCTCAGCATCCTCCCTATTTGCCACCTCGCACTAGAACCGTGGAAGCGGGCCTAATCGGCCTTGCGGGGGTGCTAGCAGGGTGTGCAGGCAAGGTGATCCTTCTGTTGCGATTGGGCGCCGCATGGTTGGCCCGTCACCCGGGAACGCGGGTCCCAGCAGCCCCTTGGCATTTCCGAACAACAGGTATAGTAAGGCCGCAGGGCGGGTTAGGAGCTGTCGCCGTGGACATCACGACGCGGAGACCCCCGCTCCACTCGCATTCACAGACCTCGCGTTTCAGAAGTCGAATGCGCTCAAGCCCGTGGTGGGGCAGTTCAGATGTCCCCTTCCTTGTGAGGTAGCTCCTTCAGCTACCGTAAAACAACTACAAGGCATTGTAGTTATTGACGGGTGGCCTGTAAGGACTTGCGCCCCACCCGAGAAGACCGTATCCCAGTGGTGGAAAGCGGAAGTAAGGTCACGGCGTTGCCAGTGAGTGCTGCCTAACTGCTGTGGCCGTCGACGGTGCGGTAGTCTCTCCACGTCACTTCGGGCAGCGGCGGGCGCCTCCTTCGATCTGGGCGCCCCCCCTGAGCTCGGCCGTAGACCGTTCCGAGGTGAAAGGACTGCGGAGCTATCGCGAGTAGCCTCTGACCGGACCCCCTTGAAGTGATCCAGGTGATATGGACCCCTCTTTCTGGACTCGGTTTGTGAGAATCGAGCCATTCAGAAAGGGAGATGGCGATGCCCAAGGTGTATGCAGCGGAGTTCCGCCGCCGGGCGGTTGCCCTAGTCCGGTCCGGGA
>JBAQYY010000047.1:0-2008 GCA_049790415.1 Candidatus Dormiibacterota bacterium | reverse complement strand
GAGCTGCCAGGCGCCGGAGCGGCCGGTGACCCAGACAGCAGCGACCTTGCTGGTCGGGGCCGCCTGTCTCTTCGCTGTCGGGCTCTTCGCCCTCAACCATCGCCGCGACGCCCTCGGGGCAGTCCTGGCGGTGATCCTGGGATTCGATGCCGTCGCCTGCGCCTTGGTGGGTTTCGCCGGACTCGCCTCGACCAGAGTGGAGGCGGCTCAACTGCAGTCCTTCGCCCTCTTGGTCGAGATCCTGGGAGCTCTCTTTGCCGGAGCGGGAATTGCCCTGGCCGCCTTGCTCCGACGCCGAACCGGCGGGCCGGACCTGCTCGAGCTGGCTCTGGCCGAGTCGCCTCAGGCCCCGACCCGGGAGCTCGAGGCAGAACCTGAGCCAGAGCCGGCCCAGCTGGAGGAGCCCGGCGCCGACGAGGACGGTACGGACAACCCTGCTGAGCCAGTCGCGAGCGCCGAAGGCGAGGAGGCCTGACCGTGTTCACCGTCGCCTGGTTGGTGCTCCTCCTGCCTTTGGCGGGCATCGGCGTCAGCTATCTCGCCGAGACTCGCCGAGGCATCGCCAGCGCCGTTCTCTTCACCTCCTGGCTGGCACTGGGGGCCGCCCTGGTCTTGCTCGGGGCGGTGGTCGCTGGGGGACAGGTGGTCCACACCGACACCCTCACCTTCTGGAGCTTCCAGGTGGTTCAGAACCCCTTCAATGCCGCCCACGGGACACTGCTGGCGCAGACGTTCATGCTCGGCATGGGGTACGCCGCGACTCCCACCGCCGCGGTGCTGGCGGTACTGGTCACTCTGGTCACCCTCCTCTGCGAACTGCAGATGATGCTCCAGTTCCGGCGCGATCCCCGTCTTGGCCGGGTCATGCGGCTCGCCAACCTGCTCAGTTTCGGGGCGCTTCTGGTGGTGCTAGCGCCCGAGCTGTTCCAGGATCTGGTCGGATTCGAGATCTGCGGCGTGGCGGCCGCGGTGCTGGTCGGCTCGGCGCTCAACGAGCAGGCCGGAGCCGCCGCCCGGAGCGGCTATCTGATCTGGCGGACCGGTGCGCTGGCCCTGCTTCTCGGGGTCGGATTCATCTATTTCAAGTTCTCGGGGGCCATCGCCACCGCCGCCGCAGCGGTGGCGGCGGCAGCCAAGCACAAGGCGGTGCTGCCCACCCCTGACGGTCTCAACCTGGCGGCGCTGGACCGAATCTGGGTCGCCACCACCCAGGGTCTGGTGCACGGCGCGGGCGGCCGTTCACTGACCCTGGCCGCCGTGCTCATCGTGGTGGCGGCCGCCTGCGCCTGTTCGCTCCTGCCCGCCCACGGCTTGGGGCGCAGCTTAGGCAGCGCCCCGGGGGCCTCCTCAGGGCTGGTCCTGGCTATCGCCGGCGGAGTGGTCGGGGTGGCCCTGCTAGTGCAGACCTTCACCCTCCTGCGCTGGGCGTCGGGGATCCTCCCCACCCTGGTGGTACTGGCCACCGTGACCAGCCTGGCTGCCGCTGTTCTGGCCTTCCGGGAGCACCGGCTCCGGCGCCTGGCGAGCTGGCTGGCGGTCAGCCAGGTCGCCTGGTGTGTGGCCGGGATCGGACTCGGTTCTCCGGCAGCGGCGGTGGCGCTGCTGGTCTCGTCGGCTCTGGGAACTGCCGCGGTCCTGGGGGCGGTGAGCGCACTGGGTCGAGATCAGCGGGTGGATTCGATCGATCAGCTGGGAGCCGCCTGGAGGCTTGCCCGCCCACCCGTCATGCTCCTCTTGGTCGCCCTGGCCGCGCTCACTGGGGTGGTGGGTCTGGGGACCTTCTTCGGTCATACAGCCGTGCTCGCCGCGGCCTTTGGGGCGGGCGGTCACTCGCTGCCGATGCCGCCATCCGGCTTCCGGGTGCTGGCCGGTGCCGGCCAGGTCCTGACCATGGTGGTGCTGGCGGCTGCGGCTGCCCGGGTCGGCCTCATCGCCATCCGCGGCCAGGAGTCCGCCGATCCTCGTGAGGCGCGCCTGGTCCGGCGCCAATTGGCCCAGGGCCGGGGGC
>JBAQYY010000046.1:0-45597 GCA_049790415.1 Candidatus Dormiibacterota bacterium | reverse complement strand
TCGGCAGCTGCCTGGCGGTTCTTTTCCAGCGCTTGCTCCACCATCGCGGTGATCTCGGCGGTGTCTGAGACCTGGCCGAGACCCTCCTTGCGGATGAGCTGGGCTGGTTCCTCGCCGCCGGCGAAGGCTCGACCCAGTACCTCCTTGGCTACTTTGGCGGTTGCCTCCTGGCTCTCGACCAGCTTGAGCAGGTCACTGAACGCGGCCGGGCTGATCTGGCAGGTCTCGACTTCCAGGTTGGCGGCGTTGCACAGTCCCTGGAGATCCCCCAGTTGCCAGTTCGCGGCCAGCTGAGGACTCACGCCCCGGGCCACAACCGCCTCGAAGTAGCTGGAGTCGGCGGGACGGCCGGTCAGCAAGAGGGCCTGGTCCTCGGGGAGGCCGTACTGGCTCTGAAAGCGCGCTCGTCTGGCCGTGGGAAGTTCCGGCAAATCCGCTCGAATCTCCTCGACTTGAGCCCGCGAGATCAGCAGCGGCGGTAGGTCGGGCTCGGGGAAGTAGCGATACTCCTGGGCCTCCTCCTTGCTCCGCTGGGAAACCGTGCGCTGCTCCAACTCGCTCCAACCCCGGGTCTCCTGGGGCAGGCGCCCTCCCTCATCGAGGACCTCGCGCTGGCGTCCGAGCTCGTACTCCAGGGCGCGCTGGACGCTGCGGAAGGAGTTCATGTTTTTGACCTCGACCTTGACCCCCAGAGGCTCGGTGCCCACCGGCCGCAGGGAGATGTTGGCGTCGCAGCGCAGGCTCCCCTCCTCCATGTTTCCGTCATTGACGCCGATGTAGGTGAGCAGCTGCCGGAGCGCCACCAGATATCCCCTCGCCTCGGCCGGAGTCCGCAGGTCGGGTTCCCCCACGATCTCCATGAGCGGTACACCGGCCCGATTCAGGTCAACCAGCGAGAAGGTCGAGCTCTGGATCTCACCGGAGTGGTGCAGCATCCCGGTGTCTTCCTCCAGGTGCACCCTGGTGATTCCGCCCCGTACCGTGCGCCCCTCGACGTCGAACTCCAGCCAACCATGGCGGGAGAGGGGCAGGTCGTACTGGGAGATCTGGTATCCCTTGGGGAGGTCGGGATAGAAGTAGTTCTTGCGGTCGAACTTGGTGAATTCAGGTATCTCGCAGTTGAGCGCCAGCGCCGTGCGCAGGGTGAGGCGGACGCCTTCGGCATTGATCACCGGCAAAGCTCCGGGGAGACCCAGGCAGACGGGGCAGGTGTTGCTGTTGGGGGGAAGGCCTAGGTACTGGGCCCGGCAGGAGCAGAACATCTTGCTCTTGGTGAGCAGCTGGGCATGAACCTCTAGCCCGATCACTGCCTCCCAGGGCGACGGCGCCAGCGCGCTCACGAAGCGCTCACCGCCAGGGGCGGCATCTGGCGCCAGACGCCAACCGCATCCTCCAAGCTCTGGGCCACTCGAAAGCAGGTGGCCTCGCCCAGGTAAGGCCCCAACACCTGGAGCCCGACAGGCAGCCCAGCGGCAAAGCCGGCAGGAACCGAGATACCCGAGATGCCGGCTAGGTTGGCGGGCAGGGTGAGGATGTCGGTCGCGTACATGGCCAGGGGGTCGGCCGTCCTCTCACCCAGGGTGAAGGCGGTGGTGGGAGCCGTCGGCGAGATGATCGCGTCCACCTCGGCAAAGGCCCGGTCGAAGTCCTGCGCCACCAGGGTGCGGACCTTCTGGGCCTGGAGGTAGTAGGCCTCGTAGTAGCCACTGCTGAGGGCGTACGTCCCTAGGGTCACCCGTCGCCGCACCTCCTCGCCGAAGCCTTGATGGCGGGCCTCCTCGTATGCCTGGAGCAGGGTGGTCGCGGCCGGGGCACCGGGCCCGAAGCGCACTCCATCCATGCGCGCCAGGTTGCTGCTGACCTCGGCGGGGGCGATGACGTAATAAGCGGAAAGGGCGTACTCGGTGGTCGGCAGACTGATCTCCTGCGTGGTCGCACCGAGCCCCTCCAAAGCGCGGACCGAATCCTCGAAGACGGCCCTGACCTGGGGATCCAAGCCGACCTCCAGGTACTCGCGGGGAATGCCCAGCCGAAGGCCCTTGACCCCGCTCCGAAGCTCCCCCAGCAATCCGTCTACGGGGGCCGCCACGCTGGTGCTGTCTCGGGGATCCAGGCCAGCGATAGCGGTCAGCACCAAGGCGGCATCCTCCACCGTCTTGGCCAAGGGCCCGACCTGATCCAGAGAACTGGCGAAGGCGATGAGCCCATATCTGCTCACCCGCCCGTAGGTGGGTTTGACCCCAACCACGCCGCTGAACGAGGCCGGCAACCGAACCGATCCCCCGGTATCGCTGCCCAGGGTGGCGCAGGCCAAACGGGCCGCCGCCGCGACCGCCGATCCGCCACTGCTCCCTCCGGCCACTCGCTCCGGGTCCCAGGGATTAACGGTGGCCTGGTAGGCGGAATTCTCATTGGAACTGCCCATAGCAAATTCGTCGCAGTTGAGCTTGCCCAGCGGAACAACACCCAAAGCGGACAGCCGGTCCACCACGGTGGCGCTGTAGGGGGGAACGAATCCGCGAAGAATCTGGCTACCGGCAGTAGTCTCCACCCCGGCCGTGCAGAGCACGTCCTTGTAGGCGACGGGGATACCACAGAGGATGGGGGCGCCATCCGGGTCGTCTCGTAGACGTTGGTCGGCGGCGGAGGCCGCCGACCGGGCTGACTCCGGGGTGGTCCTCAGGAACGCGCCTAACTTGCCATCAAGTTGACCGATCCGGGCCAGGGCCTCTTCGGTGAGCTCAAGCGCTGAGACCTCGCCATCCCGAAGACGCCGGGCCAGCTCGCGAATGGGCTCCTCGAGCAGGCTCACTGGATGGCCGGGACGCGCAGGAAGCCCGCCGCTTGGACGGGGACATTGCTCAGGGCCTGCTCAGCAGTCAAACCCTCCTCCACCTCGTCGGCACGGGTGACGTTGCTCAGCCCACCCACCTGCGCGGTCGCCTCTACCGACGAGATGTCGGCGCCCGAGAGCTTCCCCACGGCGGCCACGATCAGCTCGAGTTGAGCGGCCAGCCTGGCTAGTTCCGGTGGGGTCAATCCGAGTCGGGCCAAACTACTGACGTGGGCGATCTCGGCCAGGGCTATCGAGCCCGCCTGAGACACGCCACCTCGATCCTGCGCCACCAGGCCGAGTTTATCGGAGTACCCCGACGGCCTCGACCAACTCACAAACTGGGCACCGGTCTCGCTGGCCCGCCTGGCCCATGCGCCAGATAGCCTTCGGCTACTGGGCTAGGATGTCGGAGAGATAGCCCAGTAGCATCCCCTCCGTGACTTCATCGCCGTGGTCCCGATGAGCGCCGGTCCCGAGGATCGCGATCCACAACCGGACGCCTTGGCGGCCGCTGCAGAGGCATTCGCCGCGGCCCGGAGCGCCCGCCGGCTTCTCGATACGGCCGGCCGCCGGGGCGCCGTCGCGGTAAATCAAAGTCGCCCGATCCCCGGCGCTCGCCGGGCCAGCGCCAAGGCGCAGGCAAGTCTTGAGGAGTCGGCTCACAAGCTCGAGGAGGCCCGGGACCGTTGGGCGGCCCTGATGCGCGGTATCGCGGTCGACATGAGCATCGCGCCCGAGGACCTGGTGCAGCGGGTTGAGAGCTACGCCCTAGGCCTGGCTCTCGATGACTTGGAAAGCTCTCTGCTCGCCTGCCGCGACGCCGCCGCGGCTCTGGGCCAGGACGTCAGCCAGGCGCTGGAGACGGCCCGCACCGCAATCCGGCTCATGCGCCCGAACAGCGGCTCAGAGGGCAGTACCGCTAAGGACCGACCCGCCAGCTCTAAGTGAGCTCGTCCGGCGCCTCTACCGGCCCCCGTCGGAGGGATTGGCGAGCCGGCGAGCGAACTCGTCCTCGTCAATGATCTCCACGCCCAGACGTTCTGCCGCCTGTAATTTTGAACCGGCCGCTTCACCGGCGATTACCGCGGCGGTCTTACGGGAAACGCTGCTGGCAGCGGTTCCCCCCAGGGCCCGAATGGCCTCTTCGGCGGCTGATCGGGTCCAGTTACTCAGGGTCCCCGTCAGCACGAATGTCTTGCCCCGCCACGGGCCGTCTGAGCCGACCGCCCCTTGGGGATGCACACCCGCCTCGGCGAGCTGATCAAGCAGTTCACGCCCCCCCGGGCTGGCGAAGAATCGAGCCACCTCCTCCCCCACGATCGGCCCGATGCCAGCCACAGTGATGATGGCCTCCACCTCGCCATCTCGGAGGGCCTGCAACGTTCCGAAATGCTCAGCCAGCAGGCGCGCCGTACGGTCTCCCACATGGCGGATGCCCAGGGCATAGATGAACCGTTCCAGGGGGGGTTGCCGCCGCGACCGGATGGCGGCTACCAGCTGACGTGCCGAGCGGGGGCCAAACTGGGGCAGCTGCTGAACCTGCTCCTGATCGAGCCGAAACAGATCGGCTGGACTCTCGATCAGACCGCGCTGGAGAAGCTCCGCCAGCACCGCCGGACCGCAGCGATCGATGTCCAGCGCTCCTCGGCTGACGAAATGGAGGATCCGCTGCAGCCGCTGGGCGGGACAGAGCGGATTGATGCAGCGGGTGGCTGCCTCGCCCTCCTCACGGACCAAGCCGGTGCCACAGACGGGACAGTTGGTCGGCATCTCAAAGGGTTTGGAAGCGGGGCCGCGGTGTTCCCTCAGAACCCGAACCACCTCTGGAATCACCTCACCGGCCTTGCGGATGACCACCCGATCGCCGACGCGAATGTCTTTGCTGCGAACCTGATCCTGGTTGTGCAAAGTGGCTCGCTCCACCGTGGATCCGGCTACCAGTACCGGCTCCAGATTGGCTACCGGAGTTGCCACACCGGTACGGCCGATGCTGATCTCGATGGAGCGCACCGTGGTCTCCCTCTCCTCGGGGGGGAATTTGAAAGCGATCGCCCAGCGGGGCCGACGGCTGTCCGCACCAAGCTCCTCTTGCAGAGGCAACTGGTCGACCTTGAGGACCACGCCGTCGGTCTCATACGTCAGCTGGTGGCGGGCCTCGCGCCAGTGCTCCAGGTACTGCACCATCTCCTCTTCGCTGTGCAGTAGCTGGCGGTGAGGGTTGACCGGAAAGCCCGCCTTCTCCAGCCAGTTCAGCAGCTGCGACTGCAGGGCGATCTCCCGGGGGTGAGGATCACAGGCGTAGAAGAAAGCCTCGAGATGACGGCTGGCGGTGATCTGCCAGTCCATCTGGCGAAGGCTGCCCGCCGCCGCGTTCCGGCAGTTGGCATAGAGAGGCAGGTTGTCCTGCTCTCGCTGCTGGTTGAGTGCGGCCAGAACCGACCTGGGCATGTAGACCTCGCCGCGGACCTCGAAGCGCTCCGACAGGCCCTTGACCGCGGCTGCCCCAAGCCGGCTGGGGATCCCGACCACGGTTCGGATGTTGGCGGTGATGTCCTCGCCCACCTCCCCGTCCCCGCGAGTCGCTCCCTGCTCGAGCTCCCCCTGGTGGAAGGTCAGACTGACCGCCAGCCCATCGATCTTGAGCTCGGCGCCGAGGTCGGGATCAGCGCCGCTGAGGCGGCGCACCCGCTCCCGAAAGGCGCGCACTTCCTCGATGGAGATGGCGTTTTGCAGCGAATACATGGGAACGCGGTGGCGCACCTTGCGAAACGGCGTGACCACCCGGCTGCCCACCATCCGGGTTGGCGAGTCCTTGCTTCTCAGCCGGGGGTAGGTCTCCTCCAGGCTCTGCAGCTCTCGGAACAGCGCGTCGTAGTCCACGTCGGCGAGTTCGGGGGCATCGAGCACGTAGTAGAGGTAGTTGTGGTGGGCCAACTCCTCGCGGAGCTCGCCGACTCGACGACGCGCCGAGCTCGGGACCGCCGCGTCCGCCATCCCTAGCCCTCGATCCGGCGCAGCACGGCGTCACTGACTGCGAATCGGCGATGCCCAGCCGCCTGGAAGTCGATCACCACCTCCTCCCCGGCTCCGGTCATCTCGCTGGCACGGATGATTCCCCGCCCGAAGCGTGCGTGCTCGACCCGATCACCCGCCCGAAAGCGCTGCTCGGTGACGACCCGGCCGCCGGGAGCGGTCGCGCGTTCCATCACCACGTCCCGCGCCCGGCGCAGCGGGAGAGGCTGGCCCCGTGCCGCCACCGGCGCTACAAAGCGCCGACCCTGGTCATCCGCTGGCGCGTGATACTCCCAGCTCGAGGACGGTCCCGCATCCCAGCGTTCTACCTCGGCGTGATCACCGAGCGCGGCGAGGAAGCGGGATGGAATAGCCGGCGCCGGGCTGCCGTAGACGTGGCGGCGGAAGCAGTGACTGAGATAGAGGCGGCGCTTGGCTCGGGTCATGCCCACATAGAGCAGACGGCGCTCCTCCTCGATCTGACTCAGGGTGTCCAGGGAGCGGCTGTGCGGCAGCAGTCCCTCCTCGACCCCGGTGATGAACACCACCGGGAACTCGAGACCCTTCACCTGGTGCAGGGTGATCAGGGTCAAGGCCGAGGTCGCCTCCTCCATCTGATCGACCTCCCCCGCCAGCGCCACCTGCTCCAGGAACACGGGGAGGGCCTCGGCGCTGGGTAGGTCTCCCTGCTCAGCGGCGAGACCACGGAGTTCGACCACGTTGGCCCAGCGCTCTTCCCCCTCGACACTGCCGTCTCGGACGAACTCGCGGTAACCGCTGCGCTCCAACAGTTTGTCCAGAAGCGTCACCAGCGGCCACGGTGAGCCCCACTCACTGACCTCCTCGATCATCTCCCGAAACCGCTTCAGTCCGTTCGCCGCGGCACCGCGCACTCCCGCTGAGTGGGGGTCCCCGAGCAGCTCCCAGTGCGAAATGCCCCGGGCGGCAGAACTGCGCATCAACTCAGCCAAGGAGTGGATACCGATGCCGCGCTTGGGCACGTTGACCACCCGCTCGAAGGCCAAGCGGTCGCGGGGATGGGCCAGCAGACGGAGGTACGCCAGTACGTCCTTGACCTCGCGGCGCTGGTAGAAGCGGACCCCGCCCACCAACCGATAGGGGACCCCCGCCCGGAGCAGCGTCTCCTCCAAGGCCCGGGATTGGGCATTAGTCCGGTAGAGGACGGCCATGTCTCCGAACTCCCCATCACCCTCATCAACGATCCGGCGCGCCTCGCGGACTACCGCGGTCGCCTCTTCGCGTTCGTCGTAGAGCTGGGCCACCACCACCGCGGTGCCGTCGGGGCCTTCCGTCCAGAGCCCCTTCTCGACCCGCTCAGAGTTTTCCCTTATGACTGCCTGAGCGGCCGCCAGGATGGCTTTGGTGCTGCGGTAGTTCTGCTCCAGAGGCACCACCAGGGCATCCGGGTAGTCGCGCTGAAACTCGAGGATGTTGCGGATATCGGCACCCCGCCAGCTGTATACCGACTGGTCCGGGTCACCCACCACCGTGATGTGGCGATGCTCCTCGGCCAGATCGCGGAGAAGCAGATACTGGGCGTGGTTGGTGTCCTGGTACTCGTCGACGAGGACATGATCGAAGCGCTGCCGGTACTTGGCCAGAGCTTGCTCGGACTGCTGGAAAAGCTCGACTACGCGAAAGAGCAGATCGTCGAAGTCGAGAGCCCCGGCACCCTCCAGCAGGGTTTGGTAGCCGGGGTAGACGCCGGCCACCAGCGTCTCCACCAACCCCACCGCTCCCTGGGCATAGGCGGCGGGATCCTTGAGTTCGTTCTTGGCTCGCGAGATTTCGGCTGCCGCCGCCGACGGGCTGAGCCGCTTCTCGTCGATACCGGCTTGGCGCAGTGCCTCGCGAACCAGGGCCGCCCGGTCGACCTCGTCATAGATGACGAAATTGCGGGGGATTCCGATCTGCTCACCCTGGTCCCGCAGGATGCGGGCGCTGCAGGCGTGGAAAGTTCCCAGCCACATTCCGTGGGGCTCGTGTCCCAACAGTCCGGCGATCCTCCCTCGCATCTCACGAGCCGCCTTATTGGTGAAGGTGACCGCCATTACCCGGTCGGGCGTAGCCCGCCGCTCCTCCAGGAGGTAGGCGATTCGGTGAGTTAGCACCCTGGTCTTTCCCGAGCCGGCTCCGGCCAGGACCAGCACCGGGCGGTCGGGAGCCGTGACCGCCTCCCGCTGGTCGGGGTTGAGGCCGCGCAGCAGCTCTCTTTCAGCAGTACCCGCCGTGACCGTCGGACCCAGACCCGCCGAGAGGTTCACTCCGGGGTCGAGGTCGCCGGAGCGCTCAGCGGTGAATAGAGGTCGGGACGGCGATCGCCGAAGGCGTGGTTGCGCGGGGTCCGCTGCTGGCGAGCGACCGCCTGGCTGAGGTCGACGTCGGCCAGCAGTAGTGCCTCATCGGAGCGCGGCGCCGGACCGGCCAGCATCCAGCCCTCGGGTCCGACGATGCAGCTGGCGCCGATGAATTCCACATCACGCTCGCGGCCGATGCGATCGGCCGCCGCCACGAAAACCTGATTCTGGGTGGCCACCGCCACCGCCGCGTAGTCGCCCATGACCCAGCCTCGGTCGTCAGCTACCTGGCGACGGAAATTTGCCACCCAGTTGGTGGGCACGCAGATCAGCTGCGCTCCCGCCAGGGCCAGAACGCGAGCGGCCTCGGGAAACCAGAGGTCGTAGCAGACGAGGATCCCGATTCGGCCGAAGGGAAGATCGAAGACCGGGAAACCACTGTCGCCAGCTTGGAAATACGTCTGCTCATCGAAGAAAAGATGAGCTTTTCGGTAGACGCCGAGGACTCCCTCCGGACCCAAAAGAGCCGCCGAGTTGAACCGTTTTCCGGCGCTGCGCTCACAGAATCCGGCAACCACGTAGACGCCGCGCTCCCGGCAAGATTCGAGCCAGCGGGCCAGGATGGGGCTGGCTGTGTCTCCGGCCGAGGCGTCGGCCTCGGCCTCACTGGCGAAGGCATATCCGGAACTGGCCAGCTCCGGCAACACGATCAGCTTTGCCCCCGCGTCTGCCGCTCTAGAAATCCATGTGGCTCCCCGGGAGGCGTTGCCTTCGGGGTCCGCAAGTTCGGGTGCGTACTGACAGGCCGCCAGCTTGACCAGGGAGGGACGAGGCACCAGGACATTCTCCGCCCGAGCGGCAGTCAGAAGTCCATGTCCCCCATGTCACCCATCCCGCCCATGCCACCCATACCGCCCATTCCACCCATACCGCCCATTCCACCCATACCCTCGTCGCCACCACCGGCGGGAAGAGCGGGGGCGAGTTCGGGCACGTCGGCAACCAGGGCCTGGGTTGTCAGGAGGAGCGCCGCTACCGAGGCGGCGCTCTGCAGGCTCGTCTTGACCACCTTGGTGGGATCGATGATTCCCGCCTTGAGCAGGTCGCCGTATTCGAGGGTGAGCAGGTCGAGACCCTCGGTGGGTTTCATCGTGAGCACCTTCTCCAGGGCCACCGATCCGTCCAGGCCGGCGTTGGCGGCGAGCTGCCGGGTGGGCACCTGGAGAGCGCGCCTGACGATGTCGACCCCGGTCTCCTCGTCACCGCTGGCTTTGACACGATCGAGAACCTCTGCAGCCAAGAGGAGGCTCCTGCCTCCCCCAGGGAGAATGCCCTCGGCAACCGCGGCCCGGGTGGCGTCGAGGGCGTCCTGGACCCGCTCTTTGCGCTCCTTGAGTGCCGTTTCGGTGGGAGCGCCGACCTTGATCACCGCCACTCCACCGATCAGACGAGCTTTGCGCTCCTGAAGCTTCTCGCGGTCCCAGTCCGACTCGGTCAGCTCGATTTGTTGGTCGATCTCGGCTACCCGGGCGCGAACCGCCGCCTCAGTCCCGCCACCCTCGACGATGGTGGTGTCGTCCTTGGTGACCACGACGCGCCGGGCGGATCCGGCTTGGTGCTCGCCCAGCCCCTCCATGGTGAGTCCGAGTTCCTCAGAGATGACCTCGGCGCCGGTCAGGACAGCCAGGTCCTGAAGCATCGCGGACCGTCGATCGCCAAATCCCGGGGCCTTGACCGCGCAGGCCGAGAGCGTCCCACGAACCTTGTTCACCACCAAGGTGGCCAGGGCCTCGCCATCGATGTCTTCGGCGACGATGAGCAGAGGTCGTGCCGCCTTGACCGCCAGTTCCATCGCCGGGACGATGTCGGCGATGGCCGAGAGCTTGCGCGGAGTGAGCACGATCAGAGGCCTGTCCAGGACCGCTTCCATTCCCGCTTGGTCGGTGACCAGGTAGGCAGAGACGAAGCCCCGGTCGAATTGCATCCCGTCGACCACCTCTACCTCAGTCTCGATCCCTGAAGAGTCCTCCACCGTGATCACGCCATCGGAGGTGACCCGCTCCATGGCGTCGGCGATCATCGCGCCCACCTCTTTGCTTCCGCTGGAGATGGTGGCGACCTGCAAGATGTCGGCGCGTCCCGCCAGGGGACGGCTCAGGCGATCGAGCTCAGCCAGAGCAGCTTTGGTGGCCATTTCGATGCCCCGCTTGAGTCCCATCGGCGACGCTCCCGAGGCCAGGTTGCGCACCCCTTCGGTGACCATCGCCTCGGCCAAGAGAGCGGCCGTGGTGGTGCCATCTCCGGCGGTGTCGTTGGCACGCCGGGCGGCCTCCGCCAGGAGCTGTGCTCCCATGTTCTCGAAATGATCGGGAAGCTCGATGTCGCGGACGATGGTGGCCCCATCGGTGGTGATCTGCGGGCTGCCGTAGCGGCGGTCGATCACTACCGAGCGCCCCCGGGGTCCCAAAGTCGGCCGCACCGCGGCCGCCACCTGAGCGGTTCCCCGGAGCAGAGCGTCGCGGGCCTGATCGTCAAACTTCAGCTGCTTGGCTGGCACTTAAACCTTTCTCCTAGGCTTGGGCGGGGCTCGCGGCGGCCCCGACCGGAGGGCACCGCGAGCCCGCGGCTCTTCTAGTTAGGACTTCTTGCCGTTGGAGGCGACCACGGCCAGGATGTCGCGCTCGGAGAGGATCAGGTAGTCCTGCTCCTCGATCTTAATCTCGGATCCCGAGTACTTGGCGTAAATCACCCGATCCCCGATGGCGACGTCGAGGGCGACCCTCTGCCCGGTCTGCTCGTTGTACTTGCCGTTACCGACCGCCTCGATCAGACCCTCCTGGGGCTTCTCCTTGGCGGTGTCGGGAAGCACGATCCCGCTCTTGGTGGTCTCATCCCGCTCCAGGGGCTTGACGACGACACGGTCAGCTAGTGGCCGTAGCTTTAGGGCCATTCCCTTCCTCCTGCACTATTAGCACTCAACCCTCGTGAGTGCTAATAGTCTATCTCGGAACGCGTTCCAGCCGCAAGTCCGTTCGAGGCCCCTTCCGATCCGGGTGCTGGCAAGCCTGAGCCGACTAGGATCCAGAGGTCCATGACACCCCCCAATGCTCCCGAGTCTGAGGTCGGCTCGAGGATCGTCGACTACGACAGCGGCTTTGACTACTACGCCTTCTGGGGGAACCGGGATTACGAGCAATGGGTCGAGGCACGCACCCTGCGTCGGCTCCTGCCCCGGCTCGGCCGGGCGGATTGGTTCGCCGACTTCGGCGGCGGCTATGGCCGCAATGCCATCCACTACCCATCGGTGGCCAACCACGTCATCTTGGTTGACTACTCGGTGACTCAGCTGACCCGCGCGGCTCAGCACCTCGCGGCGGAGGTCGGGGCCGGCCGAGTGCACCTGATCCGCGCCGACCTCGGCCGGATGCCGCTAATCGACTCGGCCGTGGATTCGGCGATGGTTATCCGGGTGCTGCACCACATGACCGAGGTCGACCGCTGCGTCAGCGAGATGGCACGCACAGTGGGGCGACGATGGCTCGTCGACGTGCCCATAAAACACCACGTTTTAGCCCGATTGCGGAGCCTCCGCCGGGGGCGTCGCGGCGAGCTCCACGGGCCGGCTCCGATCGTCACCGGATCCACCGAGTACCCCTTCTACACCTTCCAGTTAGCGGCGCTGCGGGAGTCTCTGCGACGGTCTGGATTCCGCAGTCACAGCGCCGCCAGTGTCAACAACTTCCGGCGCTGGGACCAGGTTCTGCCCGCCCGTTTGGTCAGCGGTCTCAGACCAGTCGTCTACTCCCTCGAGCTGGCAACTCAGCGCCTGGGACGGGGTTGGTGGGGTCCCAGCCAGTTCCTACTGGCCACCCGACTCCAACCGAGCAGAGCGAGCCTCCGTAAGGCCGCCCCAGAAACTCCGACCCATCTCGTGGGCCTCGCCCAGCGCACCCGCTGTCCCAGTTGTCAGGCCGACCTCGATTGGTCGTCTGCGGCAGCGCGCTGCGTTGAGTGCGAGCGAGTGTATCCGCGTCGAGATGGGTTCTGGGACTTCGCGCTGGAAAGCTAGATCACCCACTTTCCTACCGGAGACCCACTCCGGTCCCGAAACCGTGTCTGGCCGACCCGTGTCAGACGTAGGCGCGCAGGCCCGGGTCAACCCCGAAGGGCTCACCGTCGAAGCCGGTGCGGGCCACTTTGGTCCAAGCCGCCGCCCCGATCATGGCAGCGTTGTCGGTGCACAGCTCAGGTGCGGGAATGGTCACTTCGGCGATGCCCTCCAGGCGCTCGCGCACCACGAGTCGCAGGAGTTGATTGCTCGCCACTCCTCCCGCCAGGACAACCTTTCGGCTGCCCGTCTGCTCCACCGCCGCCTCGAGTTGAATACAGAGCGTTTCCACAGCGGCCAGGCGAAAGCTGGCGGCGACATCCGCCACTTGCTGCTCATCGAGCTCGCCGAGGTCCCGGACCAGGTAGAGGACGGCCGTCTTGAGACCGCTGAAGGAGAAGGCAAAGTCGGGCAGAACGGGCCGCGGTAGGCGGTACCGGAGGGCGTCGCCAGTGGTGGCTATTCGGTCGATCGCCGGTCCGCCCGGATACGGCAATCCGAGCATGCGGGCAACTTTGTCGAAGGCCTCCCCGACCGCGTCATCCCGAGTCGCGCCCATGAGAATCACCCGGTCGTGGGCCTGGTAATCGATCAAGTCGGTATGGCCACCGCTCACCACCAGAGCCACAAAGGGCGGCTCTAGCGCAGGGTCCTCAATCCGGGCCGCCAGAACGTGCCCGCTCATATGGTTTACCCCGACGACGGGAAGACCAAGTCCGGCGGCTAGGCTCTGCGCATAGGTGACCCCTACCGCCAAACAGCCAACCAATCCCGGGCCATTGGCGACCGCCACACCGTCCAAGGTTGCCTGCAACCCTCCGATGCTGGCGGTGGCCTCTTCGACCACCGATGGCAGTCGCTCCAGGTGCATGCGTGCTGCCAGCTCGGGCACGACGCCGCCGAACTCGGCGTGGGCCTGGGCCTGGGAAGCGACTACCGAACTCTCGACGGAGAAATCATCCCGAACCACCGCCGCCGCCGTCTCGTCGCAGGAGGTCTCCAGCGCGAGCAATCTCACCGGACCGGGAATTCCTCGGTCGGACGCGGGCCCAAGCCTTCGATCTCCAGATGATCGCGGATGGCCAGAAAGCGGCGCTTGAAGCCGGGGGCGTGGATCAAGTCCGACCACATCACCAGAGCGTCTTCACCGTTGTCCGTGTAGTAGCCACGTCGCCGTCCGATCACCTTGAAACCAAAGCTCTCGTAGAGGTGGATCGCCGGCTCGTTGTGGGGACGCACCTCGAGGCTGATGAAGTTGGCCCGTAGCTCGTAGGAACGGCTGACCAGAGCGGCGAAGATCGCCTTGCCCAAGCCCTGTCCCTGGCACTCGGCGGCGACTCCGATGGTGGTGACGTGGGACTCCTCCCCGACCGCCCACAAACCTCCGTACCCCACCACTTTGCCGTTGCGCCGCAAGCAGAGGTAGTGGGCGGCGCGGTTGTTGTTCAGTTCGCGCTGATAGGCGCTGCCCGGCCAGGGCGTGGGAAAGACTTCCAGTTCGATCGCTCGCACCGCGGGGATGTCTTCCTCTGCCATCGGGCTGAGGAGCAACTGCTCTCCGATCAGGACCACGGGCGCGCTCCTACTGGTACCGCATATTCGGCTCGAATGCGATCGTACCCCGAGATTGGCGCCGGACTCGCGCTCGCGATCCAGGCCAATGCCTCGCGCCGGTGCCGTACCGCGGTCGCGAAATCGACATTGGCCGGCAGTTCCCGCCCTTCTCCAAGGCCACCGACGGCCCGGCTCGCCTGGCTCCAGGAGTCGGGCCAGGGCTCACCCCGGCCCAGCAGCCCGGCCGATCCTCGCGACTCCGCTCGATGCAACCCGGTATCGGGGGGCGCCGGGGCCAAGACCTGGCCGTAGGTTCCTCCTCGCCCGGCATCAGCCAGGGCGAGGAGAGTGTCGCCGCCCGGATCGACCTGGCTTGCGACGACCTCCAGCGAACCCACCAGAGCCAGTGGGCAGCGCAGCGCCTGGGAGGCGCCCGAAGCTGCCGCCAGTCCACCCCGAACCCCCATGTAGGAACCGGGGCCGCAGGTGGCCACGACCGCGCCGATCCGCTCCCGATGGATCTCCAGGGCCTGTCGTACCGCAGTTATGAGCTGGGGGTCGGCCAGGTCAGGCGGGGCACTCCAGACGACCCTTGCCTCCTGATCGATGAGAATCACCAAGGGGTCACTTCGCTGCGAACCATCGATCGCGAGTGTCCATTTCCCCTCGGCCAAAGCTAGGCCTCCCCGCGGAGACCGGGCCGGACCATGAGCGTGACCTCTCGCTCGCTGGCCGAGGCTATCTCCAGCTGGATCTCGCCAGTGAACCAGCCCGCCTCAGTCCGTTCCGGCCACTCCACCAGTACGGCCCCGTCCAGGAGCGCCTCATCGATTCCCAGGGATCGGAGGTCTGTCCCCACTTCCAGCCGGTAGAGGTCCAGGTGGTGGACCGGAAGTCGTCCCTGGTGGACGGCATGGAGCAGGAAGGTAGGACTGCGCACGTCATCGCCGCCTCCGGCGCCAGCCACGACACCCTGGGCCATCACCGTCTTGCCGGCTCCCAGCTCGCCCCGCAGGCCGATGCAATCGCCGGCTTTCAGCTTGGCTCCGATCTGGCGGCCGAGGGCGCGCGTCTCCTCATCGGAATGGGTCCGCACGGTCACCGCAACCGTCGACTCAGAAGTGCCGGAAGCCATCACTTGCAGGAGGTGCAAACAGCTCTCCCCCAGGCGAGCGAAGAATCTGGATACCCACTCGGTCAGTGAGCACTCCGATCAGCGAAATTGGGACCGCTCTCTTCTTCCACTCGCCCAGCAGGTCGTCCACCGACCCCGCCGGTAAGGCCGCCAGAAGCTCGTAGTCCTCGCCGCCATTAAGGGCGAGTTCGTCACGGCGGCTCAAGGCGGCGGCGCCTTCCGGGCCAGGGAGGTGATCGAGCCACAGGTCGGCTCCGACTGCACTCTCACTACAGATCCTCTCCAGGTCCATCAGCAGGCCGTCGCTGACATCCGTCATCGCCGTGGCACCGGCCCGGCGCAGGGCCAGACCGGCCTCGATACGAGATGGAGGCTGGAGCAGGTGCTCGCTCCACTGCGGGGGGAACTCCGCGGCGTCGCTCTCCATCATTTGGAGGGCGGCGGCGGCCTCGCCCAGACGCCCGGTCACCAGCAACGACTGGCCCGCTGACCCACCGCCCAGCCGGACCGGCTCACCGTCGGCGATCTCTCCCATCACGGTCACGGTCAGGGTCAGGGTACCGGTTGTCGCACCGACGTCCCCGCCCATCACAGATGCACCATCGATCGCCGCTGCCTCGACCAAACCCAGCTGGATCGCAGCCACCGCGGCTGCTGAGGTTTCCCGCGGTATGGAGGCGGCGACCAGGCCACCGCGGCAGACGGCGCCCATCGCGGCGAGGTCGGAAACGGCCGCCATCCAGGCCTTCCACCCAACTTGGTAGGGACTCTGGTAGCGACGCCGGAAATCGATGTCCTCGGCAACGGAGTCGGTGGACCAAACCACGATGGCTCCCGCTGCTGGTCGCCAGCTCGCGGCATCGTCCCCCAGCCCAATGTCGGCGGAGCTATCCTCTCGCCCCGCCAAGCGCATCAGGACGTTGAGCAGAGGACCTTCGCCAACCCCGGAGACCGGATCGTCCCCATCCCAACCGGTCCGGCGCAGTTCTGCTGGCGACGCCACCGCCATAGCCGATCTCAGGGGATGGCCGGGGCAAGCGCCGCGGGAACCCCCTCCTCGGGGCTGCTGGCACCATAGCCGCCAGCCGGCCGATGCTCGGCCAGCCCGGCAAGAAAGGCCGATCGACCAGCTTTGACCGCGGCCGCGAAGGCGGCCGCCATGGCCGCCGGATCGCGGGCATAGGCGATCCCGGTGTTGACCAGGACTCCCGCCGCTCCCCACTCCATGACCCGGGTGGCATCCCCGGGGGAGCCCAGGCCGGCGTCGACAATGGTGGGCACCGGGCAGCGCTCGATGATCGCTCGAATGTTGAACGGATTGAGAACTCCCATGGTGGAGCCGATGGGTGCCGCCCCCGGCATGACGGCACTCGCCCCGGCTTTGGCGAGCCGCAGGCAGAGGGACACGTCATCGCTGCAGTACGGCATCACCGTGAAGCCTTCCGCCACCAGCTCCTGGGTCGCCTCCAGGGTTGCGATCGGATCGGGAAGGAGCGTCACCGGGTCGCCCACCACCTCGATCTTGATGAAGTTCGACAGGCCCGCCGCCCGGGCCAAGCGGGCCAGGCGAACGGCCTCCCCGGCGGTCGTCGCCCCGGCGGTATTGGGCAGCACGGTGTAGGCAGCCAGGTCGAGCGCCTCCAGCTCGGAGCGATGATCCCCATCCAGATGGAGGCGGCGCACCGCCAGGGTGATCATCTCCGCGCCCGACCGGGAGATCGCCGCCGCCAGCACCTCCGGGGAGGGAAACTTCCCGGTTCCGTGAATCAATCGAGAGGTGAGCTCCACCTCGCCCAGTCGAAGTTTGTCCTCAGCCATTGCCCTTGCCTCCTCCGACCAGATGCACCAGCTCGAGTTCATCTCCGCTGGTCAGCTCCGTCTGGTCTAGTTCCACCGCCCTTAGGATCTCACCGTTGCGCTCGATCACGATCCCATCTTGAGCCACTCCCACCCGCTCGAGAAAGTCCAGTACCGAAGAACCGGGAGGACACTTGCGCGCCTGCCCGTTGACCTGAAGACGAACCCAGGACTTGGCTGTTTCCAGCTCTGCCTTCAGGTTGCGGGCAGCAGTCCGCGGATCTCGGGCCTGCGCGAGAGCACGGACCACAGCCACGATGTCTGCACCGGCGGAGACCGCGGTCGCGGCGTTTCCCGGACCTAGCCCTCCAATCGCTACCACGGGCAGGCTGGATCGCATGGCGGCGGCGCTGACATGCTCGAAGCCCACCGCTGGCCGACCGGGCTTGGTGGGGGTGGCATGAACCGGCCCAGCCGAGAGATAGTCGACTGGCTGGTTCGCCGCCTGCAGCACCTGCTCCGGGGAGTGGGTCGACAGCCCGATCAGCGCGTCCGCCCCGAGCTGGCCGCGAACCCGCCCGGGTTCGCGGTCGGCCTGGCCAACGTGGACCCCATCGGCTCCCACCGCCGCCGCCAGCTCGACGTGATCGTCCACCAGAAAGAGCGCGCCCTGCTCATGACAAATGGTTCGGCACACCTGGGCCAGTTCACCGAGCTCGGCCGGGTCGACTCCCTTGCGGCGCAGCTGAATCATGTCAACCCCGCCGGCGACCACCTCGCGAATGAGAGTGGGCAGGTCGCCCTCGGGAGTGCCATCGTCAGTGACGAAGTAGAGCCTGGCGGCGCGCAGCTGCGCTCGCCGGACCCGGCCGACCTCAGACTGGATCGGCCCGACCCAGACCTGGGACATGGCCCAATTCTATTCGGCCTCGTCGGAAGCTACCGTCGCCACGAACTCGCGCGGAACTCGGCCGCGTAGACCGGTGGTGACCTCGTAGTTGATCGTCCCCAGTCGTTCCGCCACCAGCTCGGCACTCAGTTGTGCATCACCGTCGCTGCCGATCAGGGTGGCGATCTCCCCCGACGACACCGCGGGCGCCTCGCTGACATCAACCATGCTGATGTCCATGCAGACGTCCCCCACCAGCGGCCGCTCGCGGCCGCCGATGAGCACCGCACCCCAGTTACGGGGACCCCAACGGACACCGTCCCCGTAGCCCACCGGCAAAGTGGCAACCCGCATCGGCCGCTCGGCTCGGAAGGCATCCCCGTACCCGATGTAGTCTCCGGGCCCCACGTCGCGCACCTGGGCCACGCTGCTCCGGAAGCTGAGCACCGGTTCCCTTTGGCGACCGTCCGGAGTGCGCAGGCCCAGCATCTCAATGCCAGATCGGACCAAGTCAAGCCGCGACTCCGGCACGGTCACCCAGGCGGCGCTGTTGGCGGCGTGGCGCAGCCGGAAGTGATGCCCCACCGCCGCGGCCGCCGTCAGCGCCCCTTCGAAGCGCTTCAGCTGGGCCAGGGTGACCGCCCGATCGGCGCCTTTGCGGAAGTGCGTGTAGCAACCTTCCAGTTCGACATGCTGGAAGTCTCTGGCGCCCTGGACGAACGCCGCCACCTCTTCCGGTGCCACGCCCAGCCGGTTCATCCCGGTATCGACCTTCAGGTGGGCGATGCCCGGGCGCCCCTGCTCATCACCGGCTCGGTCCATGGCGGTCAGCACCTCGCGGTCGAATACGGTCACCGCCAAGCGCCCCGCCACAGCCGCCGGCACCTGCTCTGGGGCGGTGTAACCGAAGACCAGAATCGGGGCCGCGATGCCATCGTGCCGGAGCTCCAGAGCCTCTGTCACCGTGGCGGTAGCCACCCAGCTGGCGCCCTGGCGGAGGGCGATCCGGGCAACCCCCACTGCGCCATGGCCATAGGCCTCCGCCTTGACCACCGCCATCAGGGGAGTGCCCCCGAGTTCAGCCACCATCGCCGCCACGTTGCGTCCCAGGGCGTCCTGGTCTACCTCGATCCAGGTCGGACGACGTGGAGAGCGGAACTGAGGCTCCGGCCGCCCGCTGTCGCTCACCTGACGGGAGGCCCTGCGGCGGTGGCCGATTCCTGTTGCCGGCGCACCGCCTCCTGGGCCTCGACCAAGGCGTCAGCCACCTCGCTGGCCAGAATTCCAGCACGTCCGCGCAGGTATCCCAGCCTCGTCCCAGCTTCGCCATGGAGAAACACCGCCGTCCGCGCTCCCTGGTAAGGCACCAGTCCCTGAGCCAACATAGCTCCGATCAATCCTGCCAGGACATCGCCCGTTCCGCTGCTGGCCAGGGCCGCTGTGGCGTGGCCATCCACCCAGAAGGTCCCGTCTGGCTGAGCCACCACGGTATGGGCGCCTTTCAGGACCACCACCGCCTGGAGTTGGGCGGCCAGGTTGAGAGCTGACTTGGTCCGGTCTGCCTCAATGCCAGCAACGTCCGTCCCGGCCAGACGGGCGGCCTCCAAGGGATGGGGCGTGAGCACGGTCCCGGGGGGAATGTGCTCACGCAGTTCTGGGGTCCGCGAGATCATATTGAGCGCGTCGGCGTCGAGGACCAGGCTCCAGTGGGACGTTTTCGCCCTCTGGAAGAGCTCATCGAGCAAGGCTCGGGTGGCATCCGACTCGCCCAGGCCCGGCCCACAGACCACGGCCTGACAGGATTCCAGAGCGGTGGCCGCCTGCTGCACCGCTCCGGCGTCCAGAGAGGGGCCTTCACGGTTCACCGGCACCCGGATCAGTTCGGCGGGCCCACCCACCATGCCCGAACTCGCAACCAGTGCCTTGGCCTTGCCCGCGCCCCCGCGGAGGGCGCCCAGGCTGCACAGAATTGCCGCCCCCGGGAACTCCGCGCTTCCCGCGATTAGAACGACTGTTCCGTAGGTGCCTTTGTTGCCACTGGCGGTGCGCTCCGGCATTTCCAGGTCGTCCGGGAGAAGCCCCCAGAGCCAGCGGCTCCGGCGCCCCGAGGGGTTGAGGGCGGCGACGGCGATCCCGAGACCAGCGTCATGGGTGAGGCTGATGCTCAGACCTTCCACCCCGCTACCGTCGACGAGCATCTCGGGCGCCCCGCCCGGGCGTCTTACCACCGCAATGCGACTGTAGAGGGGGATCCTCCAGCCCAGTCCACCGAAGACCTTGCGCACCGCCTCCTTGGCTGCCCAGCGCGCGGCCAGGCGTTCGGGGCGGTCTTGGCAGTAACCCCTTTCCTCGACGCTGAAGTATTTGGTCAGGAACTCAGGCCGGCGCTCGACCAGGCCCCGCACCCGATCCACCGAACTGACGTCGACGCCGATCGCGAGAGGTGGGTTCACTCCCCGGTGATCGGGCTCGATCACTCGACGGTGACGGACTTGGCCAGATTTCGCGGCCGGTCCACATCTAGTCCCTTGCTCACGGCGGCGTGGTAGGCCAGCAACTGTCCCACCAGGGCGGTCGCCAAGGGGGCAATCATCTCGGGCAGCCTGGGGACCTGGATGAGATGGTCGGCAACGCCGTCCAAAGTGGTGTCGCCGTCATTGACGACGGCCAGAATCGGGCTCTGGCGGGCCTTTGATTCCTGAACATTGCTGCGAATCTTTTCCCGGGTGATCGACTCCGTGGCGAAAGCTACCACCGGCATGCCCTCGTCCAGGAGTGCGATGGGACCGTGCTTCAGTTCCCCGGCGGGATGGGCTTCGGCGTGGACGTAGGAGACCTCCTTCAACTTGAGAGCCGCCTCTAAGGCGGTCGGGTAGTTGTAGCCGCGGCCCACATAGATAGCTGACTGGAACCCGGCCAACCACTGGCCCAAAGAAGCGATGCTGTCCTCGAGGGCGAGGATTTGTCGCTGGATGCCTGGCACGGCTCGAAGTCCACTGCCTAACTCCCGGCGATCCGCCTCCGCCACCGTGCCCCGGGCTTGCGCTAGGCGCATCGCCAGCAGGAGGCCGCAGGCGTACTGGTTGACGAAGGTCTTGGTCGCCACCACGCAGACCTCGGGGCCGGCATGCATGTTGATTACAGCGTCGGCCTCCAGCGAGAGCGTGCTCCCGACCACGTTGGTCAGCGCCAGCAGATGACTGCCCTGAGACTGGGCCAGGCGCGCCGCCGCCAGGGTGTCGGCGGTCTCCCCAGACTGCGAGATGGCGACCATCAGCGTCTTGCCGTCGGGCGGTTGGGGTCGGTAGCGCCACTCCGAGGCGACATCCACGGCCACTGGAATCCGGGCTAGGTCCTCGATCGCGTACTTGGTCAGGAGCCCGGCGATGTAGGCGGTGCCAGTGCCGATGATCTGGACCCGCTGAAACGACTTCAGCTCGGCGTCGTCGAGGGCCCAGTCGACGAACTCCACCCGGCCGTCACCGAGGAGCCGGCCCCGTAGGGCGTTTTCGAGCGCCGCCGGTTGCTCGTTGATCTCCTTGGCCATGAAACTGCTGAAGCCGCCTCGCTCCGCCTGGATCACATCCCAGTCCACCCGGACCACCCGGGGCACCGACTCGCTTCCGTCGACAATCGAACTGATCACCGGCCCGACGGGACTCAAGACGGCCATATCCCCCTCCCCCAGCACCAGGGCCTGCTTGGTGTAGGGGATGATGGCGGTCAGGTCGGAGCTCAAAAACCACTCGTCCCGACCCACGCCGACCACCAGGGGGGCATTGAGCCGGGCGCCGATCAGGGTGTCCGGATCGGTAGAACTGAGGATCACCAGGGCATACGCCCCACTCAGGCGGCCCAGTGCCCGGCGAGTGGCTACCACCAGATCGCCGGCGTAGTACTCCTCGATCAGGTGGGGAACCACCTCACTGTCAGTGTCCGAACTGAACTCGTGGCCGGCCGCGACGAGCTCCGCCTTGAGGGCGGCAAAGTTCTCAATGATGCCGTTGTGGATGACGAAGAAGCGTCCACTGCAGTCACTGTGCGGGTGAGCGTTGGCGTAAGAGGGACGCCCGTGGGTGGCCCAACGGGTGTGGCCCATGCCGACCCGACCGGCAAGCTCGGTCGCCTCGGTCGCCGCCACCAGAACCTCGACTTTGCCCGGTGCTTTGAGCGCGGTCGCGGTGCCGTCGGCCGCCACCACCACCACCCCAGCCGAGTCGTAGCCGCGGTACTCGAGGCGCCGCAGGCTGTCAAGCAGCACTGGAGCGGCTGGCCGCTGTCCTAGGTAGCCGATGATCCCACACACGGGTTGGTTATCAGTCTCCCTTCATCCCTGCCCCGCCATCTCCAACGGCCCCTGGCTTGGTCAGGTTACTGCCTAATGCTCACGGAGTCGGCGTTGGTGTCGGCGAGGGAGTTGGCGAAGACGAGGCCACCGGAGCGATGGTGATAACCACGCTGACCGAACCCGTCGACAAGCTGGTGCCGGCCGGAGTCACCAGCTGGACGTTGACCGTTTCGCTCGAGGTGGCGTGGCTGAGGTCGATCGGCTGGGTGGCTATCGAAGAGAGCAGGGTCACCACCGAGGCCGGGCCGGCCGCAATCACCGTCAGCGGCTCCACCTGGATCCCAGTCACCTCATAACCCGATGGAGGCTGCCCGCTTCCCGAGAAGGTCGGCCTTACCGGCAGCTCCGCCTCGGTGTTCTCGGAGGCGATCGCCACCGCGACACTGACCAAGGAGGGGGTCACCGTCACCTCTGATGTCGGGCCGTTGGCGTTGACCAGCTTGACCGGCTCCGAGATCGCCAGCGATGTCCTTATCGAGGAGAGGTCAACGATCGCCTCAGCTTGGATGTTGGCCAGCACGGTGTCCGGTCCAGACACGGTTACGTCAGCTGGGGTGACCACACTTTGCGCCTGATTGAAGGTGAATCCAACCGGGGGGGCGGAGCTGACGACGAGATGGACGGGAATCGAGCGAGTGGTCTCCTTGTCGACCAGCACCTCCAAGGTTTTCGGTGCCGACCAGATCCAGACGTTGCTGTCGCTGAGCAACACCTTGATGCTCACCTGATACTCGCCGGGCTTGGTGATGTGGCTCAAGTCGGCAGTGGCACTGAGATGGCTCGAAACCTCAGAAGAGCTCCGGACATGGCTGGAGACCCCCGCGATCTTGACCGCTATGGCACCGATGGGCTTGGGCAGAACCAGACCGGCGTGCAGAGTGGCGCCCGGCTGGACGTGGACACTGTAGGTCTGGATCGCCGGCGGGTCGCTGGCGTAGACGACGCCGACCCACATGCCGCAGGCCACCACCACGGCAATCAGCTTGAGCCGGAAGTTCCGGGTGATGAATAGGGGGAGGCGACTAATCACTGGCGGTCCACTCCTTGTACCGGGGCGGGGTCGCGCGATCCCCGCCCCCGCAGCCGCAGCGTGCGCCGGTGCCGCTCGTAGAGCGGCAAATGATAGAAGGCCCCCAGCCGACCCGTCAGCGCGTCCGCGTCCAGCTCGCGCTGCAGTTCACCGCCCTGGGCCAGACTCACCCTACCCGACTCCTCGGACACGATGACCACCGCGGCGTCGGTCGCCTGGCTCAGCCCCATGGCCGCCCGGTGGCGGGTTCCCACTCGCCCCTCGCTACCAGTCTGTTCCGCTAAGGGCAACACACATCCAGCGGCCACCACCCGACCTGACCGGACCAGGGCGGCTCCGTCATGGAGCGGTGAGCGGTAGGTGAAGATGGTCACCAGGGTCTCGGCGCTGAGCAAGGCATCCATCCGGACGCCGGTCTCGGCGATCTCCTCCAGTCCAATGTTTCCCTGCAGAACGATCAGCGCTCCGGTGGCTGACTCGGCCAGTCGGGTCGTCGCCCGCACCACCTCGTCGACGTCGCGCCTCAGCTGCGCGGTCTCGGGAGCAAGCAGGCCCTGGCGAATCCTTCCCAGGCGCCCCATCTGGTCCAGTGCTCTCCGTAGCTCAGGCTGGAACAGAATCACCACGGCGATGACGATGACCTCACCGCCATTGTTGAAGATGAACTTGAGCACCGGCAGGTTGAGGATGTTGGCGATCGCGGCCAGGGCGCCGATCAGGAGCAGGCCAACCAGCAATTGCACCGCCTGCGTGCCCCGGATCAGGATCAGGAGGCGGTAGGCCAGGAAGGCGATGATGAGGATGTCGAGGACCGCCCGCCAGCCCACCGTCTGGAGCAGGACCCGGGTCGCCTCCCCGAAGCTCAGCCCGGCTACGGTGAAAGGCAACTCGCTCAGCCAGCTCAGCTCGATCAAGCCGACTCCCCGGGCCCAAAGATGGCAGCGAGTAGGGCCAGCTGCACCCAGAAGCGGTTCTCCGCCTGGGCGAACACCGCCGACTGAGGTCCGTCGAGGACTTCATCGGTTATCTCTTCGCCCCGGTGGGCGGGAAGGCAGTGCATGACTTTGGCACTTCGGGGAGCCTTCCCCAGGAGCGCCTGATTCACTTGATAGGGACCGAAGTCTTGGCGCCGATCCTCATGCTGCGCCTCTTGCCCCATTGAGGTCCACACATCGGTGTAGATGATCTCAGTGTCGGCCAGCGCTGTATCCAAGCTGGAGGTGGGAAAAGATGCTGGTTCGTAGCCTGCCGGGGTGACCACGCGAAGGTCGAGACCAACCACCTCGGCTGCCTCCATCAGCGAACTGCACACGTTGTTGCCATCTCCCACGAAGGTGATCCGAGCGCCCTCTAGATGCCCCAGCTGCTCTTGGAAGGTGAGGCAGTCAGCCAGGATCTGGCAGGGATGGCCGCGATCGGTCATGGCGTTGACAACTGGACCATCCATCGCCTGAGCCAGGCCACGGAGGTCGCGATCGGAGGGAATCCGGGCCACCAGCCCGGACACGAAGCGATCGAGGATGCGACCAACGTCGGCGACCGACTCGCGTCGGCCCATGTCGATCTCCCGCTCGAACAAGGCGATCGGATGGCCACCCAAGCGGTGGATCGCTGCCTCGAAGGACACCCTGGTGCGGTTGCTGGGGCGCAGGAAGATCAAGGCCACCGAGTTGCGGGCCAGAGGCGTACCGGGATCCGCTCCCCGCTTCAGTTCGAAGGCGGTTTCAAGCAGGGCGGTGAGTTCATCTCGGCTGAGATCAGATACCGCTAGAAAGTCGCGCCCGCGCAGGTCTTGGCCCACTTCACCCCATGGAGGAACTCGGCACCTGCCGGGAGGGCAGGAATGTATTTGGAACGGGTGTGTGTCAGGGTAGTTTCAGCGCTTGGTGTACTGGGGAGCCTTGCGGGCTCGCTTCAGACCCGGCTTCTTGCGCTCCTTCATCCGGGGATCGCGGGTCATCAATCCAGCTGCCTTGAGCGGGCCGCGCAACTCTGGGTCCCAGGCGCAGAGGGCCCTTGCCAGACCATGGGCGACCGCCCCGGCCTGTCCGGATACACCGCCGCCAACCACCTTGACCGAGACCCGGAAGCGGTCAGCCATTCCCGAGACCTGGAGGGGCCGCAGGGCCGCCTGCTCCAGTTCCCGCCGCCCGAAGTGGCGCAGCGGCTCACGGTCGTTGATGACGGCTGTGCCATCGCCGGGATAAATCCGCACTCGGGCCACCGCCGTCTTGCGACGACCAGTGCCATAGGAGTACCGGGTCTGGTCCTGGTTGATCAACCTTTCTCTACCTCTCCGTGGTCGCCGAATGTGATCGCTATCGGCTGCTGGGCGGTATGCGGGTGTTCGCTACCGGGGTAGATCTTGAGCCTTCGCAGCTGCCGGTCGCCGAGGTTGTTGTGCTGAAGCATCCCCCGCACCGCCTCACGGAGGGGCGCGGTGGGGTCCCGATCCACCAATTCCTGGTAGGTGCGCTCGCGCCGTCCCCCGGGATAGCCGCTGTAGCGATCGTAGATCTTATCGGTGCGCTTGGCACCGGTGACCACGATCTCGGAAGCGTTGATGACGATCACCTGGTCGCCGCACAGTGCGTGCGGGGTGTAGGTGGGGCGATGCTTGCCTCTGAGCACCCGGGCCAGGTTGACCGCCAGTCGCCCTAGGGTCTGGCCCCGGGCGTCGACCAGCACCCACTCTTCTTGACCGGGCTTCTCAACCGCAACAAAGCTGCGCTGGGCGACTGAACTCATGCCGCCTCCTCCCCGGCTGGAACCCGGTAGTCGACCCGCCACTGATGTAGGCCGTGGGCGGGAGCCATAATCCAGGGGAGCTTGCCGACTTGGGGATTTGCCAAGGCTCGCCGGACGTCGGCGACGTCAGCGCGACCGCTGCCGACTGCCACCAGGGCGCCGACCAGGTTGCGCATCATTCCCTTGAGGAAGGCATCGGCGCGGATCTCCAGTTGGATCGACGCTCCGCGCTGCTCCAGCTCGGCTCGATCGACTGTCCGAAGCGTCGAACCGCCCGGCGCCGGGCTACTGCCGAAGGACCTGAAGTCTTGCCTACCCAAGTACAGCCGGGCGGCAGCTCGCATGGGCGCCAACTCCAGGACCTGCGGGAGGCGCCACTCGTACTGCCGTCCCACCGGGTCGGCGCTGGCCCGGTCCCGGATCAGATATCGATAGCTGCGGCGCCACGCTCCGAAGCGAGGATGAAAGTCGGCGGCCACCAGATCGGTTGTTAGGACCCCGATGTCTTCGGGCAGAAGCGCGTTGCAGCCGCTCGCCAGCGCCTGTGGCGCCCACTCCGAGCTGAGGCCGAAAGCGACCACCTGACCGTGGGCGTGGGCCCCGGCGTCGGTGCGGCCAGCGGCGGTGATCAGTGGTCGCTCACTGGTCAGGGCGGCCAGGGCCAGACTGAGCTCGCCTTGCACCGTCTTCACCTGAGGTTGCGCCTGCCAGCCGTGGTAGCGGCTGCCGTCGTAGGCGAGAACCATGCGATACGTGCTGGGCACTATTCCACCATCTCCATGATCACCACCGGAGCCCCGTCGCCCTGGCGCGGTCCCCGGCGAACGATCCTGGTGTAGCCTCCGGGTCGGTCCCGGTAGCGATCCGCGTACTGGGTAAAGAGCTTGACCGCTACGTCCTCCCGGGAGACCACGCGGGCCACCCGGCGCCGGGCCGCCAGATCATCGGTCTTGGCCACCGTGACCACGCGCTCGACCCAGCGGCGGATCTCCTTGGCCTTGGCCTCAGTGGTTTCGATCCGACCATGCTCGAACAAGGCGGTAGCCAAGTTGCGCGTCAGAGCAATCCGATGCGCTGACGTGCGCCCCAGCTTGCGGCCAGCCTTGAGGTGGCGCATCGGCCTAGCGGTCTCCCTTCTGGAAGAGCTCGTCGACCTCATCCTCGCCCACGAAGCCGCGGGCCACCAACTTCTGCTTGATCTCGTCGAGGGACTTGGCTCCGAAATTGCGCAGAGCCAAGAGTTCCTCGACCCGCATGGCCAACAACTCGCCGAGCTTGGTGATGTCATTGGCTTTCAGGCAGTTGAGTGCCCGCACGCTGAGCTCCAACTCGTCCACAGCGACGTCGGCGAGACGGCTCTTGAGATCGGTCCCCACGACCGCGCCTACCGCTGACTCGGTCAGGCTCTCACCGAAAGTGGTGAACAGACTGAGGTGCCGGGTGTAGTACTCGGCGGCGCGGCTGACCGCCTCCACCGGGGGAATGGTTCCGTTGGTCCAGATCTCCAGGATCAACTTCTCCCAGTCGGTGTCTTGTCCGACCCGCGTCTTCTCGACCAGGAAGTTGGCCTTGACCACCGGCGTGAAGATGGCGTCGACTGGGATCACCCCGATCGGCTGGCCCTCCTTCTTGTTGCGGTCGGCCGGCGAGTAGCCCTTGCCAATCTCCACGGTCAGGTCCATGCGCAACTTGGCATGGGCCCCGTCCAGCGTGCAGAGGTAGAGCTCGGGGTTGGCTATCTCCACGTCGGAGTTGGCGCTGATATCGGCCGCAGTCACCCGCCGGCCGCCCTGGACGTCCAGGGTCAGGCGCGCCCCCTCGGGGTTGTGGCAAGTCAGGCTCAGTTGCTTGATGTTGAGCAGAATCTCGCCCACGTCCTCCTTGACGTACTTGATGCTGGAGAACTCGTGAGCCACGCCGTCAATCGAGACCGCGGTCACCGCGGCTCCGGTGAGCGACGAGAGCAGCACCCGGCGCAGGGAGTTGCCTAGGGTAGTTCCGTAGCCGGCTTCTAGCGGCTCGATTTCAAAGCGCCCGTGGTCCTTGGAAGCGTCCACCTCGTGGACCGTCGGCTGAATCGCAGTCTCTGGCATAAGTAGCAATGTCCTCGTGGGTAGCTGGCCGAAGCGCTTGGTCTAGCGGGAGTACCACTCGACGATCAGTTGCTCGTCGATGCTGGTGTCCATCTCCGGCCGTTCCGGCAGCCGGGTGACGTCCACCCGGCGCTCATCGGGGTAGAGGGTCATCCAGCCGGGAAGAGATTGGCCTCCCCGGGACTCCAGCGAGCGGTTGATGGGGGCCAGGTCGCGGCTGCGCGGACGCACCGTGATCACCTGACCTGGCTTTACCTGGAAGGCCGGGATGTTGACCATTCTTCCGTCGACCTGGAAGTGGCGATGGGAGACGAGCTGACGGGCCTCCTTCCGGGACGACGCGAATCCGGCCCGGTAGACGACGTTGTCCAAACGCCGCTCCAGCATCTGCAGAAGGACTGTGCCGGTCACGCCTTTGCGGACGGCGGCGGCGTCGAAGTAGTTGTGGAACTGGGTCTCGAGGACTCCGAAAATGCGCCGCCCCCGCTGCTTGGCCCGGAGCTGGATCCCGTAGTCGCTGATCCGGCGACGACGAGACAGACCGTGCATGCCGGGCGGGGTGGCGTTGCGCTTGGTGAAGGTGCAGCGCTCACCCAGGCACTTGTCGCCCTTGAGAAAGAGCTTGACGCCCTCGCGGCGGCAAAGTCGGCAGACGGGAGGATGCGGGTTGGCCATGCGCTACCTCCTCAGACCCGGCGCCGCTTGGGCGGGCGACAGCCGTTGTGGGGCACCGGGGTGACATCGGTGATCGAGGTCACCTCCAGGCCTGCCGCCTGCAGGGAGCGGATCGCCGCCTCGCGGCCCGCCCCAGGGCCCTTGACCAGCACCTCGATTGCCTTGAGGCCGTGCTCCATCGCGCGCTTAGCGGCGGCCTCGGCGGTCACCTGGGCGGCGAAGGGCGTGCTCTTGCGCGAGCCCTTGAAGCCGGACGACCCGGCGCTTCCCCAGGCAATCACGTTGCCGGTAGGGTCGGTCAAGGTCACGATGGTGTTGTTGAAGGTGCTGAAGACGTGGGCGCGGCCGACCGCGATGTTCTTGCGCTCGCGACGCCGGGTCCGAACGACCTTCTTTTTCTTGGCCAAATCAGCTCCTCGACCAATCGAGACTCGGCGCTAGCAACTGGCGCTTAATCACTTGCCCTTCTTCCGCCGAACGCCCACGGTCTTCCGGGGCCCACGGCGCGACCTGGCGTTGGTCCTGGTCCGCTGGCCCCGGACCGGCAGTCCGCGTCGGTGGCGCAAGCCGCGGTAGGTGCCGATCTCCATCAGCCGCTTGATGTTGAGGGCCACCTGGCGGCGGAGGTCACCCTCGACCCGGCCGGGGAGTTCCTTGGCGATGATGTCGCGCAGGCGCACCACCTGGGTCTCGCTGAGGTCATCGGTCTTGGTGTCCTGATCGATCTGGGCGATCCGCAGCAGCTTGTGACTGGTGGTCAGGCCAATCCCGTACACGTAGGTGAGGGCCACCTCGATGCGCTTGTTCCGGGGTAGGTCAACGCCAGCGATACGCGCCATCAGGCCTCCTGCCTCAACCTTGCCGCTGCTTGTGCTTGGGGTTCTCGCAGATGACGCGCACGGTTCCGGCGCGCCGGATCACCTTGCACTTGTCGCAGATCCTCTTGACCGAGGCCCGGACCTTCATCTGACACTCCGCTGCACTGTTCTGCTCAGACCAGACGAGCCAAGATCCGGCCCCGTCCCGGATCCGTGGTTGAAAGCTCAACCACGACCCGATCTCCGGGCAGGAGCCTAACGCTCGCCAGACGTGCCCGTCCCGCCGCGTGCGCCACCACCTTGCCCCCGCCCTCCAACTCCACCCGAAAGAGCGAGTTCGGCAAAGGCTCAAGGACTCGACCCCGGAGACCGCCAGGGTCGTTCATGGTGATGGGCACACGAAAGCCGAGCGAGCTTCGCCCGCCGGAAAGTATAGCCGATCGGGAGATCGGAGAAGATCGCTCAGACGCTCTCTCCAACTGTGGTCAGGATCTCGGCGCCATTGGGGCCCACGGCGATGGTGTGCTCGAAGTAGCAGGAGAGCCTTTCATCAGCGGTGATAACCGTCCAACCGTCCGCCTCGATGGCGGTTCCCGGATCCCCCTCGTTGACGATCGGTTCGATGGCCAGACACAGTCCCGGCCGGATCTCGATGCCTCGCCCCGGCTGGCCATGATTGGGCACCTCGGGATCCTCGTGCATGTCCCGTCCGATCCCGTGCCCGGTGTAGCCCCGGACGATCGAATAGCCGTTCTTCTCGACGTGGTTCTGCACCGCGTGCCCGATATCGCCCAAGTGATTGCCGGGAACCGCAGCCGCAATGCCCAAGTTGAGGGCCTCTTGGGTGACTTGGATCAGTCGCTCCGCGGCGGGGTCGACCTTGCCGCAGGCGACGGTGCGGCCGGCGTCCGCCCACCAGCCCTTGTAGATGAGGCCGCAGTCGAGGCTGACCAGGTCGCCCTCGACAAGCTGGCGACCGTCCGGGATCCCGTGCACCACCTGGTTGTTCACCGAGATACACATGTGCTTGGGAAAGCCGTCGTAACCAAGGAAACCTGGAAAGCTGTCCCGGCGCCGAATCTCCCGATTGGCGGCTCGGTCCAGCTCGGCGGGGGTCACCCCCGGGGCGACTAGGCCCTCGAGGTGATCCAGGACTTGGGCCAACTTGCGCCCCGCCTGGCGCATCAGGTCGACTTCATCGCCCCGCTTGAGGGTGATCAAACAATGGCCTTGAGCAACGTCTGGCTGACCTCATCGACAGGTCGCGAGCCATCGAGCCGCACCATCGGGACGGTCTGCGACAGAAACTCCAGCATCGGCTCGGTCTCGTCGTGATAGATCCGGAGGCGCTCGGCGATCACCGCCGGGGTGTCGTCGCCACGCTTCTCCAGGGCCGCCCGTCGACTGAGGCGGGCCACCAGCTGATCACTGGGGACGTCGAGTGCAACCGCAATATCAAGGGGCCGCTGGAGCCCGATGAGCAACTCCTGGAGCGACCTCGCCTGGGCCACGGTCCGGGGAAATCCGTCTAGGACGAAGCCACTGTCCGCTTGGGCGTCGGTGAGCCGATGCCGGATCATGGCCACGATCACCTCATCGGGCACCAGCTTGCCCGCGTCCAGGTAGGCTGCCAGGGTCTGGCCCAGTTCCGTCCCCCGGGCCCGCTCCTCCCGCAGCATCTCGCCGGTGGCAATGTGCTCCACGCCGAGCTCGCGCATTAGAAACTCGGCCTGGGTTCCCTTCCCCGACCCGGCGGGACCGAATAGAGCCACGTTGCGTCGGGTCGCGTCAGCCACCGTCGACGCCTGCCATCAGCGGATGAAGCCACGGTATTGCCGCATTAGTAGCTGGGTTTCCAGCTGTTTCATGGTGTCGAGCGAAACGCCTACCACGATCAGCACCGCCGTGCCTCCCAGGTACAGGCCGGAACTGGGCTGCTGCCCGGTCAGCAGGGCGGTCAGGATGGGCAGGACGACAGTGATCAGACCGAGGAATATGGCCCCGGCCAAGGTGATCCGGCTCATCACCCGGGCCAGATACTGCGCGGTGGCTCGTCCCGGGCGGATTCCCGGGATGAAGGTGGCGCTCTTCTTGAGATTGTCGGCGGCATCCTCGGGGTCGAAGGTGACCGCCGTGTAGAAGAAGGTGAAGCCCATGATCAAGGCAAAATAGACAAACTCATAGCCGATATCGACCCAGACAATCGGCCCGAAGGGATTCCAGTTGGTGTGCAGCCAGAGGGCGGTGGCACCGAGCACGCCGCCCCCCTTGCCCGCCGCCGGCGAGAAGAAATTGCCGAAAATCGTCGGGAAAAACATGATCGAGATGGCGAAAATAATGGGAATCACGCCGGCCTGATTCACCCGCAGCGGCAAGAAGCTGCTGCGCCCCTGGTAGACCTGGCGGCCCACCACTCGCTGGGCCGACTGAATGGGAATCTTGCGGGTTGCTTGCTGGACAAAGATGATCCCCGCGGCGACCACGATCCCGATCACGGCAAACATGAAGACGGTGAAGGTCTCCGCCGAGCCGCCGTTGGTGAAGGCCAGGATGCTGCCCGGAATCTGTCCCAGAATCCCGGCCATGATGATGATTGAGACGCCATTGCCCAGACCGTACTCGGTGATCAGTTCACCGAACCACATGATCACGATGGTGCCCCCGGCCAGGATGATCACGATCTCCAGGATGGTGGGCCAGGAGGTGGTCGGCGAGAGGATGGTCTGGCCATCGAAGCTGAAACTCTCGAAGAGGCGGGTGTAACCGAAGCCCTGGACCAGAGCCAGCGCCACCGTCAGGTAGCGAGCGTACTGGGTCAAGCGCCGGCGTCCCAGGTCGCCTTCCTTGGACATCTCCTTGACCCGGGTGGAGATGACCGTCATCAGCTGCATGATGATGGTGGCGTTGATGTAAGGATTCAGCCCCAGCGCCACGATGGAAATACCAGCGTTGCTGCCCGAGGTTGCGAATCCGCTCCCGGAAAACAGGTTGATCAATCCGAGCAAGCCGTTGGTGCTGAAGAGCTCCCGGAGAGCGGCTCCATTGACGCCGGGAATGGTGATGCTGGCCAGGGCTCGGAAGACGATGATCAGCCCGATCGTGATTAGGAGCTTGCGCCGAAGCTCGGGAACCTGCATGGCCGCGCGGAGCGCCCCGAACAGGCTCATGTCGAGCTTTCCTGCCCTCCGCCGCTAGGCTCACCAGCCTCCGGCTCCGAATCCTGCTCCTCCGCCGCCTCGGTCTGATCCCCGCCTTGGGCAGCCGGGGGAGCCTCGTCCTCCTCCTCAGCCGCCTGCACCTTGGCCCGGCCGGCTGCTCGCTTGAGTTTGGCCGCCGAGCGCTTGGCGTTCTCCTCGGGCTCGGCCTTGGGAGCGTCGAGAACCTCCACCTTGCCACCGGCTTTGGTCATGGCCGCAATGGCAGCCTGGGATGCCCGATTCACCGTTATCGTCAACTTGGGTGGCGCGCCGCCCCCGGCCAAGAGTTTGACTGGATGGTTCAGGTGGCGGATCAAGCCCGCCTTGCGCAGAGCTTCGCTGTCCACCACCGAGCCGGCCTTGAAGCGGGCCAACTTGCCGCAGTTGACCACCTGGAATTCAATCCGGAAGCGGTTGTAGAACCCGCGCAGCTTGGGAACCCTCTGGGTGAGCGGCATCTGGCCGCCTTCAAATCCCCGGGGTAGGCTCCACGAGCTCCGCGAGCCCTGGCCCTTCTGGCCTCGGCCAGCTGTCTTGCCTCCCCCTGCGGAAATCCCCCGCCCAACCCGCTTGCGGGGGCGCCGGCTGCCCACAGCCGGCTTGAGCTCGTCGACTCTCACGGACGCGCCCGCCGATACCTTCGCTTGGCTACCGGTGCGTTGGCCAGGGTGACTGGCTCGACCTTGACCAGATGGCGGACGGCAACCACCATGCCCCGAACCGACGGCGAGTCATGGTGTTCGACTGTCTGGTGCAGGCGCCGCAACCCGAGGGCGCGAATGGTGCGCTTCTGATCGTCGCCATAGCCGATCGCGCTCTTTACCCAGGTCACCCGCAAGCCCTGCGGCTGGTCACTCAAGGTGGCCCGCCTCCTCGCTGCCGACCGCCGCCTGGGATGGGCGCAGCCCGATCTCGGCCAGGGTCTTACCTCGAAGTCGGGCCACCGTCTCCGCGGTGCGCAGCTCACGCAAGGCGGCCATGGTCGCCCGGACCGTGTTGATGGGATTGTCCGTACCCAGTGACTTGGTCAGGATGTCCTTGATCCCGGCTAGCTCCACCACGTGGCGCATGGCCCCGCCCGAGATGACTCCGGTGCCCGGCGAGGCCGGCCGCAGCAACACCTTGGCCGCGCCCTGCTTGCGGAGCACCTGGTGGGGAATGGTCCGCCCCACCATCGGCACGCGGATCATGTGCTTCTTGGCGTCGTCGACACCCTTGCGGATCGCCTCGGGCACCTCTCCCGCCTTGCCCAAACCAGCTCCTACCCGGCCGGCACCGTCTCCCACCACCACCAAGGCGCTGAAGGAGAAGCGACGGCCGCCCTTGACCACCTTGGCGACTCGGTTCAGGCTGACCACACGCTCGGTCAGCTCTCCCCTCGCGTCCCGGTCAGGGCGCGACATGTTCATGCTCATCAAACAGCCTTCAGAATTCCAGACCGGCCTCGCGGGCCGCGTCGGCTAGGGCTTGGACTCGCCCATGGTACAGGTAGCCTCCGCGATCGAAGACCACCTGTTTGATCCCCGCCGCCAGGGCCCGCTGACCGACCACCTTGCCAACCGCCGCCGCACTGGCGCGATTGGCTCCCTTGGCGTCCAGCTCCCGCTCGGCAGTACTGGCCGCGACCAGGGTGCGACCTGATCCGTCATCGACCACCTGGGCGTAGACATGCCGCAAGCTGCGGTAGACGCAGAGCCTCGGCCGAGCTTGCGTCCCCACCACCCGCGAGCGAACTCGCCGGTGGCGGTGTTGACGCGCTCCAACTCTCTCTACTGGCGCCATGCCTAGGTCTTGGCCCCCTTGCCGCTCTTGCCCGCCTTGCGCCGCACCACCTCACCGCGGTAGCGCACCCCCTTGCCCTTGTAGGGCTCCGGCTTGCGGGTGGCCCGAATCCTAGCCGCGGTCTGGCCGACCAGTTGCTTGTCGTTGCCCAGCACCGCCACCCGGGTCGGTTCCGGAACCTCGATCTTGATCCCCTCTGGGGGCGTCATGCGAATGGGATGGGAGTAGCCGAGCGCCAGCTGGAGGTCGCCTCCCTGCAGGGAAGCCCGATAGCCCACGCCCTGCAGCTCCAGCTCCTTGCGGTAGCCGGTGGTCACCCCGGTCACCATGTTGGCCACCAGGGTCCGGGTCAGACCGTGCAGGGAACGGTGCGGTGCCGAGTCGGTGGGCCGCTCGACCAGCACCTGGCCGCCTTCTTGGCGCACGGTGATCACCGGCGGCAAGTCGCGGCTCAGCTCGCCTCGAGGGCCAACCACCGAGACAGAGTTGCCCAGCACGGTCACGGTGACTCCCTCGGGCACGGTGATGGGAGTTCTGCCGATTCTTGACATCAGCTGGCTACCAGACCTCGGCCAGGACTTCGCCGCCCAGGCGCTGCTGGCGCGCTTCGCGGCCGGTCATGATCCCCTTGGAGGTGGACACGACCGAGACGCCCAGGCCACCAAACACGCGCGGGATCGACTGGCTGCCCCGGTAAACCCTAAGCCCGGGCCGGCTGACCCGACGCAACCCGGTCAGGGGACGCTCCTCCGGAGTGCTCCGCTTGAATTCCAGCCAGAGCCGCGGGTGGCCCTCGCTCTCAGACAGGCCGAAGCCCTTGATGTAACCCTCGTCCTGAAGGACGCGGGCGATCTCCGCCTTGACCTTGCTGGCGGGCATCTCCACCCGGTCGTGCCCCGCCATGTTGGCGTTGCGGATCCGGGTGAGCATGTCAGCGATGGGATCGCTCAGCATCTTTCTTCTACCAACTCGACTTGCGGATTCCCGGGATCTGGCCCTGGGAAGCCCGGATTCTAAAGCAGATCCGACAGAGCGCGAACTTGCGCATGTAGCCCCGCGGACGGCCGCACAAAGTGCAGCGACTGCGCGCCTGGACCGGGAAGCGAGGGGTTCGCCGGCTGGCCGTGATCTTGGACTTCTTAGCCACTGGCCAACTCCCTAACGCCGGAACGGCATGCCCAGGGCAGACAGCAGGCTGCGTCCCTCGGCATCCGTCTTCGCGGTGGTCACGATGGTTATCTCCATGCCTCTCACCTTGTCGATCTTGTCGTAGTCGATCTCGGGGAAGACCAGCTGCTCGGTCAGACCCAAGGTCAGGTTGCCGTGGCCATCAAAACGGGCCACCACACCCCGGAAATCGCGGATTCGGGGCAAGGCGATGCTCACCAGCCGATCGACGAATTCATACATCCGGGTACCCCGCATGGTCACCTTGAGACCGACCGGCATGCCCTCGCGGAGCTTGAAGGCGGCCACCGACTTGCGCGCCTTGCGCACGGTGGGTTGCTGTCCAGTGACGATCCGCAGGTCGGTGGTCGCGGCGTCCAGGGCCTTGCCGTTGGTGCTGGCCTCCCCGATGCCGATGTTGACCACCACCTTCTCCAGCTTGGGCACCTGCATGACGTTGAGGTAGCCGAACTCGGTGACCAGGCCCGGAACTACCGTTTCCCGGTAGTTCTCGAGCAGCCGTGGCGTGATCGCGGCCTGGGTGCTCATGCCCGGGGCGGCCTCAGATAGGCCTTGTCGCAGCGCTTGCAGTAGGCGACGAACTGGTCGCCCTCGAGACGACGACCGAGCCGGGTGGGCTGGTCGCAGTTGAGGCAGATCAGTTGCACGTTGCTGTAGTGCAGGGGCGCGGGAAAGTCGATCACGCCACCCTGCATGGCGGTGGTTCCACCCCGTCGGGCACCCGCTCGCTGGTGGCGCTTGCGGATGTTCACCCCGTTGACCACGATCCGCTGCTCCGCGGAGAGGGTGCGCTCGACCACGCCCCGCTTGCCCCGCTCGGCGCCGGCAATCACCACCACGGTGTCGCCCGAGCGGATGTCCAAAGCGCGCACGTGGGGCAAGGGCTCGTGGCGGCGGCGGCGCATCTCAGAGGACCTCCGGCGCCAGGGAGACGATCTTCATGAAGTTGCGGTCACGGAGCTCGCGGGCCACTGGGCCGAAGATGCGCGTGCCCCGGGGATTGTTCTGGGGATTGATCAGGACGGCGGCGTTGTCGTCGAAGCGAATCCGGGTCCCGTCGGGGCGCCGACACTCCTTGGCGGTACGGACCACGACCGCCTTGACTACATCACCCTTCTTCACCCCCGAGTTGGGCTGAGCCACCTTTACAGCGGCCACGATGATGTCGCCCAAGGAGGCGTAGCGGCGCGCCGAGCCACCCATGACCCGGATGCAGAGAATCTCTCTGGCGCCGCTGTTGTCCGCCACCTTGAGCACCGTCTCCTGTTGGATCAAGGGCTACCTCGCCTTCTCGACGACTTCGACCACGCGCCAGCGCTTGGTCCGACTGAGCGGCCTCGTCTCCATGATCCGAACCCGGTCACCGGTGTGACACTGGTTGGTCTCGTCGTGCGCCTGGAGGCGGTGACTGCGACGGAGCACCTTGCGATAGAGGGGATGAGCGCGCAGCTCCTCGACCTCGACCACGACGGTCTTCTCCATCTTGTCACTGACCACCATGCCCACCCGGACCTTGCGCCGCTCCCGTACCACTGCCGCCGTCTCGGTCATCCCGCTTCTCCGGTCATGTCCTCGATGGCCCGAGCCCGCATCAGGGTGTGCACCCTGGCGATGCCTCGCCGAATCTCACGGATCCGGCGGTGCTGCTCGAGCTGCCCGGTGGCTCGCTGCAGACGCAGTTGCAGGAGCTCCTGGCGGCGGTCGCGGAGCATCTCCTCGAGGCCGATGTCATCGAGTTCACGCAGTTGCTGGACGTCGATGGTGCGCTTGGTCACTCGCCACCCTCCGAGGTGCCGGCGTCTTCGCGCGCGACAAAGCGCGTCTTCACGGGCAGCTTGTGTGCCGCCAGACGCATCGCTTCCTTCGCGGTATCCAAGGCCACACCATCCATCTCAAAGAGGATTCGACCCGGCAGGACCACGCTCACCCAGCCCTCGGGGTTTCCCTTGCCGGAACCCATCCGGGTCTCGGCGGGCTTCTTCGTGATCGGCTTATCCGGGAAAACGCGAATCCAGATCTTACCGCCTCGGCGAACGTGCCTGGTCATCGCCCGCCGGGCCGCCTCGATCTGGCGGTTGGTCATCCAGCAGGGTTCCAGCGCCTGCAGTCCGTAGGGACCGAAGGACAACGTTGAGCCTCGGTAGGCGGAGCCGGTCATCCGACCCCGATGCTGCTTGCGGTGCTTGGGACGACGGGGGATCAACAACTCACTCGCCCGCTTTCGTCTTGGTGGCGCGCTTGCGAGGCGCCGCCTTGGGCTTGTCTGCGGCCGGAGCCTTGGCCTTGGCTGAAGCCGTCTTGGCGGCGGCAGCCTTGGGGGCGGCCGGCTTGGTCGTCTTCGCCGGGGTCGCCTTGGGGGTAGCAGCGGGCTCCGCCGCCGCGTCCGCACTGGCACTGCTGGCCGCCGACGCCTTGGCGCGGGGCTTGGCCTTGGGCTTCTCAGGAGCGGCCACCGGTGCTCCCTCGGAAACCATCTTCTCCCCGTCTTCGGCCGGGGTCTCAACCTCGACCAGGGGCGCCGACTCTGCGCCACTGGCGACGGCGCCGAGGGACTCGGGAGCCAGGACGGGCTCGGGCGACGACTCCTGAGGCGGAGCAGCTGTGACCTGAGGCTCGCTGAAGTCGCCTCGATAGATCCAGGCGCTGACCCCGATCTGGCCGAAGGTGGTCTTGGCCTCGGCCTGGCCGAAGTCGATGTCGGCCCGCAGCGTATGCAGGGGCACCCGGCCATCCCGGTCCCACTCGCGCCGACTCATATCTCCACCGCCGAGACGACCGGAGACCTGGATCCGCACCCCCTTGGCACCGGCCCGCATGGAGCGCATCACCGACTGCTTGACGGCGCGCCGGAAGGCGATCCGCTTCTCCAGTTGGTTGGCCACGTTCTCGGCCAGCAGCTGGGCGTCCAGCTCCGGGGTCTTGATCTCCTGGATGGTGACCCGCACCTTCTTGCCCGAGATCCGCTCCAGATTGTCCCGGAGGGCGTCGACAGATGCCCCGCTGCGGCCGATCACGATGCCCGGCTTCGCGGTATGGATGATCACCGTCAGCTGGTTGGCGGAACGCTCGGTCTCGATCCGGGCCACGCTGGCGTTCTTGAGCCGGCTGGCGATCAGCTGGCGCATGGCCAGGTCTTCCTGGAGCAGCTTGGTGTACTCGGGGCCACTGGCGAACCAGCGCGCGTCCCAGTTGCGATAGACGCCGAGGCGGAATCCATTGGGGTGAACCTTCTGTCCCATGCCCTGCCTAGTCCTCCTCTTCCTCAGCCGCCGTGGGCTGGGTCGTCGCCCGGGCGGGTCGCACCCGGGTCCGGGTCCGGCTGGGCCGCTCCAGGCCGTCTTCGACGACCGCCTTGAGATGGCAGGTGCGCTTGAAAATCGAGAAGGAGGCGCCCCGGGCCCGAGGTCGGAAGCGCTTGATGGTCGGACCTCCGTCGACCTCGATTCGCAGAAGTTGCAGGCGCTCCCGCTCCAGGCTGAAGTTGTTCTCGGCGTTGGCGGCAGCCGAACGCACCACCTTGGCCACATCCTCCGCCGCCGCCTGGGTCATGAAGGACAGCGCCGTCAGGGCGTCGCCCACCGGCATGCCCTCGACCACGTGGGCCACCAGTCGGGCCTTACGCGGGGGCACGCGGACCCATTTGGCCGTCGCCTGTACCTGCATCGCCTGCTTTCTCCAGTCCTACTTGAGCGACGAGCTGCGCTCGGTGTGATGGCCGTGGGTACGGAACTTGCGGGTGGGCACGAACTCGCCCAGCTTGTGGCCCACCATGGCCTCGCTGACGAAGACGGGCACGTGCTTGCGGCCGTCGTGAACGGCGATGGTGTGGCCCAGCATCTCGGGGAAGATGTCGCTCCGGCGGGACCAGGTGCGAATCACCCGCTTCTCCTTGGCGCGGTTCATCTCCAACACCTTCTTGAGCAAAGGGGCGTCGCAGAAGGGACCCTTCTTGGTTGACCTACTCATCGGCTACTTCTTTCTCCGGCGCACGATCATCCGATCGGTGGCCTTGTTGTTGCGGGTGCGGTGGCCCAAAGCCGGCTTGCCCCAGGGTGTCTGGGGGTGGCCGCCCGGGCCGGAGCGGCCTTCGCCGCCGCCGTGGGGATGGTCGAAGGGGTTCATGGTCGAACCCCGGACAGAGGGCCGGAAACCGCGCCAACGCGTCTTGCCGGCCTTGCCCCAGGTCTCGTTGGAGTGATCGGAGTTGCCCACCTGGCCGATGGTGGCGCTGCAGCGGACATCGATCAGCCGCACCTCGCCGGAGGGCATCCGCAGTTGGGCGTGCCGACCCTCGCGGGCGACGAGCTGGGCGCCAACTCCGGCGCTCCGGACCAACTGGCCGCCCTTGCCCAGCTGGACTTCGATGTTGTGCACCGTGGTGCCCAGGGGAATCTTGGTCAGGGGCAGCGAGTTGCCCGGCTTGATGTCACTCTTCTCGCCGGCCATGATCTGGTCTGCCACCGCCAGTCCCTCGGGGGCGAGGATGTAGCGCTTGTCGCCGTCCCGATAGTGGATCAGCGCGATCCGGGCGCTGCGGTTGGGGTCGTACTCGATGGTGGCCACCGTCCCGGGCACGTCGACCTTGTCGCGGCGGAAGTCGATGACCCGGTAGATGCGCCGGTGCCCACCGCCGCGATGCCGCACGGTGATCTTGCCGGTGGCATTGCGCCCGGAGTGCTTCTTGAGCGATACGGTCAGGCCTCGGGCGGGCTTGGTCTTGACCACGTCGGCGAAGGAGCTGACGCTCATGAAGCGGCGTCCCGCCGAGGTCGGCCGGTAGCGCTTCACCGGCATCTCAGACCCCCTCGAAGAGGTTGGCGATGGTCTCACCGGCCTGGAGGGTCACCACCGCCTTCTTCCAGTCCCGGCTCCGTCCCACGGTGCGGCCCCCGCGACGCATGCGGGTCCTGGTCTTGCCCTTGACGGTCATGACGTTGACCGAGACGGTCTTGACCTTGAAGGCCGACTCCACGGCAGCCTTGATCTCCAGTTTGTTGGCGTAGGTGGCGACCCGGAAGACGTAGCGCTGGTTGGCCATGCCCGCGTAGGACTTCTCACTGATGACCGGGCGCACCAGGATCAGCGAAGGGTCCCTCATGCCAGGTGCTCCCCAACCGCATCCAGGGCGCTCTGGGTGAAGACCACGGTCTCCGCCGTGAGCAGGTCGCGAACGTTGAGATTGCCCGCCAAAACCAGCTTCAACTGGGGGATGTTGCGGGCCGAGAGCTCGACGTTCTCATCGTGCTCCGAGAGCACCAGCAGCACCCGGCGTCCAGCCTCGGCCTTGTCCAGGAAGGTGGCCAGCTTGGCCGTCTTGGGCTCTTTGTAGTCGAGCTGCTTGACCACCTGGATGGCGCCATCAGCGGCTCGCGCGGCCAGCGCCGAGCGCAGGGCCAGAAGACGCTGCTTGCGGGGCATGGCCTGACCGTAGGTCCTCGGGGTAGGGCCGAAGATGGTTCCGCCTCCCCGCCACTGGGGCGCCCGAATCGAACCCTGACGGGCCCGTCCTGTCCCCTTCTGGCGGTAGGGCTTGCGACCGCCACCGCGGACCTCGCCTCTGGTCTTGGTGTCGTGGGTACCCTGCCGGGCCCCCGCCAGCTGGCGGAGTAGGGCCTGATGCAGCACCGCACCATGAACCTCGCCCCCAAAAGCCGCCTCGGGCAGCTCGACGGTCCCCGCCTTGGCCCCCTCGGGGCCGCGCAGCACGACACTGGTCATCAGTGCTGACCCCTGACTTTGCGCGTTCGCGGCCGGGACTCCGTCACCAGCAGGACCCCGTTCTTGGCCCCCGGGACGGCCCCTTTGACCAAGAGCAGGTTGCGCTCCAGGTCCACCCGCAACAACTCCAAGCGCTGGACCGTGGTCCGGGCCGAGCCCATGTGGCCGGCCATCTTGAGGCCGCGCCAGGTCCGGGCCGCGTCCACCGAACCAATCGAGCCGGCCTGGCGGATGTTGTGGCTGCCGTGGGTCACCGGACCGCGGCCGAAGTTGTGCCGCTTGTGCTGGCCAGCGAAGCCCTTGCCCTTGCTGACCCCGCAGACGTCGACCATGGCACCGGCTTCGAAGCCCTCCACCGTGAGCACCTGGCCAACGCTGACCTCACCCAGGCCCTTGACCTCGGCGGAGTAGCGGTGCGGTTCCAGGTCGGCGGCCTCGTAGTGGCCGCGCAGGGGCTTGGTCACCCGTTTGGCGCCCGGGGCAAAGCCGATCTGAGCGGCTTGGTAGCCGTCTTTGGCCGGCTCTTTGAGCTGAACCACCGGGCACGGTCCCGCCTCCAGAACAGTCGCCCCGAAACAGCGGCCGTCCTCGGCGAAGATCTGGGTCATGCCCAACTTGCGGGCCAGCAGTGAGCGCGGCATCAGAGCTTGATCTCGATGTTGACGCCGCTGGGCAAGTTGAGGTGCATGAGGGCGTCGACCACCTTGGGGTTGGGGTCGAGAATGTCCACGATCCGCTTGTGGGTGCGCATCTCGAACTGCTCCCGGGAGTCCTTGTCGATGAAGGGCCCCCGGATCACCGTGTACTTGTTGATCTCAGTGGGCATGGGCACCGGACCCACCACGCGCGCCTGATTGCGGGTCGCGGTCTCGACGATGCGAGCCGCGGCCTGGTCGAGGACGCGATGGTCATAGGCCTTGAGCCTGATCCGGATGCGCTGCGCCATTACTTGCCTGGAAGCTCCTGCTTAGGCCGTCTTACTTGTCGATCTTGGTGACGACGCCGGCACCCACGGTTCGCCCACCCTCGCGGATGGCGAAGCGCATGCCTTCCTCCACCGCCACCGGGTTGATCAGGCTCACCTTGAGCTCGACGTTGTCACCCGGCATGACCAGCTCGCGGCCCTCGGGCAACGAGACCTGACCGGTCACGTCGGTGGTGCGGATGTAGAACTGGGGCCGGTAGTTGCTGAAGAAGGGGGTATGGCGGCCACCCTCGTCCTTGCCCAGCACGTAGACCTGGGCGTCGAACTCGGTGTGAGGCTTGATCGAGCCGGGCTTGGCCAGAACCTGGCCGCGCTCGACATCCTCGCGCTTGACCCCGCGGAGGAGGCAGCCACAGTTCATCCCCGCCTCGCCCTGGTCGAGCAGCTTGTGGAACATCTCGACACCGGTGACCACCGTCTTGGTGGTGTCCTTGATGCCGACGATCTCGACGGTGTCGTTGACCTTGACCAGGCCGCGCTCGATCCGGCCGGTGACCACGGTGCCCCGACCCTCGATTGAGAAGACGTCTTCCACGGGCATCATGAAGGGCTGCTGGATGGGCCGCTCCGGGACCGGGATGTAGGTGTCGACGGCTTCCATGAGCTGGCGGATCTGAGCCACCGCCTCGGGGTCACCCTCGAGAGCCTTGAGAGCGGAGACCCGAACCACGGGCACGTCGTCGCCGGGAAACTCGTTCTTGCTGAGCAGCTCCCGGACCTCGAGCTCGACCAGTTCCAAGAGCTCCTCGTCGTCCACCTGGTCGACCTTGTTGAGGGCGACGACGATGTAGGGCACGCCGACCTGGCGCGCCAGCAGGATGTGCTCCCGGGTCTGGGGCATGGGCCCGTCGGTGGCTGCCACCACCAGAATGGCACCGTCCATCTGGGCGGCGCCGGTGATCATGTTCTTGATGTAGTCAGCGTGACCGGGACAGTCCACATGGGCGTAGTGGCGGGTCGCGGTCTCGTACTCGACGTGGGAGGCGGCGATGGTTATCCCGCGCGCCTTCTCCTCGGGAGCGTTGTCGATGCTCTCGAACTTACGGAACTCGGCTAGCCCGTCGCTGGCGAGCACCTTGGTGATGGCCGCGGTCAACGTCGTCTTGCCATGGTCGATGTGACCGATGGTGCCGACGTTTATGTGCGGCTTACTGGAGTCGTACTTCTTCTTACCCATTCTTCCCTGCCCTTAGCGTGTGGCGCTCTGCACTCATTTAAGACGAGTCAACTCTTGCGCTTGGCCGTGATCTCTTCTGCCAGGTTTTGCGGCAAATCCTGGTAGTGGTCGAATTCCATGGTGTAGCTGGCCCGACCCTGGGTCATGCTCCGCAGCTGGGTCGCGTAGCCGAACATGTTGCCCAGGGGAACTTCGGCATGAACTATCTGCATGCCCCGGCGGCTCTCCATGCCCAGGGTGTGACCCCGGCGCGCGGCGAGGTCCCCGATGATATCGCCCAGGTTGGCCTCGGGCACGGTGACGTCCACCTTCATGATCGGCTCCAGCAGCACCGGCGAGGCCTTGCGCATGCCGTCCTTCATGCCGATGGAACCGGCGATCTGGAAGGCCTGCTCGGAGGAGTCGACGTCGTGGAAGGAGCCGTCGTAGAGGGTGACCTTGACGTCCACCACCGGATAGCCGGCGACGACTCCCGACTGCAGGGCGTCGATGCAGCCCTTCTCGATCGGCGAGATGTACTCGCGGGGGATGGTCCCGCCGACAATCTTGTTGATGAACTCGAAGCCCTTGCCGGTCTCGTTGGGTCCGACCAAGAGTTCGCAGTGCCCGTACTGGCCATGGCCACCGGTCTGCCGCACGTACCGGCCCGTGCCCTTGGCCTCCTTGCGCAGGGTCTCCCGGTAGGCGACCTGGGGCTTGCCCACGTTGGCGTCCACCTTGAACTCGCGAAGTAGCCGGTCGACGATCACCTCGAGGTGGAGTTCGCCCATCCCGGAGATGAGGTTCTGGCCGGTCTCGGTGTCGGTCCGCACCTGGAAGGTGGGGTCCTCTTCGGCGAGCTTCTGGAGGGCGATACCGAGTTTGTCCTGGTCGGCCTTGGTCTTGGGCTCGATGGCCACGCTGATCACCGGCTCCGAGAAGGTGATCGACTCGAGGACGATGGGATGGGACTCATCGCTGAGGGTGTCCCCAGTCGAGGTGTGGCGCAGCCCGATGGCGGCGGCGATGTCGCCGGCCATCACCTGCTCGATCTCCTCGCGGCGGTTGGCGTGCATTTTGAGGATGCGGCCCACCCGCTCCTTCTCGCCCTTGCTAGCGTTGTAGACGTAGCTGCCCGACTTGAGGGTGCCGCTGTAGACCCGAAAGAAGGTGAGCTTGCCCACGTAGGGGTCGGTCATGATCTTGAAGGCGAGGGCTGAGAAGGGAGCGTCGTCGGCGGCCGCCCGGACCAGCTCCTCCCCACTCTTGAGGTCGTGGCCGGTGATGGGAGGACGGTCGAGGGGACTGGGCAGGAACTCAACCACCCCGTCGAGGAGCGGCTGCACTCCCCGGTTGCGCAGGGCGGCTCCGCAGAAGACCGGGAAGATCTCGGCGATCACGGTTCCCTTGCGGAGAGCCCGGCTCAGGCGCTCGGCGTCGATGTGCTGGTCGTCGAGGTAGGCCTGCATGAGCTCGTCATCGAACTCGGCAGCGACCTCGACCAGCTCCTGGCGGGCCGCCTTGACGGCTGCCGCCATGGCCTCCGGCATCTCGGTGTTGGTGAGCGAGGTGCCCAGGTCGTCGGTGTAGACGGTGGCCTGCTCGCGGATGAGGTCAAAGACCCCCTCGAAGCCGTCCTCGGCACCAATTGGTAGCTGCACCGGGATGGCGCGGGCGCCGAGGCGATCCTTGATCGACTCGACGGCGGCTTCGAAGTCGGCACCGATGCGGTCCATCTTGTTGATGAAGCAGATCCGGGGCACGTCGTAGCGGTCGGCCTGGCGCCAGACCGTCTCTGACTGAGGCTCGACTCCGCTGACCGCGTCGAAGACGGCGATGGCGCCATCAAGCACCCGCAGGCTGCGCTCTACTTCGGCGGTGAAGTCGACGTGACCGGGGGTATCGATGATGTTGATCTGGTGGCCCTGCCACTCGGCCGCGGTGGCCGCCGAGGTGATGGTGATCCCCCGCTCCTGCTCCTGAACCATCCAGTCCATGGTGGCGGCACCATCGTGGACCTCCCCCATCTTGTGAATGCGCCCGGTGTAGAAGAGGACCCGCTCAGTGGTGGTCGTCTTGCCGGCGTCGATGTGGGCCATGATCCCGATGTTCCGAACCTGGCTCAGGGGAACCCGGCGGCCCTTGGCGGCGGCCCCGCTGGGGGCGACCGAAATTTGCGCGCCCATCAGTAGCGGAAGTGGGAGAAGGCT